>NZ_JBMLSM010000225.1:0-3469 GCF_049240505.1 Novosphingobium sp.
ATGGTGTTTACAGTGCTTCAAAGTTCGCTCTCGAAGGGCTCTCGGAGGCGCTGAGCCTTGAGCTGCTTCCGTTCGGCATCAAGGTCGTCATCCTTGAGCCGGGCAACATCAACACGAGCATGACCCTTCGATCGTCGACGAAGCAGACCCACGATACGAAGTCACCGTACTTCCAGTTCCATGAGAACGCCTATGCAGCAGCGGTCGCGAATGAGCGCGAAGGCTCATCGCCACTAATGATCGCGAGGAAGATCGAGGCGATCATTGCCGAGCGGAAGCCAGCCCTTCGCTATGTGGGAGGCACGCTGATCGAACGTCTGATGATCCCTGTGAAGCACCTTCTCCCGGGCCGGCTGTTCGAGAGACTCGTGGCGAGGGAGTACCGACTCGACGCAGCGGGCCAAGGCCCCGGTGCCGGAGCCCAGGCCGGAACTGGCCAAGCTGGACGCGGTGCAGTTTGACCAGGACTTCGGTCCATGGTCCGCACCGCGCGATCGCGGACCTCAGGCGCAGACTTGTTGGTTGTCTTGCTCATCGGGCTCCATCCGACTCAGGAGTTGGAGCCTCCGGGAAACCCGGGGCGGTTCACCTATGCACTCACGCAGAACTAATCCGGGCCAAGCCTCGCGTCGCAATCACCAGACCAAAGCAAGCGGCCGCGAGTTGATCCATGAATGTTCGGTCGTGTTCCAGCATAGCAAATTGATGAATTTCTTTGTTGGTGACCAAAACAACCAACGACTGTTTGGATAGGTTGGCATCGCTCCAGTCTGTCGAGGATCGCACGATATGCTCAAGCTGACGGTGAATGCACGACCGGTCGAGGTCGACGAAGGTGCCACACTGCTTGAGGCTATCCGGGCGGCGGGTTGCCATGTGCCGACGCTTTGCCACTATCCGGGCCTGCCAACGCACGCGGTCTGTCGTATGTGCCTGGTGCAGGTCGATAGTGAGGACAGACCTCAGCCCGCTTGTTGCACACCTGCGAAGAGTGGCGATGTTGTTGAGACCGACACCGACGCGTTGCAAGAGTTCCGCCGGACCAATGCAGAATGGATGCTCGCGCGACATCCGAATGATTGCATGCGCTGCGAAGTGAATGGTGATTGCCGGTTGCAGACCCTCGTGGCGGAAAACCAGTGGGCCGAGCGCTGGCCGGAGGTCCCGCCAGGTTCGCCGGAACATCCCGAACACCTCTCTGTCGACCACACCTCGCCAAGCATCTGGCGGGACTCCTCGAAGTGCATCCAGTGCGGTCTTTGCGTGGAGGCCTGCGGCGGGGCTGGCCAGCAGCAACATGTCATCGGCTTTGCCGAGCGCGGTTTCGATCGCCTGGTTGTGACCGCTTTTGATCAGCCCCTAAGTGAAACCGCCTGCATTTCCTGTGGTCAATGCACTCTCGTTTGTCCGGTTGGGGCCATCATCGAGGCCCCGCACTGGCATGACGTCCTGCGCGTACTGGCTTCGCGCCGCCGCGTGTCTGTGGTCCAGGTCGCGCCCGCTACGCGTATCGCCATCAGCGAGGAGTTTGGGCTGGAACCCGGCGTTGTGAGCACCGGGCGACTCATCAACGCCCTGCGTAAGCTTGGGTTTGATTATGTTTTCGACACTAACTTCGCCGCCGATCTCACTATCATGGAAGAAGGTTCCGAGCTGCTGGCGCGGCTGAAGGCGAATTCCAATTTGCCACTGTTCACCTCCTGCTGCCCGGGCTGGGTGAACTGGGTGGAGATCAACCGGCCAGACCTGCTGGGCCATCTCAGCACGACGAAGTCACCCCAACAGATGCAGGGCGCAATAACCAAGCGTGGCTCCTTTGCCCGGTCGCTTGGGCCGGATTTCGCGAACGGCAAGGATGAGCCTTATGTCGTCAGCGTCATGCCCTGCACTGCCAAGAAGGATGAAGCCGTACGGCCCGGTTTGTCTGGCGACGTGGACCACGTGCTAACCACTCGGGAACTGGCCCGGATGATCCGCTCCAGGGGCATCGCCTTCGGTGCCCTGTCCGAGGATGGCGTGTTCGACAGTCCGCTGGGCCAGAGCACAGGCGCGGCTCAGATTTTCGGGGCTTCGGGTGGCGTAATGGAGGCCATGCTGCGTACCGCCGCGCATCTGGCGGGTGCCGGCGATGAGCTCCCACTGGTATGGCAGGCGCTTCGAGGCGTCAGTGAAGGCGTGAAGACGGCCGATGTTCCGGGCCTGGGCCGGGTGGCCGTATGCAATGGCATCGCGACTGCCCAGCGCATGCTGCAGACCGACGAGTGGCGCGAAAACTATGTCGCAATCGAGGTCATGGCGTGCGTCGGCGGCTGTCTCGGCGGTGGTGGCGAGCCCAAGTCCCTCGATCCTAAGGTCCTGGAGAAACGCGCCGCCGCGGTTTACCGCGTCGACAACTCCGCTCCTCGTCGACGTTCACATGAAAACCGGGACGTGCAGAAGCTCTATGAGACCGAACTCGGTTCGCCAAACTCCCAAGTCGCCCACGCGCTTCTGCACACCGTCTATGCACCCCGGCGCTCGAAGCGCTCGCTGCTGATGCGCTTTCTCGATTCCGTGGACCGACGCGATGGCGATGCGGCGGCGCGCCTGTTCCATCCGGACGGCGTCTGGATTACCGCCTCGCACTTTGGCGAGATCACGGGCGCGCGCGAGATCGCTGCCCTTATCAATGAGCGGCTGCCCCCGCGGGGCCAAGGTGTCCACTACCAGCGCCATCGCATGGCGCTCGCTGCCGACAGCGACGATCTTGCCGTTACCACACCCGATGGCCAGCAGTGCCGGTTCCGGATAGAGGTTTGCAGCCTTGATGAGCCCGGAGAACACGCCATGCGCATCAAGGTCCTGGAACGGGAGGCGCTTTAACGCGCCGAGAGCAGCAGAAGTCGCTGCTCTCGGCGATGATCAGGCGGAACTCCCCGGTCAGATTGCGGTTGGCGACCGACTTTCGGCTCTTGGTTTGACCGGGACAGGATTACCGTACGTTTATTCGCATTGCGTGTGCCGGACCGTTTCGACTCAATCGACCGGCTGAAGACTTTTGATGTCTTCATAATTGAACGCCCGGGTTAGCGACATGCGATTAACAAGACGAGATCTTTGCGCAGCGATTCCGCCAGTACTGGCCGGATGCGCAACATTCCCTGATCAGGAAGGACGGGTGGACGCCGACTGGTCCCCAACCATCGGATCATTTGAGCACCACGATTCTGCCCGCACGAGCTACTTTCCCGAGTTTGAAGCCTTCTCCGCGCCGAGAAGCGAAGCGAGCGTCCAATACCTCAGCGATCTGTCTGGCCTCTGGAATGCGGCGTTCTCGTCCAACGAGCGCGGTTTTGCCCTACACGGCGTGCTCGGCGGCGTAGGAGCGGCAGGACCGCCAAGCGTGACGATGTTCAACCCCGGCACTATGGAACCGCTCAAACGCGTCACCTTGACCGAGCCGACCGCGGACGATTGGGTTTATCCCGGC
>NZ_JBMLSM010000226.1:0-5069 GCF_049240505.1 Novosphingobium sp.
CCGAACTGACCAGCGCCAAGATCATCGTCTCGGGCGGCCGCGCGCTGAAGGATGCGGCCACCTTCGAACAGATCATCACCCCGCTCGCCGACAAGCTCGGCGCTGGCATCGGCGCGAGCCGCGCGGCGGTCGATGCAGGCTACGTGCCCAACGACTACCAGGTCGGCCAGACCGGCAAGATCGTGGCCCCCGAAGTCTACATCGCCGTCGGCATCTCGGGCGCGATCCAGCACTTGGCCGGCATGAAGGACTCCAAGACCATCATCGCCATCAACAAGGACGAGGACGCCCCGATCTTCCAAGTCGCCGACATCGGCCTCGTGGGCGACCTGTTCACCCTGGTCCCGGAACTGACGGGCAAGCTTTGACGCTCCTGCAGAACCGGAAAAGCTGTGAGCAACCTGTCGAGGCAGTCGGTGGCGTCAGCGAACTGGTCGAAGCGACCGATCGGTTCCGGACCGGATTGAGGCAGGCACAGACTCATTCTTAGTAATTGCCAGCGATTACCGCGCGTTCACCGCCGGCTGACCTGCACCCGGAATCTTGGACCGTTCGGAGCTGGAAAATTCCAGTTATGAACGGAGGTCCAGGATACGGAGTGTGTGATGAAGAGATCAAATTTTTCGGAGGCGCAAATATGGGTTCTCGTAGCCATTGTGCAAAAAGTGCCACTAAGCAAGTTGCGGAAATATAAGATTTAACATCGATAGAAATCAGTAAGCCATTGATATTTATTGGCCGCCAGATTTTACGACCTTTTGCCTGCGGTGTGTAGGCTCATCCTAAGGAGGATCGAGTCGTGGGCGCACCACTTCGACAATATCTTGGTGGGGACCGGTTTCCAGACGACTTGACCGATTCTGAAATTGCGCATTTCTTCTCGTTCGCCGAGGATGAGCGGCGAACTGTCAACCGCCGACGTCGTCCATTGTACAGGTTGGGCGTGGCGCTGCAGATCGGTTTCCTGCGGCTCGCCGGAACGCCGCTCAATTCCGTTGAGATGATTCCAACGCGTGTGCTGGCTCATTTGGGCGCTGAACTCGAAATTGCGCCGCCGCACCTGGCTTCGATCCGTGCGCTGTATCGTCGACGGCGCACCCTTTTTGAGCACCAGGAGGTGGCCAAGCGGGCTCTGGGTTTGCGCGACCTCACCGAACATGGCGAACGCGCGCTAAACGGCCATCTGCGACGCGAGGCCGGCGACAAATTCCTGGCGGACGACTTAGAACGAGCTGCGCGTGCATGGATCGCTGACCATCGCTATATCCAACTTCCCTCGCGGCGACTGAGGAGTTCGGCAATAGCCGCCCGGCGCCACCATGATGCGGGGCTGTTGGCCGGCGTCATGACCGCAGTCGGAGCGGAGCAGACGAAGGCCTGGCTGCCGGGACTGTCGGAGACGATAACAACCGGCAAAACGCGGCTCGAATGGCTTCGAGACGGCCCATCCTCTCGTAAGACCAAAGGCCTCGCCGACCATATCGCGAAGATCGATTTCTTGAAAAGCTTGGTGCCGACAAGCTGGACCTCGGCTTGTCGACCGGAATGCTGAAAGCTCAGGCGCGATCGATGTTGTACCGCAAGCCCGCGACGCTCAGGCGGATGCGCGGTGAGCGCAAAATTCTCGAACTGGCGTGCTTCCTGCGACTGCAACTTTTGCGTCTCACCGACGATGGTTTGGGGATGATTGATTACCGGATCGCCGATCTTTGGCGACAAGCCCGGAGGCTCCAGGGTCGGTGTCAGACCGCCTCCTTGCCGGTGAGGCGCTGGACATTCTCGGCGAGGTGGCCGGGAAGAAAGATGCCATCCGGCCGGACGCATTCATCCAAAAGTTCCTCGACTTGATGGACCGTGCGCTGGCTGGGTCGCCTATCGCACGCACCGGCGTTGAATTATCTCCATATCGTCTGCGTGTCAGTTTTGCCGATGCTTCACGACGCGGGGATATCGACTTTTCGTTCAACAGCAAGTCGACCTGGACGGCCGCGCAGGAAGTTGGCGGTCCGGGCCGCACCAAAGGGCTTTACGAGGATGTGCAGAGGCTGATGTCAGCGGATGCAGCGACCAACCCATGACATCCGACACAATCTTTAAACTGCGAAAGCAGGGGCGTTCATCCGAGGCATTGGATGTGGCCAGACAAAATTACGAAGCGAATGCTCGCGATGTCTGGTTTCTGCGCGCATACGCCTGGGTGCTCTATGACCAGATGAAGGATGTGGTGGGGCGCTACGAGACAGGTCATTTGTCCGCCACTGAATTGAACAACCAATTCACGCCATCCATGCGGGAATTTGTCAAGTTCGCAGACCTTCTGCGACGCGATACCGCCTTTTCCCAGATGCTGCGTCTGGCGGGCAAGGTTTCGAAGGACTGGCGCGAGTTTCTCGGATTTGCGCGTTGGGCCGGGACAGATGATTTTTCCGATGATGATCGGCAGCCGTTCGTCAATGACAAAGGCAAAACAATCGACAGCCTGGAACAGCGCTTCCGACGTGCGATCTGCAGAGAAGCTGCAGCACGTCTTGCCGATGGTCAATCGTCTTCCGAGTTGATTGACTGGGGATTGGGCATTCTCGACAAATCATTAGTCGAAAATCCCAGCGATCAGTGGCTAAATTACTACCAGAGCAAAGCTCACCTGGCTCGCGGAGAAGATGAACTTGCGATCAAGCGCTTGGCACCGGTCTTACGGCGCCAGTCCCGCGCCGCTTAGACCTGGGCCTTGCTCGGCGAGATACTCGAGAAGTCACGGCCCGACGATGCGTTGATCTGTTTTGTGTACGCCACTCAACTCGCAAGAGAAGAGCAAGAGGTGGCGAAAATTCGCATCCATCTCGCCCATCGACTTGCGTTGGCAAAGCGCTACGCCGAAGCTGCCCGCCAAACATCGCTTGCGCTTAAATACCGCGAACAGTCAGGGTACAAGATCCCCCAGGAACTGCAGCAGTCAGCAAGCAGCGAGTGGTTTTCGCGCATCAATGGCGATGGCAGCATGCAAGATTTGCCCGATGCGAGTTCGGCGGCAACGGCACTTCTTCGCAGTTTGGATCGCAAGAGCCTTACCTATGTCCAAGGGGTCGTTGATCACGTTAACAAGGACAAGGCGCTCAGCTATATTGCCACGGGCGTAAATTCGGGAATTGCGCTGAAACACGCCAGGTTCCCCCAGATTGCCGACCTCGTAGCAGGGACAACTTTGGAAGTGGGGCGCGCAGAACCCGACGGTCCACCGTTGGACTGGCGGTCCTCACAAGCTGTCGAATTGCCGGGCTTGTGCGAAACAATGTCGGGGCGATTGGAGCGTCACGAAGGCAAGTCCTTCGCCTTCATCCGCACTCCCCGGGATGACATTTTCGTACCGCCTGATTTGGCAGTGATTTTCGCTACAGGGCAAAAATACGACGTTTCTTGCCTTGCGGTTAGACGCGCGGAAAAGACCGGCAAGACCGGCAAGACCGGCAAGACCGGCAAGATCGGTTGGCGTGCCGTGCGGGTCTCATCCGGCCCGAATGAAGCGTCAGTATTATAACGTTTTTTGTGAGCGATCGCACTGATGGCATGCTCAGGCATTGGTGAAAGCGCGAACTCGAGCCTGCAGGTCAACCTTGGCCTGCGAAATCGTGGCGGTGTTGGTCTTGGCTGAGCAGCGCTCTGCTGCTTTGTCGCCCAAGAAGTAGGCAATTCTCTCGGCATTGGCCCCGCTGGGATGCGGCGACCGACCAAGATGCGCCGTTCGTCGAGTAGGCCTTGAGCCGCCAAGGCCTGCATCGCCGTAGCAACTTTTGGACCAAGGGGCACGAGGATAGCGTCAGGCAAGGCGCGCAGTTCCTGACCAGTGTAAGCTTCCAACCAATGACGCAGAGTTGGTGTCTTCACCATATCGGGCGTGCCAGACCAATTCTGTCCGTCGACGAAAACCGGATAGCGAAGAGCCGAGGTAAAGTGGACCAGGTCATTCCGTTCGGACCATAGCGCGGCCGCGGAGGGCAGTCCCAGCCATTTCGCAAGGCCGATGGCGTCGAGCATGCGGATGAGGTTGGTCCGCATGGGTTCGCCCGAGAAGCTGGCAAAAGTCTTGGCGGCAGCCGCCGCCTCTTCGATTGGTCGACCTTGCACCAATGCAGTTCGCGCAGCGCGCAGTGCATTGGTGGCCTGAAACCGGCCCGGTATCATACCAATGATAACGACGCGGGCCGACGGGTTGATGTGATCGAAAGGAGCGTAAATCATCTCTACATGGCGCGCGCCGATGCGTTCGCCAGCCATCTGCAATTTTGGATCAGATTGCGGATGGTTGATTTCGGCATCGCTGAGCTGGGCGAGCACCGGAGCGAATTCCTTGAATATCGTCAGTGACATGGGGGCCTTCAGAATCAGATTTCGCGTTTATTGCAGATCCAATCGTCGATGTCCTCTTGCGCCCACGCGACGGCATATCCACCCAGCTGAACCGGTTTCGGGAACTTCCCTTCAGCCATCCACCGGTAGATCGTGGATCGGCCGAGACCGACGCGATGTTGGACCTCCTTTAGCCGGATGAGACGGGTGATTCGGCGTTGCTCAGTTGAAGCCAATGGTTCTGTTTCAGCCATGACGCCCTCCGAAGCCCGTACCGCCTTCACCCAGCAGTGCATCCTTGCGTTCGAGCTCGTCGATGTGGTCGGAAAGAAGCCTCGCCACCCGGTGGGCTGTTCCCTTGGCCCAACGGGGCTTCACGTCATGGACCTGGTTGCCAAGGACGCGCTCGAGCGCGGAGGGAAGTTCGCCGACCAGTTCCTCGAAGAATTGGGCGATGTCGGTCTGAAGCCACCGGGTTGCCTGGTCGCCGCCGGCCCCCAAGAACAGCAGCAGGTGAGCGTGCGGCGCCATGCCGGATGAGGCGAGGATGCGCAGCGCTTCGCCAAGGCTCGGGCTTCGTTCGCCGCACAGCGTCCGGCGTAGCGCGTCTTTATGAAGGTCTGCCTCACGCGCGATTTCGCAGCGGTTGCGACCGCTCCGTTCGACCGCCGTGTGCAGAAGGTGCGCGAGGTCGCGCCGGGTCTGGCTTTCACCAAGTACGCCCA
>NZ_JBMLSM010000227.1:0-4294 GCF_049240505.1 Novosphingobium sp.
CGCGCCACGCTCTCTTACGCGTAAGCCTCGATCAGAATGCTAGGCCCAGCACAGCGTATCTGACTGGGCCTAGCACTTACTCAGACCTGCAGATCGTCGCGGATCTTGCTTAGCGCCTGACCGTCTCCAAGGGGAGCGGGAAGAATGCCGACTTAGCTATCAGCGCCCTGCCCCTGCGCGAGCGCACAAAACGGTAGCCTTCGTCCTTGGTAGCAATGGTTAGGACGAGTTCGTAACGCTTGCTCAGCACGTCGGCGGCAAGGTGCGGCCCGCCCGCCCTCACCTCGATGCTGCGCAGCCCACCACACCCCATGAAACTTCGCACCGAGCACATCGTGCACGACCAGCGCCGCACCGCAGGCCTCATACACTTGTCGGTAATGGTAGCGCAGCCACCGGGCGCAAAAACGCGCGCGCGTCGCGAGGTTTGAGGTGGCGGCTATAGCGTATGAGCTATCTTGGTCGCTGATGTCTCCTTCGGCCGGCAGTCCGGCAGGCCCACAACTGCTGCTTGCCGCCCTCAGCAAAGAAGACTTGCGGTCGTACTGTCCTGCAAAGGAACAGTTTCGGTTTTCGTTCTCCCATCATGTCTCCCCTCCGGATAAACAGGCTCGTCGCTGGGGGAGCGCAAAGATGTTTGGTGAAGAGACCAGATGTGAGGAAGTCCGGTACAGCTGGAAAATGCCTGACGGCACCTCATGTCGCATGACGCTATTTGATGTAACAGCGTCAGAGGCGGAAGATGTTGCAAAAGCTTGTGGCTGGCCTGGCACAGGACTGCTGCCAGCCGGTCACGCCCGCCGCGGTTCCGCCACCGCCAGTACGTTATCGATATAAGCCGCGTTCATGTCGCCCACCTGAGTGTAACGCCGACAGCGGTCTTGATCGAGCCTGCGAACCGCCATGACTTGCACCGCCAAAAACTTTGAGTTGGCAAAAGCCTGCTTGGCCTTGGTCACCGCATAAATTGTTGTTGAGGTAGCGCCCTTCACACTGTCGACACAGTGGTTGGTGCAGCTAGCGTAATTGCCATGGGCACCCCCGGGCAGGCCGAGCTCTTCACAGATTAAGCACTGACTGATGGAGGCAACCACTTCTTCGAAGGGGTATGCGTCGCACTGTGACAGGCGACCAGCTTGTCGACGGCCGCTGCCTTCACCAGCCTCATCCGCAGCAGCCATATCATAGTGACCGGGCGCCCTGCATTCGGTCCCCAGCCCTAGGGCCCGCTGGAACAAGCGGGAGCCGATCCCTGCCGCCGCGCTCAGCAGGTGCGTGCCGTCAGCGCCCGCTGAACCTACCGGTACGACAGATCATACAGCCAAGGCTACCGAGGCACTATCTCTCCCGCCGCATACAGCAGGCTGTAATTCAAATGACGTATCAATACAAATAATATCTCTATCTTCCCACTAATTAATATTGCAATTCAAAATAGTCCATCATCAAATTCGTCGTCGCAATCTTCATCTGAAACAGGAACATCTAGCGATTCATCATGAATACCCATGGATTTCAGTATCGAAATATGAATCTCCCGCTCCGCAGTCATGGTGTATTTTACGCGCAAACTCTCAAAAATAGACTTGAGCTCGTCAGAAACAACAACGCCACGTGAAATTTCAGACGTTTCCGGCAAATTCAAGAGTTCCGCGACATTGGCAATAAGTTCTGCATTTTCAACCAATGGCTGCAGCTGCATAATGGCGCGGTCTAATGATGATTGGACATTGCTAGAATTTGACTCAACGAAATCGAGGGCGTCAGCAGTACTCCTATCACACGCTTCAATGATATCGAGGAGGCCTGAAAGTTGACTGGAAGATGTAGGACGCTCGGCGCCTTCCCGGCTCATCAGTGAGGAGCTCGCCATCAAGCTAGCCTCGGCCGAGGAAATGGCTGACACTATCAAATCGAGTCGATCAGAATAACTTCTGATTTCATTCGCAACGACCGCAATCGGTTTCCCGAGTTCGCCAACGTTCCGACATCGAAGGCCAATGTTGATTGCCATATTGCGAACTTCGAGTCGCAATTCAGTGATTGCCGCCATCTTTGCGGTGACATCATCGATTGTGGCCATGATCTGTGCGCGCGTCACAGTGCCCTGACGATCCGCCTGACTCAGCTGTGCGATCATTCCGTTCGCATCAGTGATCCCGCACTTGAGCAGTTCAAGAAAACCTTGTCCGTTCTTGCAGCGGTCGCCACCTTGCAGTGAGGTTAACTGCATTGAGGTTTCCTTGAGCCTGCTGAGCGAGACGACAAGAGCCTTTGCATCCTCATTGAACTCTGCCGCGGCCGCTCGCGTCAAAGCTCTCAGCAGTGGCAGAAAGTGGCTTTGCAAGGCGTCGGCATGCGAGATGTCACCGCCAACGGTTACCGCAACATCATCGACAAGCTGGCAGCCGAACATCACATGCTCGAGCCGTTGGCGAACGCGGTCCCCGATCTGGATTGCGCTAATTGCCAGACCCAGTTCGTTCCGGGTCGCCTTGGCAACGTCATTGGTGGCCTGTGCGAGCCTGAGCAAGCCTGCCTGATGCTGCTCGAGTGCCTGAGCATCGCGTACCAGTTGATCGGGGATTTGCGGGATAACCTTTGCACATTCCTCAACGAGCAAGGCATCGTTGCGGTTCATTTCGCACAGGCTGCTCTCGAGTAGTGCGAGCGTCTTGTCGAGGCTCCGCACCTCATCGCTTGCTGAGAAGAGCTTGCCGCGCATCCGATCGGCAAAATCCATGAACTCTGCAGAGCCGGATGCATTGATTTTGACGTTCATGCCGTAAACATCGAGAACCTGAATGCATCGTAGGATATCACCGGCACAGGATCGCAAGGTAGCGCTGCTTTTGCGGATTTCGACAACAGCACGAGCACGGCTATCCACCTGCCTTGTCACTGTCCGAAGGTTCTCAGCGGTCTCTATCAGATTACCCACGGCGGTCGCGGCTTCGCCCGTATCGAAGACGGTCGCGACATGCTGAAGCGCAGTCACTATCTGATCGATGGTCGTGACCGCATCGCCGAGGGCCAGACTTGCAGTGTCGAAATACGTGGTGATGGAAGCCACGATTTCGGCAAGGTCCGTGTGCACGGTCGCAGCAATGGACGAACAATCCTGCGGCTCATGCCCGATCTCAGGTTTAACCGCGAGCATCGCTTAGCGCGCCGTCGCCTGCAGGATCTCCCTGGCTATCGAACCGAGGGCTATAACCTTGTCGGCCGCACCGCGTGCGATCGCCTCCTTGGGCATCCCGAACACGATGGATGTTGCTTCATCCTGTGCAAACGTACGCGCTCCGCCTTCCCGCATCTCCAGCAAACCGCGGGCACCGTCGTCCCCCATGCCCGTCATGATTACGCCAACAGCGTTTGCCCCTGCACAGCGCGCTGCAGAACGGAAGAGGACGTCGACGGACGGGCGGTGCCGCGAAACCAGCGGCCCGTCACGGACCGAGACGAGATAGCGCGCACCCTGCCGTTCGAGCATGGTGTGCTTGCCACCCGGCGCGATGAGGACATGCCCGCGCATCACAGTGTCGCCGTCCTCCGCTTCCTTCACACTCACCTCGCACAAGGAATCGAGCCGGGACGCAAAGGCTCGCGTGAAACGCTCGGGCATGTGCTGCACCACCACGATCCCCGGGGAGTTGGCAGGCAAAGCTTCGAGCACCTCCCGCAAGGCTTCAGTTCCGCCGGTAGAAGCGCCGATGCAAGCGACCATCTCGGTCGTGCGGCTCATCGCCCTGCCGCTAGGCGGCGGCAGAACAGCATCAGCCGTGAGCCTGGCCTGCGGCTCCATACGGACAGTGCCGGGCTTGCGGGCCTGCACCCTGGCACGTGCTGCACCTTTGACCACCTGCCGGATCGCGGCGCGTGCTTCGTTAAGGTGATCTGCTACTCCGATGCGCGGCTTGAGAATAATGTCGACAGCACCTGCCTCAAGCGCCTGCATCAACGTTTCGGATCCTTCTTCGGTCAGCGATGAACACATCACAACCGGAAGCGGACACTGGCTCATCAGTTTGCGAAGAAAAGTAATGCCGTCCATCCGAGGCATCTCGACATCAAGCGTTATGACATCGGGGACCTGCGACTGGATAACTCGCGCGGCTGCGAACGGATCGGCAGCCGTTCCGATCACCTCAATGTCGCCGTCTTCCTCGAGGATGGCCTTCATCGTCTGGCGCACGCTTGCGCTGTCATCGACAATAAGGACCCGGACTTTCTTGTTCACCGGCAACTCCTAAGTCTTCCGGAACACGGTACCCGCCACCTGCGTGAGGCAGTG
>NZ_JBMLSM010000227.1:4394-18200 GCF_049240505.1 Novosphingobium sp.
TCTTGGCCTGAAGCACATAACGCCGACGCAGGTGCTCCGGGACCGGATCCACCATTTCGCGCGGGTAGATGCCCTTGATGGCGGTGGAGAGTACCTCAGTGTCGAGATCAGTGGCGATAACCTGGTAGTCAGTCCCGCGGTTCTGCGCGGCAAACTCGTCAAGAAGCATGGCGAGGGTATAGGGTTCGGCGCCGGTCGAGCAGGCGGCGCTCCAGCAACGGATCAAGCGCTGGCGGTTGTCGGCGAACTCGGGGAACACTGTCTTGAGTAGCACATCAAAGTGGAACGGCTCACGGAAGAAGTCCGTCTTGTTGGTGGTGACCGCGTTTATGAGTTGTTCGATCTCGTTCGGACCCACCCCGGGACTCAACACGAAATCACAGTATTCCCCGACATTGGCAAACCCAGCAGAGCGCGCACGGCGCCGCAAGCGTCCTTCGAGCATGGTCTGTTTGCTGGATTTGAGATTGATCCCGGCTTCGGCATAGATCAGCGCGGCCAGTGCCTTGAACTGCCTTGCGCCGATGCGATCGATTTCGGGCATGGCATCGAAGGCGGCATGGGTCATGTCGTTCATGGCGCAACTACTCGGCAGAAGATCAATGGGGCGGGAACCATCATGCCGCGCGTCCGAAGTGGCCGTCTTCGGCATCCCCGCTGCCGACGGTCAGGTCGAGCGCGAAGCCAGCAACCCGCTGTTGCTGGTGCGTCACAGAGTTAGGGTCCGCCTGGCCGTGCGCGGATCGAGGCGCGGGTCGAGCCGACGCTGCCGGACGGGACACTGACCTTGACGGTGCCGCCTTGCGGGACTTTGCAGCCCCAAGCGCGGGCATGGCAGGCGTGGTGCGCAGGGCGGAAGCATCTAGTTTGAAAAAGGCCATCGATTCCTGAAGCTCTTCGGCCCGTGCGGCCAGAGCTTCCGATGTCGAGGAAATCTGGTCCGAAGCGCTCGCATTCTGCTGCGTCACCTTGTCGAGCTGCTGGATCGCCTCATTGATCTGCGCGGCCCCGATATCCTGTTCGCGGCAGGCGGCGCTGATTTCGGTCACCAGTTCGGCTGTCCGACGAATGTCGGGGACCAGCTTGCTTAGCATTTCTCCAGCTTCGGTTGCGGCCTTGACTGTATCGGTCGAGACCGAGGCGATCTCGGCAGCAGCCGACTGGCTGCGCTCGGCGAGCTTGCGCACTTCGGAAGCCACGACCGCAAAGCCTTTGCCATGTTCGCCAGCGCGGGCGGCTTCGACTGCCGCGTTGAGGGCCAGCAGGTCCGTCTGGCGCGCGATTTCCTGAACGATGCTGATCTTCTCGGCGATCGTGCGCATCGCGTCCACTGCCTTGTCGACAGCGACACCCGACAATTCGGCATCCTTAGACGACTGTCGGGCGATCTTCTCGGTCTGCGCTGCGTTGTCGGCATTCTGTTTAATGTTCGCGGCCATCTGCTCCATCGAGGCCGAGGCCTCTTCGGCAGAGGCGGCTTGCTCGGTGGCACCCTCGGAAAGCTGCTGCGAACTGGCAGCCATCTGCGTGCTGCCGTCGGCCACTTCGGTTGCCGCCTGGCTGACGTTGCCGGCGAAGGCGCGCAACGTGTCCACCACGGCATTGATGGCGTCGCGCATGGCCTTGTGATCGCCCTGGCATTCGATCTCGACACGTTCGCCAAGATCGCCGGCTCCGAGTTTGGCGAGGACGCGGTTGCCCTCCTCGATCGGGAGGATTGTGGCATCCAGCATGCCGTTGATGCCGCAGACAAGGCGGGCGAAATCACCCACGAACCGTTGTTCTTCGCCGCGTTCGCTCAGGCGGCCTTCGGTGGCCGCAACAATCAGGCCCTGTATCTCAGAGGTGATCGACCGAAGGTTGCTGCGAAGTGTCTCGATCGTATCGTTGATGAAGGCCTTCTTGCCGGGAAACTGTTCAAGCGGCGCGTCGAAGTTTCCTTCACTGAACTCTTTGACGCAGGCCATCGCCTTCTTCTTCACCGCGATGTGCCCGGCGACCATGGAGTTAATGCCTCGCGCCATGACGGCGAAATCACCGTGAAACGCCCCGTCATCGACCACGACATCGATATCACCGCGGTCGTGTTCGGCGGACATGTGGTTCATCTGCGCAATGAGGCCCGTCAGGTTATCGCGTAGCGTGTCGATGATTTCGTTGAGGAAGACCTTCTTGCCCGGGAACCTTTCAAGGGTCGCGTCGAAGTTGCCTTCACTGAACTCCTTTACGCAGGCCATGGCCTTCTTCTTCGTCGTGATATGTGCTCCCACCAGATCGTTGATCTGGCGAGCCATATCCGCGAAATGGCCGGGCAATGCTTCTGGTTTGATAACGACATCGATGTCACCGCGATCATGCTCGGCGCTCATGTGAGCAATTGCGCTGCCGAGATCATGCGAGGGCTGGAATGCCTGGTCGAGCAAGCGATTGACGGCCTCCGCCACCGCGCGGGTCGCGGCATTGCCTGTTTGGCAGTTGAGACGTTCAGCGCAGTTCCCGCTGACCATCGCCGCTTCCACCCGGGAGATTTCATCAAGGACTACGGCTGTCGAAGCAGCGGCAAAGGGGTTAAGCGGCACACGTTCCTCCATCTTTATGTTGTGCCGGGCAGCGATCATCAGCGCCGCAGTCCCGACAGGTTGTTTCAGCCGTCGACCAGGTGCGGGTACGATCCATCACCTGCCATCGCCGTGTCTCCCGTGGTGAAAATGCGCGCGACATCGATGATCACGGCAAAGCCGGTTTCGCGTCTGACGACCCCGGTGATGTATTGGGAATTCCAGCGCACCCCGATGTCGGGTGCTTGTTCGATTTGCCGCGCATTGTAGGCGCTAACGCTGATCACGCGATCGATCACCACGCCGAGTGTCAGCCTGCGGTCGTCCATAGGGATGTCGAGTATCAGGATCCTCGTAGCGAGGGTTGGAGCGATTGGATCCAGACCGAGACGCCGTCGCAGGTCCAGCGTCGGGACCCCCTGGCCGCGCACGTCAGTAAGCCCGACGAAATGAGCAGGGCCGTTGGGCACATGCGCAGGCGGCGTATAATCTAGAATTTCGCGTACGAGCTTGACGGGCACAGCAAAGACTTCAGTGCCAAGGCCGAACTCGACGACCTGGAGATCGACCGGTTGGCTCATGCGGCACGTCCGAAATCTGCATCGTCGGGATCAGCCCCGCCGTCGGTGAGGTTGAGCGCGAAACCGGCAACCCGCTCCTGCTGTTCTACAACAGTATTGCGCTTGGGCACCGAGGGGACGGAGCGGCGCACAACTGGCGCGCTGCGGTTCGCTGGCTTCGCCTTATGTAGCGCGGGGCTGCCCGACCTGGCACCGATGTTGGCTCCCGCCTTGCCAGGTTCGATCGTGAAGAACGCTATCGACTGCTGCAATTCATCGGCCTGGGATGCCAGTTCCTCGGAGGTCGAGGAAATTTGGTCCGAAGCGCTGGCATTCTGCTGTGTTACCTTGTCAAGCTGCTGAATAGCCTCATTGATCTGCGATGCTCCGATGTCCTGTTCGCGGCAGGCGGCACTAATTTCCGTCACTAGTTCGGCTGTGCGGCGTATATCGGGGACCAGCTTCGCGAGCATCTCGCCGGCATCAGTTGCAACCTTCACTGTATCCGAGGACACGGCGCTGATCTCGGCCGCAGCTGACTGGCTTCGTTCGGCAAGCTTACGTACTTCCGATGCGACTACCGCAAACCCTTTGCCGTGTTCGCCAGCGCGAGCAGCTTCGACCGCTGCGTTGAGAGCGAGAAGGTCCGTTTGGCGAGCGATTTCCTGCACAATGCCGATCTTATCGGCAATGGTACGCATAGCGGTGACGGCCTGCGCCACTGCCTGCCCTGACAGCTCGGCATCCTTGGAAGACTGGCGCGCAATCTTTTCGGTTTGCGCCGCGTTGTCCGCGTTCTGTTTAATGTTTGCGGCCATTTGTTCCATCGAAGCAGACGCCTCTTCGGCAGAGGCGGCCTGCTCGGTAGCTCCTTGCGCAACCTGCTCGGCGCTCGCAGCAAGCTGCCTGCTCCCGGTCGAAACGTTTTCGGCGGCAACAGTGGTGCTTCCCACAACTGCCCGAAGACCCTCAATCATGCTGGCAAGAGCCGTGCCCAGTTGGTCATCTTCGGAAAGCGCGGTGTGGCGCACGGTCAGATCGCCTTCTGCGATCCGGTCGGCCACGCGAGCGGTGGTGCGAAGATTATCTACCAAGTCATTGATGGCATCGCGCATCTGCTGATGATCGCCGCGGCAATCGATCTCAACACGCTCGCTGAGGTTGCCGCTGCTTAGGAGGCGAAGCACGCGGTTTCCTTCATCGATCGGCTTGATTGTAGCATCAAGCATCCCGTTGATGCCCGAAATCAAGGTTGCGAAATCGCCGACGAAAAGCTTGTCATTGCCACGTTCCCCCAGCTGACCGGCGGTCGCTGCGTCTATCAGGCGATTAATCTCCGCTGTTATCGCCCGAAGGTTGGTGCGCAGAGTCTCGACCGTTTCGTTAAGAAAGGCCTTCTTGCCGGGGAATTGCTCAAGCGGGGCGTTAAAGTCCCCTTCTCCGAAGGCCTTGACGCAAGCCATAGCCTTCTTCTTCACTGCGATGTGACCCGCTACCATCTGGTTGATGCCGCGGGCCATCTCGCCGAAATCGCCTTGGAATCGTGTATCGTCGACCATCACATCAATATCGCCGCGGTCGTGTTCGGCCGACATGGCATTGAGTTCGCCGATGAGCCCGATCAGATTACTCCGCAGCGTCTCAATCGTCTCGTTGATAAAGGCTTTCTTCCCGGGGAACTGCTCCAGTGGGGCTTTGAAATTGCCTTCGCCTAACTCCTTCACGCAGGCCATCGCCTTTTTCTTCACGGCAATGTGACCAGCCACCATCGCGTTAATCCCGCGTGCCATGACGCCAAATTCGCCTGGAAATCTGGTGTCATCCACAGTCACATCGATATCGCCGCGATCATGCTCGGCTGACATGTGGTTCATTTCAGCGATCAGTCCGGAGAGGCTGCTGCGCAGGGTTTCGACCGTTTCGTTGAGAAAAGCCTTCTTGCCCGGGAACTGCTCAAGGGGCGCCGAAAAATTGCCGCGGCTGAATTCCGCAACGCAGGCCATCGCTTTCTTTTTCGTCACGATATGGGCGCTCACCAGATCATTGATCCCGTGCGCCATCTCCCGGTAGCGACCAGAAAAGCGGTCCGTAGGAATGAGCACATCAATATCGCCGCGGTCATGCTCTGCTGCCATTTCAGCGATATTCGCGGCAAGATCTTCGACAGGCTGCGCCGCAGCCTTGAGCAGCCCGTTGAAGGCTTCGATAACGGCTCGGGTCGAAGCGTTACCGATGCTGCTATCGAGGCGCAGCGAAAGGTCGCCACTGGAGCGGAACTCCGCCTCAACGCGTGCGATTTCGGCAAGGACAAGATCCTCTGAAATCGGCGAAAAGAAGTTGAACGGCATTGGGTCTACTCCTTGACGAGGAACGTTGATTGAGAGGCCGGCGTCATGCTGCGCTGACCATTGATCGAAAGATTTCCTGAAGATCGGGAAGCACGATCACGCTGTCCGGCTGCCGCACCAGTTCGCGCACAAATTCGCGCCTCCACCGCATGCCCAAAAGCGGCGGTTCGCTGCTGTCGCGTTGCTCTAGCGTGGCCACTTCGTGAACCTTGTCGGCGCGCAGGCCGATCTGGATTGTCTCGCTATCGAGTTCCGTTTCGATGACGACGATGCGGTGATCGGTAGAGGTGTACTTTAGCGCCATGTCTTCAGCATGGTCTCCTGGCATCTCCGCGGTCGGTTCGGTCATGCCGAAGATCACCCGAAGATCGGCGATAGGAATGATCTTGCCGCGAAAGTTGACCACGCTCGAGACGATCGCGGGTGCGCCTGGCACCCGTGTTTCGGGAAGCAGGTCAAGAATTTCGCGGATGTTCACAGCCTCGATCGCAAGACGTTCCTCTCCGATGTCGAAGGTGAGGACCTCGAGTTGGCCGTTTTCGTCCCACTGGGTTGTGCTGCTGTTCTGCATGGCGTTACCCGGCGGCGCGGAGCCGCTCCTCTCTGCTCTGACCCAGCGCAACCAGTTGTATAACGTCGAGGATCAGCGCTACTCCGCCATCCCCGAGGATAGTTGCGCCCGAGAAGCTCGGGATCGAGCGGTGTAGGCTCGACATGGATTTAATCACTGTCTGGTGGCTGCCGATGATCTGATCGACCACCAGGCCGATCCGTTCGCCGCCAGCCGCGATCACGACGATCTTCTGAAAGGCATCGGGCCGCGTGCCCGTGTCGAAAAGCTCGCGCAGCCTAAGAAAGGGCACCAACCCTTCCCGCAGCTGGATCATGCTGCGCCCTCGAGAGCGGATGTCCTCCTCAAGGCTGAGTTCGAGACATTCCTCGACCGCCGACAAAGGAATGACATAATTGCCGCCACCTACGCGAACCAGGAGACCATCGATGATGGCCAGTGTGAGCGGTATGCGCAGCGTAATGATCGAACCCTTCCCCGGTTCGCTGCTTACTTCGATCTGCCCGCGCAGCCCTTCGATCGTGCGCTTGACGACATCCATACCGACCCCTCGTCCCGATAGATTGGTCACTTGCGGGGCGGTCGAAAAACCCGGTTCGAAGATCAGCTGAAGTAGCTCGCTGTCCGAAAGGGTCTGTCCTGGCTGGATGAGGGCATTGGCTTCAGCCTTGGCGCGGACGCGTTCGCGGCTGATACCACGTCCGTCGTCCGCGATCGTGATGAGCACCTCACCGCCGGTCTGTCGCGCTGAGAGCTGGATCTGGCCAGCGGCGGTCTTACCCGATGCAAGGCGCTCGTCCTCAGGCTCTAGGCCATGGTCACAAGCATTGCGGATGAGATGAACGATGGGGTCGGCAAGCCGCTCCGAGACAGTCTTATCTATTTCGGTGCTCTCGCCGTCCGTCACCAAATTGATGGACTTGCCGGTTTCGCGCGCCAGATCATGGACAAGGCGACGGAACCGCCCAAACAAGGCCGCGATAGGAACCATGCGTAGGACCATCATCGTGTCGCGCAGTTCGTTGGCTAGCCGCTCGACCTCTTCCGAGATCGAGCGCAACGCGAGTTGGTCTGCCGCACTCGAAACGCCGCCGCAGGCCAACTGTGCAAGCCGGCTTTGAACGATTACGAGTTCACCGACGCGGTCCATCAAAACATCCAGCCGGTCAGCAGGCACACGCACGCTTTCGCCTGCCGACTTTGCGGAACGGTCGCTGGCGGCTTGGGTCGATGATTGCATGGCGTGTGCCGGGACAGCAGGGTCCGGTTCCACCGCAACCAGTGGTTTGGCTTCGTCAGTATCCGAGAGAACCGCTTTCCCGCCTCGTTCGATGACGAGTTCCATGTCATCCATGACAAAGATGAAAACGTCTTCGATCGCCTCGCGCGTCACTGTGGCGGGCAATTCGACGTCCCACGCAATATGGCACTGGACCGGATCGAGCACGTCGAGGGCGGGGATACGATTGGTGATGGCTACAACACGTGTGGCACCAAGGTCGCGCAGCTCATCAAGCAGAAGCAGCGGATTAGTGCCGTTGGCCATGGACTCAACCGGCAGGCGAAAATGAACACGCCAAGGCTCATCGGAAACCGGATCGTCGCCATCGCTGGAAGCGGGGATCGCTATCTGCTGCTCCGCCGAGGGCCCGCGCTGGTCGACCGCATCAGCACCCAAGGCGGCTTGAAGGCGCTCGAGAATGGCGGCGCCTTCGTCAGCGCAATCAGCATCCGGGCGATCAACGAGAACGCGCATGTGGTCCATTGCCGACAGCGTCACCGCGACGAGTTCGGCAGTCGCCGGCACTTGGCCTTTGCGGACTTTGTCGAACGCGCTCTCGCAATGATGGGTAAAGGCGGCAAGCGCATCAAAGCCGAACATCGCACCCGAGCCTTTGAGCGTGTGCATGCCCCGGAAAACGGTATCGATCAGAGCGCGGCTGTCCAGCCGGTGCGTCAGATCGAGGAGCGCTTGCTCAGTAGTATCGAGCAATTCTCCGGCCTCGATCCGGAAGGTTTCGGCCGGGTTTTGCGCGCTCATGCGCCGAGCACCTTACGAGTGACCTTGATTAGATGATCAGCTACGAAAGGTTTCACTAGCCAGCCGGTCGCGCCGGCAAACTTGGCCTCCTGCTTCATCGCATCATCAGACTCGGTCGTCAGAAAGATGATGGGCGTTCCGGCCTGGATAGGCAGCCGGCGGATCTCGCGGATCATCTCGAGCCCGTTCATGTTGGGCATGTTGAGATCGGTAATGATTAGATCGAACTTGGCCTCGCGCGCCTTTGAGAGGCCTTCCACGCCATCGGCAGCTTCGACGACTTCGTGTCCGGCCCCGTCCAAGGCGATCCGGATCGCCATACGCATGCTTGCGGAGTCATCGACGGTCAGGATCGATGTCATTGGACATCTCCTTCCAGCCAGAACGCGCGGGCGTCGGGATTATCTTCGGACACAAACCCGGCACGCTCAAGCAAGGCGGCAAGGGACCGCCCAGTCGACCTCGCGAGCCGAAACTCTTTACCGTTGTCAGATGCAAACTTTCTTGCAGCTACAATGAGCTGGAGGAAGCTCACATCCGCATCCTTCACAGGCGACAGGTCGAGCTCAAGGTCCTCATGGACCTGAAGTTCTTCCAGCATCGCGGCGTGGATGCCCTCGATCGCTTGTATGTTGGCGCTTTCGCCCAGAGCCATGACCATCTGAACTTCCCGATCCTGCGTTCGCCTAGGAAGCTACAGATGAGATGTGACCTTTGATCTCCAGACCGATAGCGATTAGCACGCTGGCCGATCTTAGCCTGAAAGAAAGCACGTTCGGCGATTTCTCCTAATGTACCGTCTGCAAGGGCAGACAAGAGCGTGCTCTTGACCGAGCAATGGGCCCTTTAAAAACCTTCTCGCGGTATCCGCCGCTCGTTGCGAGGTTGGCGCGCGGCAGCCGAACAGGTCGGCAAGAACCCAGCTCATCGCCTTTCCAGAGCGAGAATCGGCTTCGCCTTTCTCGCATATCGCTGAAGGCTCGTTGGCGGTAACCCTGATCCGGGACGCGCAGGATCGGGCCCGATCGCCCCTGTCTCCCTGACCCTTCTTCGAGACGCAGGCATAACGGTCCGGGCTGGAGGCGATCGATGTGAGACCCAAATCAAGGACGCGTTTGAGAGCCCATCAGTCTAAGACAGGCTCTCAAACGGTTTGGTGCGAAGGTGGACCTATGCCGCGGTGTTTTTCTGCGGTCTGGCGACACCCTGGCCGGTCAGAACATGTAGCGCAGTGACGCGGTAACCGTGCGGCCGTTCATCACTTGCCCGTTGACAATGCCCGATGGCGGGATGCTCGGCGCTTGCATTGCTACCACAGCCAGATCGTCGAAAACGTTAAAGGCGTTGACCGCAAGTGTCAGGCCGTCCGTGGGGCGGTACTTCAGGAAGGGGCTCACTAGCACATAGCCGGGCTGCACCAGCTGGTTGGTGTCCTGCGCAAAGCTTTCGGTGGTGCCGTTTACAACTGCACCGACCGTCAGCTTGCCGAACTCTGCTGCAGGCCTTGCAAAAAAAGCGAAATCCGGGATGTGGCGCGGCGTTAGGCCATTGAAGGCAGGGGCGATCGCATCGTTATCGATCTTGGCCTCGGTCCAGGTGGCGCCAACCACCATGGAGAGTGGGCCCTTACGCAATTCGCTCTCGAATTCGAGACCCTTGGCGCTGTAGGTGCGTTTGATCTGCTGAACGAAGGCCTGACCATTGGCATCGGCGGTGATCTGTGCGTTGCGCTCATCGGTCGAAGCCCAGAAGCCGGTGAGGAACAGACTGAAGCCGTTCTTGCGGTACTTCACACCCGCCTCTGCCTGCTTGACCATTGAGACGATGATCTCGGGATTTGCGGGGCGGCCGGCAACGGGATCGAGTGTCTCGGTCCCGATCGCATTCTCTGCGCTTGCCCGCCCGCCGCGACTGTAACGCGCGAAAGCCGAGAAACTGTCAGCGAAGCGGTAGTTTACACCAGCGGAGTAGGAGAGGTAATCGTAGTCGTAGTCCACTGCCGCCGGGCGGGTCAGCGGAAGGATCGGCACCCGGCTTTCCGGAAGCGAGACCTGCCCGTCGCCATTGACATCGACCGGCGCGAACAGCGGTCGTCCATTTCCAAAGCCCGGCGAGAAGACCTGCCCCTGGACATTGCCCTTATCCCAGCGAATGCTGGCACCCACGGCAAGCTTGCCGATCTGGTAATTGATCGAACCATAGGGAGCCAGTGTGTCGTAACCAACGTCGTATCGATTGTGGTAGATGCTGAACGGCAGGCCCACTGCGAAGCCGTAAGCCAGCGTGCCCGCATCAGTTACTGGAATGTTTGTCGCAGTGGTGATGTTGACGGGCGCATTGCGCCCGCCGCCTGCTACGTCCTGCAAGCTGCTCGTGAAGTTCCAGAACATGCGCACATCCTGACGCGACGTGTAGACGCCTGCAGTAGTGGTGAGCTTGCCCTCGCCCGCCTCCCAGACGCGGGTCGCGCGCAGATCGTTGGTGGTGTTGTCCAGGCTTTCGAGATCGGCATAGATCCGGGCCGTCAACGAGAGCAGTCGCCCGTCAGTGATCGCCTGACCACTCTGCATTCCGGCAGCGTAGGAGAGGCGTGCACCCGGCCCACCGAACTGAGCAAAGAAAGGCGCGGGCGCGGTCACAAAGGGAGCGATCTCGTTATATTCACCGCTGATGTCGGCAAAGCGGAACCGGTTGGTCACCGTGAACCCGGCAATATCGAACTGCGCTTCTAGCCCTACCGCTTTGACATTCGAGGCAAGTCCGTCGCGCGAGTCGAGCAAGGTGCGGTTATTGTTCCGATCGACTTCGGCGTAGGAGGCAGTGAGCGGCGAGAGGAAGCCTTGTTCGCGCGGATCGTAACCGCCGATGAAACCGACCTCGGGGTCGGCGTTGGTGCCGGTGACCCTGAGAGGAACGTTGCCGTAGTTTGGCTGCCGGTCATCAAGGAACTTACCATAGACGCGGATGTAGCCTCCCTCGAATTCCTTGGTGACGTTGGCCTTGATCTGGCCTCCCGAAAAGCCGGTGAAGCCAATCTCGCGCGGGCCTTCGCCGTTGCGATAAAAGCCTCCGACATGGAAGCGCCATCCGTCGCCAAGCGGCGAGCCATAGGCGAAGTCGATCCGCTTCAGGTCATGGCCGACGCCGCTCGACACCTGGACTGTGCCGCCCTTTGTTTCGCCAGTTTGCGAGATGAAGTTGATAAGCCCGCCCGGTGAATTGGACGCAAAGGTCGAAGCCGATCCGCCACGAATTGCCTGAACCTGGGCAAGCGTAAGGTCGGCGCGCAAAAACTGGTCGATCCCGGCGAACTGGATGTCGCCGAATTCGAGCACTGGCAGACCATCTTCCTGCAACTGCAGGAATTTGGACCCCTCCGCCGCCAGCGGCAAGCCGCGGATTGTGATGGCTGAATAGCCGTCAATATCGGATGTCTCGGACCGGATTCCTGGGATATTCTGGAGGATGCCCGCAACCGAACTGACCGAAAGTTGCGCGAGATCGTGATCATCGAGCACGCTCGCAGAGATGGCAGTGTCGAGCAGGTCGCGGCCCTTCGCAACGCCGGTCGTGAAGGATTTGGCGGAAGGCACTGGAGCGGTTGCTTCGCCCTTCACATCGGGCTCTTGGCTGGCCTCACTATCATTTGCATGGGCAGGAATGGCTGCGCTGGCAAGCAGGGTAGCAGTAAAGACTGACGTAACACGCACAGTATGAATCTCCAGTAGACGAACACAGATGCTTGCGCATGCGATTAAGCGCCCCTGTATCGCTATGGAGTTTCTGCCTCTTTAGTAGTTCCCCTGATTCTGAGGATGCCCAAGGTGTATAATTTCAAAATCGGCCACGTGATTGTTCGACAAAAGGCGGAAGTTGCAAACCCGGTGCCCTCCCCCAACAGCGCTGTGATCTTGCTCTAAGTCGATGCCGATCGGGTTATCCAGCCGACGCTGGACTGCAGCTCCGTAGGTTTGAACGTCATAAAGGGCACAGGCGGCAAAAATACTGCTTCTTCGCCCTACGAACTCAGGATCGCGGTGACCGCATTTCGCCCCGTTTTGGTGAGATAGACATAATCGACTGATGGGTGGGTTGGAGCCGCAGAGCGTGATAAAAGGCCAGCCTGCTCCATTGCGTCCAGCCAACGCAGAGCGATCTTCGGTGCTATCAGTGAGGCTTCGCAGAGCTCTGCTTCCGAAGGTTCGCGGCCCCGCTCCTCCTTCACGAAGAGATCCAGTAGCATGGCCCAAGCCGCATCGCTGAGGAACTCTTTGGTAAGATAGCTGATCCGGACTTTACGGCGTTCGAGCTCGCGTTCGGCAAGTGCAAGCAGGTACTCAGAGCTCTTCGTGCCGTTGGTTCCGCTATCTGCATGAAAATCCGGCACATTGGACGCAGGAGTTCCCAGTTCCTGCGCATTCTGTTCGGGTTGGCAGAACTGATGTGCAGCGCTCATGTTTGACACTGTTATGTCGTCCTTTAGCTCTACCCCCGTCGCCCCACCCTCTCGCACCACAATTGCGTTCTGTATAGTTCATTGTTTATAAAACTTTGTTCTATTGAATAGAATAATTGCGGCATGGCTAGAGCGCCGTGACACCCTTCCTTCGCGTTCGCGCCTCGGTCAACGACCACCGATCGGGGCACGAAGGCGCACGAACCAACATTGGCACAGCACCCTGCCCTGCCCTGTCAGCCTAAGAGCCAGGTTGAGTGAAGTTTTCAGAGGGCGACAAAAGCCGGGGTGGTCAAAAGGCAGAACGCACTTTTCAGCCTGGACACCAGAGCTGCCCTTCCGCTGGGGGCGCGCCATTCGTGGCTTAGGTGGGAGTTGTAGGGCGACCAGTGCCCTCCCCCGCTCGGCAGTCACGAGCGGCCTCTTGGCCACCGAAACGGGCATGACCGAAGAAAATGATGACCCTGCGCTCGGGTCGTATCGCAGGGTCATCGGGGCCAGCCCCCAAAGGGTTGGAGGGCCAGTTTTCTAAACACCGCACACAGCGAAGCGGTGCTGTTGATTGATTAATCCCGAGTGCACTTTGGTGCAACCCCAACCTTCGGCACTGCTGTCTTGTCGCTCTATCGGACCGGACACACCATATCAGACATGCTGCTCGCGATGCCGCTTGGGGCGCGCAGCGTTGTCCAAGATTGCGGTCATACAGGTAACGACCATGGGCAATGTGTGCATTGGCCGGCCTCTGCCTTGCGGCGGAAAGCGCGCTGAATGTCGCGTTTCCAAAAATCCGCCGGTCACGCGACTGGTGCGCGACCGGCGGCATTCAGCATCGCAGCCAAGGGAGGGAGGAGGGAGAAGCTAAGGCTGCTGCATGCTGTTTACCTAAGCATGGTTTCAATAGGTGTGCTGGCGGCATAAGGGAAATCTCGTGTGAGCAGGTAGCTATAGACAGCCCAGGGCCCTGCTTGGGGAGCGGTTCACCCTCTCCTTGCGTATTGCAATCGCAGCAAATGTAGCACCGCGACACAACGTACGAAGTGCTCCCAGGTAAGAGCCAAACCGCCAAATCATGACGCAAGTGTCAGCGGCGCGCCGAACATCAAGCTGGAAAACGACAGCATGCTGTCGTAGTGTACGCGTGCGAGGGTCGCACGTTGCCTCTCGCGGTCCGCCAAGAGAGCGATGCGGTGTCGAAGGTGCGCTGACAATGTCAGTACCTTCGACACCCTCCATGTACGACGCCTGACGTCAGGTTGGTCTGCAACGGGA
>NZ_JBMLSM010000227.1:18300-37799 GCF_049240505.1 Novosphingobium sp.
TCGATCAGGTTTGCCACCCTGAGAGCGAATTCGAACACATCGAACGGCTTTGTCACAATGTCGCGCGCGCCAAGCGCCAGCGCACGTCGCTTTGCCTCGATCGAAGTATCGGCGGTCAACACCATGATCGGCAGCAGCTCGTCCTCGCGCGTGAGCCGTCCGAGGCTGTCGAGCAGAGCATAGCCGTCAATAGTCGGCATCATCAAATCGAGGAGCACGAGATCCGGGCGAAAGGCCAGATGCCGCTTCGCGGCCTGACGCGGATCGGCGAGTGTTTCGATGTGGGTGTAGCCTTCGCGGGTCAGGACGGCTTGGACCAAAGCAAGATTGGCCGGTTCATCGTCAATGGCGAGGATGCGCGCGTCGAACGCAGATCGGGCAGGGATCATCAGACTCGCTCCGACAAGGCATGTTCCATTGCCACAAGCAACGCCGAAACATCGATCGGCTTGGTCAAGACTGATGACGCTCCGCGCGCTTGCCAGTCGCCCTGCGCGGCAATGGCATCGGCCGTGAGCAAGATCACTGGAAGATCGGGAAGATTTATCTGCAATTCTCGCAGCACCCAGTCGCCTTCCTTGTCCGGCAAATGCAGGTCGAGCAAAATCAGATCGGGCCGATGGCGCCGCGCCAGATCAAGCCCTAACTGCGCCTGCATTGCACTGACCAGGCGCGCCTCCGGCAAATGGCGTGCCACCACGGCCTCGATAAGCTGGGCATTGGCGAGGTTGTCCTCAACCAGCAGAATCGTAACTGGGTGCGGTTCGGCGTGAGCTGTCAGCGTCGCAGTCGGCATCACCGGGCCAGGCAGCGAAACAGTCTGCGTTCGCGGCAGTTCAAACCAGAAGCACGCCCCATCCTGGCCGTCGGCGCGCGGCACATAACCGATCTCACCATCCATCGCTTCGATCAACGCGCGCGAAAGCGACAACCCAAGCCCGGTTCCCTCGCTCCGTGCGGCACCGGCCGCGAGACGGGTAAAGGGCTGGAATAGCTGGCTCGCCTGCTCGGCCTCGATTCCGATGCCACTATCGACCACCTCGACCCGCACACGGGCTCCGACAGCTTGCGCTGTCACCTTCACAGTGCCGCCGTGGTGATTGTACTTGACCGCGTTACTGAGCAGATTGAGCAGCACCTGCAATAAGCGCCGCGGATCGGCGGCGACCGGCGGGAGCCGGCTTGCATCCGTCACAATCGTGATATGCCGGGCTTCGGATTCGGGCAATGACAGTCCAACCGCTTCGGTGATGATCGCCTCGAGTGATGTGGGCGCGATCGCAAGACCAAGCTTGCCAGCCTCGATCCGAGCAATGTCGAGGACCTCGTCGATCAGTGCCAATAGGTGCCGCCCGGCACGCAGGATCTGCTCGATACTGGCCCGATCAGTCTGCCCCGCATTCATCCGGTCTAGCTCCAGAAGCTGGGCAAAGCCGAGGATCGCATTGAGCGGCGTGCGCAATTCATGGCTCATGCGCGACAGGAACAGGCTCTTCGCCGCGCTTGCCTGTTCAGCCTCCTGCCGCGCGAGTTCCAGTGCCTCTTGCGCCCGCCGGCGCTCGGTAATGTCGCGGGTGACTTTGGAAAATCCGCGCAGCGCGCCTGCATCGTCGTACAGCGCCGTTATGACAACATTGGCCCAGAACCGCGTTCCATCTTTGCGCACACGCCAACCTTCGTCTTCGGTACGCCCGTCGCGCACAGCGTCAGCGAGGTTCCGCATAGATCGTTCGCGTCCGTCCTCACCAGGGTAGAAGATCGAGAAATGGCGACCAAGCGCCTCTTCCCCTGTCCAACCCTTGATCCGTTGCGCGCCCATGTTCCAACTGACCACGTGTCCTTCGGGATCAAGCGCAAAGATGCCGTAATCACGCACCCCTTCGATCACGAGGCGAAAGCGCTCCTCGCCATCACGCAGAGCCTGTTCACGGGCACGTAGAAGCTGGCTAGCCTCGGCCATCCGCTCGGCCAGCGCGCCGATTTCATCACCCTCGGCACTACGCGCTGAGAGCGCCTCTCCCTGCGCCAGCAACACCGCATCACTTTCGAGCCGCTGAACCCGGCGCACGATCCCGCTGGAGAACAGAAAGACCGCAAAAAGGCTACCAACAAGCCCGGCCAGCGTCAGCCCGCCGGTCATGATCAACCCATTGCGGCGCACCCAATCAAGCCGATCCTGTCGCGCCGCCAAAAGCTCGCGCTCGCGCGCCTGCATCCCTTCGATCTCGCCGCGTAGCGCATCTAGGATCTGTTTGTTGGCCGCCAGTCCTGTCGAAATGGTGGGGTCGCCGACATTATCTTCACCGCTCCGCGCCCGCGCGGCCAGCAGCAATGCCAGCCCTTCCCGCTTTTGCCCCGCCAGCTCCTCGATCCGCGCGAGACGGGTGGCGGCATCAGCATCGCGCACCGCAGAGCGCAGCCGGGCCGTCACCTGCGGCACCATCTGCTCGGCGCGCTGATAGGGTTCAAGAAAGCGCGGCTCGCCTGTCAGTAGATAGCCGCGAACACCGCTCGAAGCCTCGGCCAGCAGCGCGTGCACTTCATTGACATCGTTCTGAATAGCGATGGTGAGGCGCACGTCCTGTTCGGCGCGCGCCTCCATGCGGCTGATCGCGTAAAGCGCGGCGACTGATCCTAGGAAGATAAGCAGCGGCACCGCCACCACCACCAGCCCCTTTGTGGCCAGCGGGCGATTTGCCCACCATCGTGCGATTTTCCGGTCCATTACGCCAAGCGCCCGCCGCGATGCTCGACCGCGATCACTGCTGCCTGCGTCCGGTCCCTTACGCCGAGCTTGCCAATCACGCGTTCCACATGGGTTTTAACCGTGCCCGGCGTGATCCCGAGCGCCAGCGCGATTTCCTTGTTCGTCCGGCCGCCTGCAAGGGCATCAAGCACTTCGCGTTCGCGAGGGGTGAGGCGTTCAAGCGCGGCGAATGCCGGACTGCGATCCCCAGTGATGACTGCGCGGCGCATCAGTGCTGGCGGATAGGCAACCCCGCCTACTGCGACCTGCTCCAACGCGGCCAGTATGTGTTCCCGCGAAGCGTCTTTGGTCATAAACCCGCGCGCGCCTGCTGCAATTGCGGCGCGCAGATAATCGGCGCTGTCGTGCATAGTAAGGATAATGACGGCGATAGCGGGGTTGGTATCGTACAACTGCCGCGCAGCCTCCAGTCCATCGATCCCGGTGTCGCGTGCACTCGCGCTGAAGCGAATATCGAGCAGAACCAGATCGGGGTTATGCTGGCAGCAAAGCGCAAGGGCCTCCTCGCCGCTCGCCGCCTCGCCGACTACTTCGAAACGCCCGCTGCGTTCGAGCATCGCCCGCAGGCCTTCACGGGCGAGCGCGTGGTCATCGGCTATTACAATCCTGAACGTGCTCATGTTGCGGCAATCTCTGCGAGCAGAGTGCAGCCAGCACCGGGAGCACTTGCGATCGTCAATTTCCCGCCGAGCAACGCGATCCGCTCGCGCATGTAGGCTAGGCCCAGCCCGCCCGCGGCTCCGGCGGGTCGCGGCGCGTTGGGATCGAACCCGCAGCCATCGTCGCGCACTTCCAGCCACCATATCCCGGCGTCAGTTTCGAGCCGCACATTCACGCAAACTTGTGGCCCGGCATGAGCGCGGACATTGCTCAGCGCCTCCTGCACGACCCGGAACAAGGCAGTTTCAAACACCGGGGGCGGCCGTAGCATACCGGCCTTGGGCGCGATTTGGACAACCACGGTAAGGCCGTCCTCTTCAGCTTCCGCGGCAAGCTGATGGAGCGCAGGTACGAGCCCGAGATCATCGAGGACTGGCGGCCGCATGCCGGCGATCACCCTACGCAACTCGCCCACCAGCTCGCGGGATTGATCCCGGGCTTTGGCAAGGTCACGTGAATCGCCATCTTCGGCCAATTCAAGCCGCCGCATCAACGCCGCTGCGCTCTGTGCTACGCCATCGTGCAGTTCGTGCGCGATCCGGCTGCGCTCTACTTCCTGACTGCGCAGCAGTTCACCTAGCAATCGCGTCAGCCGCGCTTCGCGCGCACGCGCAGAGAGGCTTGCCCCAATCAACTGGCACAGGATCGCAAGTGTTTCGCGGTCATCTGCTGATAATGTCCCGCGTCGGCCCTCGAGAACCAGGGCGCCGACCGAGGAGCCGTCACCTCCAGGAGCCGTCAGTGGGAGGCTCAGATGATCGTCACCATCGGGGCCGATCCCCTCGCCTCCAACAACGCGGCCTGTGGCATACCCTGCCAGATGTGCGGCAGAGCGCGCAACATCGGCCACGGCGGCATCCATGGTATCAGAAGTGGCCGCTGCAAGTGCCTGTCCCGCCTCTACGAGCACTCGCAAACGTGCCGCGCGTGCTTCGGCAGCACGGTAAAGCGCGCGCAGATCAGCGGCTCTTTGGGGCAGGTCAGAGGTAGCAGGCGGGACCATAAGCCTTTCTGGATAGCCGGATGAGCCCGTTTGTCATACGCCATTCGGCATAGGCCAACCGGCAAGCCATGCGGCTGACGCGGCCTTCCTGGCGCACGCCCATCTTGAAAGCACCAGCAGGCATCAGCCTGTAGCAGATGGAGCAACCCCATGAAAAAGAGCCTATTCGTTCTCACCGCCGCTTCGATGGTCGTGGCCTGCACTCCGGGTTACGCCAAGGAGAAGGCGCACGCTTCAGCCACGCCGGTTGAACAGAACGTCAACTGCATTACCGAAAAGGAAGTCGTTGCTGCACAGAAGGCGTGGGGCGAGGGCATCGTGAAGATTGGCAAGGTCTATTCGGAAGGCGGCGATTACAGCGGTGCTGCTGCGGCCCATATCGACCGGTTCTATGCGTATGATCTCAGCCTCGTCCTTTTTAAGCCCACGCTGGCATCGGTCGATCAGTTCCGAACCTCTTTCGATTCGGCGCTGTCCTACTTTGTCGGTGGCAACGAAGCCTATCCCGAAGACAAGGGCTTCGCCATCAAGCCGTGGAGCAAGGTACGGTGGAAGAACGTCGGCATCACCAACAATGCCTGCACGATGGCAGTCGCTATGGGCAATTACTTCTTCACTCCGGCCGGGGCTTCCTCGGAAACAAAGGTCGAATATACCTTCGGTTATATCCGCGGGCCGCAGGGTGATCTGAAGATCGTCGTGCACCAGTCGTCGGTGCCATACAACGGCGCCTGACGCTTGCCGGTCCCTGCGGGGATCACTACGGAGCGCGGGCTTCCCTGTCAGCGGTCGCATAGCTCGCGCTCCACCTGCCTTTGCAAGGTTGTTTTTCATGTCCCTTCGTCGGATTTCTTGCGGCATGGCGGCGCTGTTTGCCGCTTCGGTCGCCTCCCCTGCCCAAGCCACCGAAGATGATTTTAACGTCTGGCTCGGTCAATTTGCCACCATCAATGCTACCGATAAGGCCTATGTCCGTATCGAGGCGCAGGAGCGTTTCACCAATGACGCTGACCGGCTCGGCCAATTGTTGCTGCGCTCTTTGGTCGGCTATCGCATCGACAAGGACGTAAACATCGGAGCGGGATATGCCTATGTCCGCACTGATCCAGTCGGACCTGCCCAACTCAACGAGCACCGCTTCTATCAGGAATTGAATGTCCGGCTCCTCTCTACCGAGGGCGGCGTGACGCTGGATTCCCGTACCCGCCTGGAACAGCGGACGTTCGAGGAACGCGAGGACACATCATGGCGACTGCGCAATTTCGTCCAGCTGCGGGTGCCAGTAAGCCAGAATAACAAGATTGTCGCCTATACTGAGCCGTTTCTTGATCTCAATGAAACGGGGGTACAGCGCGGCGGGCTATCAATATGGCGCAACTTCGTTGGCCTATCAATTCCGCTTGCTAAGAACATCGAGATTGTCCCAGGCTACCTTAACCAGCATGTGTTCCGCGAAGGAGAGGACCGGTCTGATCATACCTTGAACATCAATTTGTTCACGACGTTTTAGTTTTATTCCGTCTTATACTTATTGCGGCTTGTAATACGAGCCGCAGATGTCATTCTGATCGCTCCGGCTGCAATCCGAAACCGGTTGTAGGGCCCACTTGACTGTCATTGAGTCAGCCGGGCGGTGATTGCCTCAGCTCTGTGGTGACAAGGGGCTTAGCGCAAGCGTAGCCTTGCGCACCTCGCAGTTCTCGCGCCGGGTTCAGTTGGCGGTTGCAGCGCTTCGGCCAAGGATGCTGCCCAGTGGATCGTTCATTATCGGGCTAGTGATAGCAGTAGCGTTGCCGATGAGGATGGAAAGCCCGCGCGCACGAAGCCGTGCAGGCGTGCGGCGTTCCGCTGCTGCTGCGAGTAGCACTGGCATCGTGGGTGTTGAGGGTTCGGCTCGCTTCACTCCCCCCCCCCCCTCCCCTCCCCGGTTACATGGGTCTGCCTACTGCGGCCCGGTCCGTGCTGCTGTGAGGCGGCGGCGTGTTCCATGGCACTGCCCAGGCGGCCCTCTTCGTAACTTTCTCGGACAATGAGAAGCTCCTCGGTTTTGTCAGGCAGGACACCAAGATCCACCTCGGCAACGCCAAGACGACAATAGTTCGTTATGTCACCGCGATCGGCCATCTGTGCTGCCCTCGTGCGGCGCTCGGCAATGGCAACCATGTTGCCGTACCGATGCCCTTGTGACTTCCTACCGCCCTCCCCTTCCCCTTCTGCTGGATCCGATAATGACCTTCGCAGACAGTCTAGCCCCGTCGCCGAGAGCGCCGGCAGTGCCTCGTTCGCTGCACCTGAGTCAGGCTGCGGGCATGGAGTGTACAGGCCATGCAAGGAACGCCCGGTAAGCAGCGGGGCAACTTGGCTCTCAGCAATTCCCGTTGATTGCAGCTATTGTTTGCGAGGGTAGCTTTGCGGTCGGCTTCGTGCGAGGCGCCGGCTTCGCAGGATAACTGGCATCAGCTTTGTGCTCGCTCACTGTAGGCGGCAATTGGCCTGACAGAACTGATGGATGCGATTGTGAGCGAATCTCGAGTTTCCGGACCGGGGACCGTTGCTCAGAACATGATAGGGGGATTGCGGCACCCTTGATCTCAGTAGATGGGTTTCGCTCCTAGTGCGTAGCCTCAGGTCGCTAGAATTGGCAGCACTGGCTGGGAGTGGAGACCCCTAGCAGTGCCCGGCGTTTTCGAGATTGTCAGTTATGTGCGCAATGTCCGTCCTGTGTGGGCGGGTAACAAACTTCCGGACCGGCTCCGCTTGACGCCCCCCCTGCCCTACTCGGTTGGCTATCGTTAGCTAGCATCGTGGTCAGTAGGACCACTAGAGATGGTCAGCTGATCAACTCTCATGCTGGCGTCGTTGCCGATCGCTTGAGCGCCTGGCTATCCTAAAACTATCTCAAAAAAACGCCGCTGCTTGCAGCGGGAGGATTCCTGATTCTAGGGATTCAGATTCAGAGGAAAGTTTTATCAGAAATTCAGTGATGTGGATCACTTCGCCTGACCTGTTGGGGGCATTTGGCTGACTTGGTGGGGGCGCCATCCTGACCTGTTGGGGGCGCATGCCTGACCCGGTGGGGTAATCCTGACTTCTTGGGGGTCGGGATTAGCCGGCGAGGTTTTTGCGTCGACCCGGGGCGATTTGGCGGAGCTGGTGGGTCTGGTATAGCCTTTGTCGTTGTTGCAGGCTTGCGATCCGCGCCTCCAATGAGGCCCGTGATTCGCCGAAGGGATCATGGCCTGTGGTTCCTGACCTTTTGGGGGCTACGTCGCTGCCGAGTTCCTGACCTGACCTGACCTGACTTGACGAGGCGGGTCAGGTCAGGCAGCACCTCGATCGTGAGAATCAAGCTGCGACGGTGATATGGCATGGAAACCGGCGAGAGCCCAACAGTCGAGGTTTCCTCGGAGAAGTCTGATGAGGGCTCTCCCGGCCGGGCCATGCGGGTTGCCGCAGCGCTTAAAGCCAAGGGCGGCGACGAATTCGCTAAGCCGGGCAACATCATTGAGATCAAGTTCGTCAAGGGCGAGTCGCTGAGCCTAACCGCTTCCAGGCTTTTGGCCCTTATGATTCTTACCGCCGGCGGTGATGCCTGGGAGGATAGGCCCCATCGCATCCGCAAAGCCGACATCCGTCGCGGTCATAAAGGCAACGAGCGGATCAGCGACATGCTTCAGGAACTTCACCGGACACTCTTTGCAGTGGACGACAGATCCTGGCGTGGAAAGAAGGCAACGCTACTGTTCTCCTTGATCTCAAGGTCCAAGGAAGAGACCGACGAGGACGGAGGCGAGACAGGATGGATTGAGTGGGAGTTTACGCCAGACGCCCGCAAGCTTATCCAAGCTTCCGAAACCTATGCAGTGCTTAACCGGCAAGCGGTTCTTGGTTTCCGATCGAACTATGCATTGAAGCTCTATGAGCTCGGAGCCCTTCGTCTCCATCGGCGACAGGCTACTTGGAAGGGTGATATGCAAGCCTTGCGGGCTGCGCTTGGCATTCCCCCTGAGGTTTACACGGACTTTGCTCAGCTCCGCCGCAAGGTGCTCGAGAAGGCGAAATCTGAAATTGACCAGCTTGCCCATTTCCGGGTCGAGTGGCGCGAAATTCGGCAAGGACGGACTGTTACCGAGCTAGAATTCCGGTTTGAACCGAAAGGTGCGCCGGAGGTGCTCGAGACAGTCGATGAGCTCGACCGCCATTCTGCGGGCCGGCAAGCGAGACGTGACGGATCCGTCGAAAAGGTCGCTGAAGGGCAGGGCGCTTTACCACCGGCCCCCCAAGCGCAGATCGTGAAGAAGGCATCCGAACTTACATTCCCGAGCGGCACGCTTCGCTTCGGGCATGATGAGTTGCTCGAAATTGGCCGCAACTATGGCGGTGGTTGGGATGTGGATCTGATCGCTGGGGGCTTCCGGGACCACATGGGAGACCGCCTTCAGAAGCTCAGGGGAGCAAAATTGCTGGCAGCGTGGAAGGGCTTTTGCGAGGGCTGGTTCAATCGCCGGGGACGGCCCTGACCAGCGCAAATTGCACGCGTGCAATTTGGGGTCCCCCACCGAGTCAGGATAGAGCGCTCAGGGCCCAAAATCTGACCGAAAAGGCGGCTGCACTTTCGAAATTTCCGAATTTCTTGACCGAAAAGTGCAAGTGGGTGTAGCACGTGCCTAATTGCGAAAGGAGGGCATGTGTCTAACGGACTTCAGCTCGAAGAGGTTGAGCGTTTGGTCTCGGTGGCGACGCTCGCTGGCAGAACCTCGTCTGTGCTCGAAAAGCTGCGTGATTCTGCACGCAGCGCGCGCTCGGACACTCGCCGGGAGCCAACGTTCACAATCGGAAAGGCGGCTGAGCTCGTGGGGCGAACCCCTGCGGCAATCCGGGATGCCGAGAAGGACGGGCGCCTGCCTGAACCGGCGAGGACGGACAGTAACCGGCGTGAAAGGTACACTCTTGCTCAGTTGAATGACATGCGGGGTGTCTTTGGTACGCGGCCCTACAGAGCCCCTGATGACCCGTGCTGCGTGGTGGCGGTCCAGAACTTCAAGGGAGGTGTCGGGAAATCCACTTTGGCCGTCCATCTCGCGCAGTATCTCGCCATCAAAGGTTATCGTGTCGCGCTCATTGATTGTGATAGCCAGGCCTCGGCGACCACTCTTTTTGGTTACGTACCCGATCTTGATCTGAGCGAGGATGATACGCTCTACCCATTCCTTCGTGAGGGAGAGCGGTCTTCCTTGGACTACGCACTGCGCAAGACGCACTTCGATGGTCTTGAGTTGATCCCGGCCAATCTTCGCCTGTTCAACTCGGAGTATGAGCTTGCTGCGAGAATGGCGCAGGGGAATGGGGCGCTTCTCGACCGCCTCAAGGAGGGCATTGAGAGCATTTCAGATCGCTTCGATGTCATTGTTATGGATCCGCCGCCCGCTCTAGGAGCGATTTCGCTGTCAGTGCTGCGGGCTGCTAATGCCTTGGTGGTCCCTGTCCCGCCCACAGTGATGGACTTCTCGTCGACTGCGGCTTTCCTGTCGATGCTCGACGAGACCATCGAGCAGCTTTCTGATCGCGGGCTAGCACCGGAATTGACGTTTCTGCGTTTTGTGGCCTCCAAAGTCGACGAGAATAAGTCGATGCAGAAGGAGCTTCTGCAGTTGATGCGGACGCTATTCGGGCATGCAATGGTCCGGACTCCGCTCAAAGACTCGGCCGAAATTGATAACGCAACGGCCCGGCTGATGACGGTCTATGAACTCGACGGTCCTGCCACCAGTTCAGCGGTGCGCAACCGCTGCCTGAACTATCTGGACGGGGTGAATTCGGAAATTGAGGTCGACATCCGATCGATGTGGCCCAGCCATCAGAAGCGCCTTCGGCAGGAGGCTTTGGCATGAACCACCGGAAAATTGCACGCGTGCAATTCTGCTAATGGGAGGCTTGCGTGAGTAGGAAAAACAGCGGTTTTGCTGCCGATCTGGCCGCAGGCATCGATCTGACTGATGATGCTGCGGCGCCGCGCCGATCGGCCATTGCGTCGAACGTCCTTACAGGGCGGTCCAATCGTCTTGCTGATCTGGCGTCCGGGGCAATTGTGTCTCGCACGCATGAACTCGTAGATCCGGCAAGGTGCCGAATGTGGAGCGGCCACAACCGCGATTATGCGTTGCTCAACGAGGAGCGCTGCGCCGATCTCATCGAGAGCATCAAAGCTCAGGGGCGCCAGGAAATTCCAGCAATTGTGCGCCGTCTTTCGGGGGAAGACGGTTATGATTTCGAGGTCATCTGCGGGGCGAGGCGGCATTGGTCGATAAGCTGGCTGCGCGCGCATAACTACCCTGATTTTAAGTTCCTTGTCGATGTGCGGGAAATCGGCGACGAAGAGGCGTTTCGGCTTGCAGATATCGAGAACCGAGCGCGCGATGATCTTACCGACTTTGAGAGGGCAAAGGATTATCTGCGGGCGCTGACAGCCTATTATGAAGGGCGTCAGAAAACTATGGCTGAGCGGCTCAAGGTGTCCGAGAGCTGGCTCACGCGATATCTTGATCTTGCCAGGCTTCCCGAAGAGTTGACGAGGGCGTTCGCCAGTCCCCAAGAGCTTGGCATTCGCAATGCAATTGCTCTCAAGGCGCTCCTCAAGCCAGGCGACCGCAAAGAGCGCGCGTTTCGGGAGGCCGCCCGCCTTGCCGAATTGCGCGAGCATGGCGGTCAGTCAATGACTGTCCTCGAAGTGATCAAGGCGCTTACGCTCGCGGCAGACCCCCCCAAGAAGTCAGGATCCCCCAAGAGGTCAGGTAAGGCTGAAACCATCGCCAATTCCGTTGGTATGCCTGTTCTCCGAATTGAGGGTGCTGACCGCAAGGGTGTGCGAATAACGCTGCTAAATAGGGGCGGGGCTACGCGCACGGAAGCGGAAGAGGCTATTCGCGCAGTGCTCGATCAGCACTGGCCGGCAGGATAGCACGATCTGACGGGCGTAAAATCACTAGGCCCGCCTCCTCGAGCGCTCCAACCGACTGGGACGCTGTGCGCTTTGTAACACCAAGGCCCCGTGCGAGCTCAGATCTTGTCAGGGGGCCGAGGCTGGCAATGATGCGCCAAGCGCGAGGGGCTGAGGATGAAGCGTATAGTCCGGTAAGCGCCTTGTCGCCAAGGGTCGTCGCCTTGTGCATTGCTCGCAAATCCTCTTCCGCTGTAACAAAGGCAGCCTGAAGCGCCGCGCGGAGCAGGGCGGGGAGGGGCTCTTCCGGCCGTTCGCGGAACAGAACCCGCGGCATCAAGCCCGCAAACGTCAGAGGCGCTGAGCCGAGGCCAAACAGGTGAGGGCGCACGGCTGCCGCTAGCGATGCAGCCCAAGCAGCAGATCTGGGTGCCGGGCGCGTGATCACCATGCCGCCGACTTGAACAACTTCGCTCCCGCCCTCGAGGAAGTCGAGTTCCTCGGTGCGCAGTTCGTCAAGCCACTCAAGCAAGGTGCTGATGGCGTCGCTACTGGGCAGCAGGGTGTCGAGCCGCGCAAGCGCACTGTCGGCCGCTTCAAAAGCACTTGTGAAGCCTTCGGTCTGAGATTTTGCCGCCATCACCTGTCTGGCCGCCTTGGCTAGGGGAGGGGGCGCGCGCCGGGATATCCATGAGAGGAATTGACGGCGTTCCTCGGAATGCCAGGTGCGGACCAGTTCCTGCGCTTCAGGGCCCGGATTGTGCTCAGGTCCAAGATTATCAAACACATAGCTGCGCACATGCGCGTGCCACAGCCGGCGGAGCGAGCGCAGGGCAAGGCATTCGGCAAGCTCTGGCGATAGGAAGGGGAGGGCGCCTTCGATCCGCGCAAGTGTGATTTGCCAGGGGGGAGGGGAGGGGGGCACGCGCTCAACAGTATACGAACGACACAAAAAGTATACCGTGCTTTGACGAATATATTGCTGTCCGATAAGCGCCCTTCACGGACGACAACATATTCTCTATAAGGCACCGCAGAAATCGCCGGAATTGGGCCCGGGTGGGCGCGGGCAGGGCGCGCGGAAGCGCCTGCGCCTTGCCAAGTTGGGAAATTGTTGTGGCAGACGATGAACACAGCACGGGTTTGCGCCGGGAGAGCGATGACGCGCTGGCGCCCCTCGCGCAGGCGCTCCCGCCGCAGCTGGCAGCCGAGATTGCAGCGGCGCGCTCGTACCGGGCCCGCTCCAAGGCGGCCAACACAGTGCGCGCCTATGACAGCGACTGGCGCCAGTTTGAAAGCTGGTGCTGGCAGCGCAGTCTCGATCCACTGCCGGCCATGCCAGAGGTCGTTGCGACCTACCTTGCTTCGCTTGCCCAAGCGGGGAGGGCGGACAGCACGATCGGGCGGCATCTGGCGGCGATTGCCTGGCACCACCGGCAGGCCGGCGAAGCTGCGCCTCAGCACCGCGATCCGCGCGATGTGATCGCTGATACGCTCGCCGGCATTCGCCGGGAGCAGCGCGCGCGGCCGACGCGCAAGAAAAGCGCGATCCTCGCCGCCGATCTGGCGCGAATGATTGCTGCTGCTGAAGGGCAGAGCCCGCGGGCGATCCGGGACCGGGCCGTGATGGCGTTGGGGTTGGCTGCGGCGCTGCGGCGCTCGGAGCTCGTGGCGCTGCAACTCGCCGATCTTGAACTGGTACGCGAAGGGCTCAAGCTGACCATTCGGCATTCGAAGACCGATCAGGAGGGGGAAGGGCAGGTCATCGCTGTGCCATCGGGCAAGGTACTCAAGCCCGGCCCCCGGCTTAACGAATGGCTCAGCGTCAGGGGAGGGGAGGCGGGTCCTCTGTTCTATCGCACCGACGCGCAGGGGATCATGACCAAGGAGGCGATGTCCGATCGCTCGGTTGCCCGGCTCATCCAGCGCTATGCCGAAAAGGTCGGGCTCGACCCTGCCGCGATAGGTGCGCACTCATTGCGCTCGGGGTTCCTCACCGAAGCCGCAAAAGCCGGAGCTTCACTGCCCAAGATGCAGGAGGTCTCCCGCCAGAAGAAGGTCGAGGTCCTGCTCGGCTACGTCCGCGACGCTGCGTTGTTCGAAAACCATGCCGGCCAGAGCTTTCTTTAGCTCCGCGGCGGCGTAATTTGGGACTTTTCAGTCGTTCAATTGCGATTTGTCTAGCGGCAGGTTTCGCCAAGAGCGGACAACGAGCGATTTTCTGACCAGCTCGGCAACGCGACCGCAACTGAGCCGGTTGTTGAACGGCAAGTCCCGCGGCGGTTAGAGGTGGAAAGCAGGGGTCCAATCAAGCAATCAGCATCGGCAGTTTTCGACCCAGACCCGGTCCCTCTCCACCGCCCATAAGAATACCCGCTCCTTGACAAAAAGCGGCTGTAGAGAAAGTGGCGGATGATTACTGCCGCAAAGCTTGGCAATCGAGGTCTGCCTTGTGGTCTTGTGGGCTAGGGTGTCAGTCCGCATCCGCCGGACTAGAGCACTTTCCGACCAATCTGACCCACCCTGACGGAGCCGAATTGGGCGCGGGGCAAGGCGAGAGGACCGAGCGATGCAGCGCATCGTGAGCGAGCATCAACGCAGCCCTGCGCCCAATTCGGCCCGCCCCGGCAGGGTCGCGTTCTGAAGCCCGCTGGCGTCGTCACGCCGCTTGCAGGGGCAACCAAAGCCCCTGCGGCCCGCCATTCCTGTCCAGCGGACTTCAGAACGCGATCAGGGTGGGTCAGATTGGTCGGAAAGTGCTCTAAGCAGCTTCGCGATCGCGGCATCAACATCGGCGGCGGCAGCCGGCTTGCTCAGCATGATGCAATTGGCACGCTGGATCTTCGCGAGCGTCTCCTTGGCGATATCGCCGGTGAGCACGATCCCGGGGACGTCGCGGCCGAGCCGAGACCGCAGGACGGCAAGCACCTCGATACCATTCATGCCTCCCGGAAGGTTGTAGTCAGTCATGATCAGGTCTGGGGGCGGCGCTCCGTCAGCCAGCAGCGCCAGCGCGGACGGGCCGTCCTTGGCCGAGATCACGCGATGGCCGTTTGCAGCGAGCAGGAACTCCAGCGCATTTCGCACGCCCTGATCGTCTTCAATCAGAGCTATCACCTTGCCAGTTATCGTAGCGAGGGATGGCGTCCGCGTCGCACAATCAGGTGGAGACGCCGCCTGCGGTGCCGATCCGCGCGCCACCATGACCGAAAACACCGAACCCTGATCGGGCCATGACCGTACCCTGATCGGATGGCCGAGCACCTGGCCCAGTTCGCGCACGATCGTCAGACCCAGTCCGAACCCGCGTTCGCGCTCTCGCGCCGGGTTGTCGACCTGATGGAACTCCTCGAAGATCGGCTCCAGTTGATCGGCAGCGATCCCGATACCGGTATCCCACACCTCAATCCGGATCATGTCTCCGCAATGACGGCACCCCAGCAGGATCTTGCCATGCGGCGGTGTATACTTGATTGCATTCGCAAGAAGGTTGCGCAGCATCACTTCAAGCAGCCGCGGATCGCTGAACAGGATGTGCCGTGTGGGCACCAGACGCAGCGTGACCGCGGCCTTTTCGGCAAGCGGCCGGAATTCCGTCTGGAGCCGGGTCAGGATATCGGCGGCGGCAAAGGCCTTCTTCTCGATCTGGAGGACGCCGGATTCGATCTGGTTGATATCGAGCAGCGAGTTCAGCATGCCCGTCATCGAGTCCAGCATGACGTCAAATTGCATGACTAGCTCGCGCGAAGCCTCGTCATCGAGGCGTTGGAGCAGGTTTTCCTGGAGCAGCTTGAGCGATTGCAGCGGCTGGCGCAGGTCATGGCTGGCGACCGCCAGAAAGCGCGATTTGCCGCGATTGGATCGCTCCGCCGCCCGCCGCGCCTCTTCTAGTGCGATCCCCGCCCGGCGGCGTTCGGTGATCTCGATGAAGGTGATCACCACACCTTCCACGCGGTCGTCATGGGTGCGGTAGGGGAAGATCCTGCGCTGAAACCACGAGTCGCCCGGCCCGCTGATCTCCCGCTCGATGGTATTGCTGTCGCGCAGCACGATCCGGGCATCGCCGAGCAGCATGTCGTCATCGGCAAGCGGCTGGAGATCGGCCAGCGGACGGCCGATGTCACCGGGGATGACATTGAAGATCGCTCGCGTGGCAGGCGTAAAATAGCGAATGCGCAGCTCCGCATCGAGAAACAGCGTCGCGACATTGGTGCTGTAGAGGATGTTCTGGAGGTCGTCCGAGGCTACCCGCTGCCGGTCCAGCGTTTCCTGAAGCTGGCTGTTGAGCGCGATCAGCTCCTCGTTCAGCGATTGCAGTTCCTCCTTCGAGGTCAGCAGTTCCTCGTTGGTGGACTGGAACTCCTCGTTGACCGAAAGCGCCTCGTCATTGATCGCCTTCTGCTCGAGCACCAGCGCATCGCGGCTCTGGATCGCCTTGAGCAGTTCGGCATGGGCCGCCTCAAGGTCGTGTTCCAGTTCGCGTATCTGGGCATCGGTCCTGTCGTCTGCCGACGCGTGCCTTTCGCTCTCCGGCACCACTTCCTCGACGAAGCTGACAAGCTTCAAGTCCTCTCCGTCATTTTCGAGGTATTTGACAGTGATGGTGCAGAAGGCCGCTTGCCCGTCGACCGCAATCTGGCACCTCTTGGTCCTGACGATCGGGCGCTGCCGATCGGCGCGAGCAATGGCGAAGCGCAGGGTCGCCCGCAGGCCCACTGGCACCAGTTCGAGCAGATCGAGCGTGGGCGGCCCGGCCGCAACCTTGAGATAGCGGCTGACCGGGCCCACGGAATAGAGGCACTGGCGCTGGGCGTTGATCAGCAGGCTTGCCGGACCGAACAGCTCCACCACGTTGTCGCGGCACAGGTTGGCATATGCAGCCTGTCGCGACAACTGTTGCTTGGCGTCCTTGGCGTCCAGCCGGGGGAGGGTCTCCACGAAGCTCAGGGGAAAAGGCACTTCGCCCAACTTGCTCTGCGTGACGTGGCGGTAGATCCGCTCGCCCTCGTGCAGCACCGCAAAGCGATCGGTCGCCTGACCGGGCGTTTCGGCAAGGCCGAGCATCAGGAGGCCGCTCTCGCGCAGTGCGAAGTGGAACAGCGAGATGACCTTGGCCTGCGCTTCGGGCTTGAGGTAGATCAGCAGGTTGCGGCACGACACCATGTCCATGCGCGAGAACGGCGGATCGGTGAGGACATCCTGCACGGTGAACACCACCGATCCGCGCAGGCCCGAGGTGACGCGGTAGCCGTTGTCCTCGGCCACGAAATAGCGGGCCAGCCGGTCAGCGGGAATTTCGTCGGCAATAGTGAGCGGATAGAACCCCTCACGCGCCACCGCGATGGCCTGTGCGTCGATGTCGGAGGCGAAGATCTGGAGCTTGATGTCGCGCCGGGATGCCATGATGGCATCGCGCAGGATCATGGCGAGCGAATAGGCTTCCTCGCCCGTGCTGCACCCCACCACCCAGACCCTCAGCGCCTGATTGGCGGCCACGTTCCCGATCAGTTCGGGGACGATCTCGCGTTCCAGCAATACGAACACGGCGGGATCGCGGAAAAAGCTGGTGACGTTGATCAGCAAGTCCTGCGCGAGCTGCGCGCATTCCTCCTGATCGCTGGCCAGTCCCTCGCGATACTGCGCAAGCGCGCCTGCGGGCAGGCCGCGCAGACCCATGCGGCGCTGGATCCGGCGTTCGAGTGTCCCGCGCTTGTAGGCGCTGAAATCCTGCCCGGCCTTTTCGCGCAGCAAGGCGATGATCGCCTGGATATTGGCCTCGTCGCGCTGTCGGGCGTGCATCAGCGGGGGTGCCGTTGTGGCCGCGATCACCTGTGCAATGCGCGAGAGTTCCTGCGGTATCCCGACCAGCGGCACCACCGCATCGGCAAGGCCCGTCACCACCGCGTTGCGCGGCATCCCGTCATATTCGGCTTCCTCGGGTTCCTGCACGATGATGTGCCCGCCGCTCTGCTGAAGCGCGACCAGCGCGCCGCTGCCGTCCGATCCGGTGCCGGACAGGATGACAGCCACCGATCGTGGGCCGCATTCCTGCGCCAGCGACCGGATCAGGAAATCGATCGGCAGGCGCACGTGGCGCGGCTCGCGCGGCTTTGACAGGTGCAGCACGCCATAGCGCACCGCGATAAACTGGCCCGGCGGACAGATGACGAGTTCGTCAGGGGCAAGCGCCATGCCCTCTTCGGCCTGCTTGATCCGCATACCTGTGTGGTGGGCGAGCAGTTCAGCCATCTGGCTTTCGTGATTCGGATCAAGGTGCTGCACCAGCAGGAAGGCCATGCCGGTCGGATCGGGCAGGGCATCGAGCAGACCCCCCACGGCATCCAGACCGCCTGCCGAAGCGCCGATTGCGACAATCGGGAAAGCCGCAGGCGAGCCGCTGCGGCGCCGCCCCGGCTTCTCTCCGCGGCCGGTCTTCCCGGTTTGCGGCATCGCCCCGTCGGGTCGGTCGCCCTCGGCGTCAGGAACGGGGGTGTCCGACATCAGGAGAGCGCCGTAGCAGCAAATAACGGTGCTGGCATACTGTAATTCTACCGGTGCCGTGGCGGAGGCTTGGTCCCGCGTTCTCAGGGAATTTGCGGATGGCGGGCGAGCCGCGCCTTCCGGCATTCAGCCGCCCTATGGGTCAGGACGCGCCGCGGTTCACCTGCGGGGGCGATGCTGACGCGATAGGGAGGGGATCCGATGCCATCAGCCGGAATGACCGGAGCAAGCCCGTTGTCGGGGTACGAGATCGGCGCTTTGCTGGACTGCCTTTCGCGGCTGGACGGCAAGCTGCGGGTGATCGCCGACCGGGACGGGCGGGTGCTGACCAGTTCGGCGGAAGCGCTCGACGATGCCGGCGGCAATGCGGCGCAGATGCTTGAACTGGCCGCGATGCAGCTGAGCCTGTCCGATGCCGCATCGCGGCTGCTGGCGGTGCGCGGGCGCGACACGGCGATCGCGATCGTGCCGTCTTCGCCCGCCGGCCCTTCGCTGATCATCCGCGCGGCGGCGGTGGATGCCGATCATGTCTGTCTGGTGATGGCCATGCCGGGCCAGACCGCCCCGGGGCGGATCGGCGAATTGCAGGCGCTGTTTGCCCTCACTCTCAGCGAAGCGCAGATCGTGGTCGATCTGATGCGAGGACTCCCTCCGCAGGTGATTGCGCAGAATCGCAGCAATTCGATCCACACGATTCGGGCACACATCAGACAATGCCACCAGAAGATCGGTGTAAGCAGCAGAGAAGAGCTGTTCAATCGCATTGCTATCGCCTGTATCTAATCAATTATTACTAATTAACCTGTATTATATTTGTATATTTGCGACATGTAGAAATATTTCGTTTAGTATATTTCCGGATACTCGCTTATTTTCATAAGTCCCATCTTTGCCTTGTCATCCCGGATCACCCGATCCTGCCGATGACACCACCGCCCGGCCGATCAGGCCCGGCAGGCGCAAGGAGGGATCATGTCCGCTATCAGGAAGGCCGCAGGCCGCAGCACCGCGTTGCTGACGATGCTGACCGCCGGGCTGGCGCAGCCGGTGCTGGCTCAGCAGCCGCCCCCGCCCGCGCCGCCTGCCGAGGCGCCGGTCGAAGACGGCGAGATCATCTATTCCCGCGATGTCCATCACACCATCGGCGCGGCCTATATTCCCGGTGAGACCGATACGGCGGTCACCGCGCCGACCGGGGCGATCATCGGCACCATCGCCCTTGGCCTTGCACCGCTGACCGACGGCGAAGGGGCCAGCATCACGGCCTCGCTGCCGGCCGCCTTCGCGGCGCTTGGCGCCACCGAATTGCAGCAGGCAGGCGGGCAGAGCGCGCTTGATGGCGGGCTTGGCCAGTTCATTGTCAGCGAGACCTCGTCCGGCTCGGCCGGATCGGCGATCAGTTCGGCCATGGGGGCGCTGTCGGGGGCGCTGGAAAGCCTCTCGGCCATTCCGGGAGGTCGGCCATGATCGGCGTGCATCAGCGCCGCTGGCTGACGGCTGTCGCCCTCATCGCCGGGCCGCTCGTGCCGGCTGAGGAGCTTGCCGGACAGGAAGCCGCAGAGCCGGTCAATGAGGTGATCATCGCCGCCAACGAAGGTGCGGGCCACACCGGGCGCCTAGCGGTCAACATC
>NZ_JBMLSM010000228.1:0-25400 GCF_049240505.1 Novosphingobium sp.
ATCCCGTACTGCGCCCTGCGCGAATAGCCCGGGCGCCGGTCCTGCGACCGCGCCATCCGTTCACCCTTTCAATCCGGCACGACAGGCCGTGCCGCGATGCAACAAATATCCGAACCGCATCACGCGGTCATCAGAACGCCGCGATAGATCGGATCTTCCATCGCCCTGCCAGTGCCAAGAGCGACGCAGGACAGCGGATCTTCGGCCACGCTTACGGGCAGACCGGTTTCCTCGCGCAGATGTTCGTCCAGACCACGGATGAGCGCCCCACCGCCTGTCAGCACGATGCCCTGATCAACGATGTCGGCGGCGAGTTCCGGCGCGGTGTTTTCGAGCGCAATGCGCACGCCTTCGACGATGGCACCGATGGGTTCGGAAAGCGCTTCGGCGATATTTGCCTGCGTGATGGTGATTTCCTTCGGCACGCCGTTCACCAGATCGCGACCCTTGATGTGGATCGTTTCCCCGATGCCGTCCGCCGGAGCGGTGGCAATACCGTAGTCCTTCTTGATACGCTCTGCCGTTGCTTCACCGATCAGCAGGTTATGATGGCGGCGCACGTAGGAAACGATGGCTTCGTCCATCTTGTCGCCACCGACGCGGACCGACGTGGTGTAGGCAAGACCGCGCAGCGAAAGTACGGCAACTTCGGTGGTGCCGCCCCCGATATCGACCACCATCGAGCCGACTGGCTCGGTCACAGGCATGTCCGCACCGATTGCAGCAGCCATCGGTTCGAGAATGAGAAATACCTGGCTGGCACCGGCGTTGCTTGCAGCATCACGGATTGCGCGGCGTTCGACCGATGTCGAGCCAGAGGGGACGCAGATGACGATCTCGGGATAGCGCAGCAGACTTTTCGAGCCGTTCACTTTCTGAATGAAGTGCTTGATCATCGCTTCGGCCACTTCGATGTCGGCAATAACGCCGTCGCGAAGGGGGCGGATCGCCTCGATGGTGTCCGGCGTTTTGCCCATCATCATCTTGGCGTCATCGCCGACAGCCTTGACCTTCTTGATGCCGTTCAGCGTTTCGATCGCGACGACCGAAGGTTCGTTCAGAACGACGCCGCGATCCTGCACGTAGACCAGCGTATTCGCCGTGCCGAGATCGATCGCGATGTTCTGCGAACCAAACTTGAAGAATCGGGAAAAGATCGATGCCATCAGGAAATCCGTGAAAATCTGCGGTTTGGCGCACGGGCACGCGCCAGACCCCTCGAATGTAAGCGCCCGGGAAGGCGGCTTCCTAGCAGGCGATTCGTGCAAAGGACATGGGTTTGTGCCGGTTTGGCTGGATAACTTCACCGCTTTGTCTCGAAATACATCGGGTTCGGCGCTAGGCCTGAAATGGTCATGCGAGTCATCCGCCGTCTTCCTGAAATGCTCATCAACCGCATTGCCGCGGGCGAAGTGGTCGAACGCCCCGCAAGCGCGCTGAAAGAGCTTGTCGAAAACGCCATCGATGCGGGCGCAAACCATGTTTACGTCCGCCTTTCCGAAGGCGGCCTTGCGATGATCGAGGTGACGGACGACGGTTGCGGGATGCGCCCGGATGAAATCGAACTCGCGCTGGAACGCCACGCCACGTCAAAGCTGCCTGACGAAGCGATCGAAATGGTCGAGACGCTGGGTTTCCGCGGCGAAGCGCTGCCGTCGATTGCGTCTGTCGCCCGCGTCACCATCGAATCCCGTCCGCAGGGCGCGTCTGATGGCTGGAAGCGGGTGGTCGATAACGGCGTACTGGTGACGGAAGGTCCCGCGGCCCTTTCGCCCGGAACGCGCGTCAGGGTCGACCAGTTGTTCGAGAAGATTCCGGCCCGCCGCAAGTTCCTGCGCAGTCCGCGCTCGGAATGGGCAGCCGCATCCGATGTCGTGCGCCGTCTTGCGATGGCTCGCCCCGATATCGGTTTCACGCTTGAACACGATGGTCGCCGTGCGCTCAACGTGATGAGTGGTGAGACGCTGGAAGTGCGTGTGGCCCAACTTGTCGCGCGCGAACTGGCGGGCAATTCGGTCGAGGTCGATCTCATGCGGGGCGACTATCATCTGAGCGGCGTCGCGGGGTTGCCCACCTACAATCGCGGCGTGGCGGACCATCAGTATCTGTTCGTCAACGGGCGACCTGTGAAGGATCGACTTTTGATCGGAGCCGTTCGCGGTGCCTATGCCGATATGTTGGCGCGTGATCGCCACGCCGTGCTGGCGCTGTTCCTGCAGGTTCCCGCGAGCGAGGTTGACGTCAACGTTCATCCGGCCAAATCTGAAGTGCGCTTTCGCGATCCGGCACTGGTACGCGGGATGGTTGTATCCGGCTTGCGCCATGCTCTTTCCAGCGGTGATCAGCGCAGCGCGCAGGCACCATCAGCCAGCGCAATGGCTGCATGGCAGGCCGAACCGATTGCTCCACCGCCAGCGACAATAGCAGCACAAGGCAACATTTTCAGCCAGCACTGGCAGCCGGAACAGCGCGTGTCCGAAGTGGGCCTTGCCTGGCGGGGGTATGAACAGTCAATCATGGCCCAACCGTCCGCCCGCGCCGAGGTCGCGACAGAGCCGGTCGTCGAAGCTGCAAAGCATCCACTGGGCGTTGCACGCGGGCAGGTTTCGAATACCTATATCGTCGCAGAGGCCGAAGACGGCCTTGTCATCGTTGATCAGCATGCCGCGCATGAGCGTCTGGTTCTTGAACGCCTGCGCGCCGCCGGGGCGGGGCAGGGGGCAGCACCATCGCAGGCCCTCCTTATCCCCGAGGTCGTCGAACTGGAGGAGGTGGCTTGCGACAGGCTTGAGGAGGCGGCGGGAAAGCTTGCCGAATTCGGTCTGTCACTGGAACGGTTTGGGCCGAATGCCATGCTCGTCCGTTCTGTTCCCGCAGCCCTTGCCAAAGGTGATCCGGCCAAACTGGTAGCCGATGTGGCAGACGATCTTGCCCAGCACGGCGATGCGTTGCTGCTGGGCGAAAAGCTTGATCTGGTCCTCGCCACGATGGCCTGTCACGGATCGGTTCGCGCCGGGCGAACGCTTTCAGTCGTTGAGATGAACGCGCTGCTGCGGGAGATGGAGGTTACGCCCCGTTCCGGTCAGTGCAACCACGGTCGCCCGACATGGGTGAAACTGGCGCACGGAGATATCGAGAAACTCTTCGGGAGAAAGTGATATGTCAGGTCTGTTGCGCATCTCGCTGATTTCGCTTGTCCTTTCCGGTCTTGCAGCCTGTTCCGAAAAGGAGCCGACCGATGCTGAGGCGATTGCGGCAGTTGAAAAAGCGCAGGACGGCAAGCCCCCTGTCCGAAAGATTGAGCCGCAGCCGATCCTCTATCCCGATATTTCCAAGCATAAACTCCACGGCACCGGATGCGCCTTTGTGGCTGACAGCGGCGGCATCGGCGCGGTCCTTCTGGCGCAGGATCAGCGCGGGGTTCTGAAAGTGAATGGAACAGTCCAAATCCTCGCGCCTGATGCAGGATCGGCGAAGCTGCCCAAAGGAAGCTGGTCGCGTTACACCGGTAAGGAATTTGCGCTGACGTTGACGGCTACAGGCCCCATCGAGGCCGTGGGCACAAGCCAGCATTTTGACGGGAAGCTGGTCATTACCGATGCTTTCGAGCGTCCGGTCTACGGTGCGTCCGGCGATGTGCAGTGCAAGGCGATCTGAATGGTTTCTGGCTGAACCGGTTCTGGCTGGAAGGATGTCGGTGGAGCGGACATTGGTCCGCCCCACATCTGATCAGCCCGCAGCCTGCGCCCGCTTGTCGAGCAAGGTCACATAGGCCGGAAGAACCGCGCCGAAAGCCTGAAAGCGCGGGTCAGCAATCCGGGCGCTCGCGTTTTAAGATACGACCGATACAGATTTCGGTCAGACCGTTGCAGCCAATCTGGGGGCAACCTTCCGTTTCTCCTGTGCGCCCCTTCCGCTTCTCGCAGTAGGGGCGCCATCGTCAACATATCTTCCACGGCGGCGCGCTTCCCCACGCCACAGCTGGCCGCCCACAGTGCAAGAAAGGGGGCGATTGAAGGCTTTTCCCGCAGTCTGTCAGCCGAACTTGCGCCACGAGTCCGTGTCAATGCGACAGTTATACGCACCCTTCCGCTACAGCTGCTTGCCGAAGTGGACGAAATTGCCGAGGCGGTGCTCTTTCTCGTATCGCCGCGCGCCGCCGTGATCACGGGGCAAGTGCTCTATGCAAACTGCGGTGGGCATATGGCGTAGGGGCAAAGGTTCAGCGGGGCAGATAGCCCTTGCTCAGCAGGCGGATCATCTGGTCCGCCAGTTTTTCCGGACTCTCATCGCCTTCTGGATCGTGCCAACGGGCTGGCCAATTGAGCGCACCGGCAATCGTGAACGCCAACATCTTTGGATCGCATGGTGCGATTGAGCCATCGGCGATGCCCTGCGCGACCAGATCTCGAATATTGGTGTCGATCTGGCGCTTTAGCTCGCGAAAGCGCGCTCGGCTTTCGGGCACCAAGGCTTCATCGCCCGTGCGAATTACGCAGCGACCGAAATCGTCCATGTTGATCTGGGCATAGCGCGTGAGGAATGCCGCCAGCCTGTCTGCCCCGGTGCCAGTGCCACACCGGACTTCCTCCGCCGCGTCGATCAGTTGACCAAGCCCGATGGTCACACATTCGAGCAGAACCTGATCCTTGTTACCGAGATAGTGATAGATCGTCGGCTTGGAAATGCCGAGCCGGGCCGCGACATCATCGAGCGAGGTCTGGTGAAACCCGCGTTCGTTGAACATCTGCACAGCCGCCCGCAAAACGGCTGCGCGTTTGGCTTCGCGCGTCATGCGCCTCTGATCGGCGGACGGGAAGGGGGATTCCGAAGAGGCGGGAGGCTGTTTCATGTGGTCGGCAGTGTTGACATAAAACGGATCGGCATTCAATCTACTCATGAGTAAGTAATGCTCTTGTGAGTTTTATCGATTCGAGGAAAGCGCGCACATCATGGATATTCAGGGACTTGCCGCAATCGTAACCGGCGGCGCATCGGGGCTGGGGGCCGCAACGGCAGAACTGCTGTCGGCTCGCGGCGCAAAGGTAACATTGTTCGATCTGAACGCTGATCTCGGCAATGCTAAGGCGGCTGAAATCGGTGGACGGTTTGCCGCTGTTAACGTCACCGATGAAGATGTGGTCGCCAACGCCATCGGCGAAGCAGAGGCCGTAAATGGCAAGGCGCGTATTCTGGTGAACTGCGCGGGTATCGGCCCGCCCGCCAAGGTTTTGAACCGGGATGGCAGCCCGCTACCGCTGGCGGACTTTGCCAAGATCATCAACATCAACCTCCTCGGCACATTCAACGTCCTGTCAAAATTCGCGTTGCGCATCCATGATGCCGATCCGCTGAACGACGATGGCGAACGTGGCGTGATCATAAACACCGCCAGCGTCGCTGCTTTCGAAGGTCAGATCGGCCAGCCAGCTTATGCTGCTTCCAAGGGTGGGGTGGTTGGCATGGCGTTGCCGATCGCGCGCGAATTTGCCCGCTACGGCATTCGTGTGAACACCATTGCACCCGGCATTTTCTGGACTCCGCTGCTCGGCTCGTTGCCGCAGGAAGCGCAGGATTCGTTGGGTAAGCAGGTGCCGTTTCCCAGCCGCCTCGGTAAGCCGACGGAATATGCCAAGATGGTCGAAGCCATCGTCACCAATCCTATGGTCAATGCTGAAGTGATCCGCCTTGATGGCGCGATCCGCATGGCACCGAAGTAAGGCCTGCCCGAATGGCCGGGATTGGAATGGGCGCGGCGCGTGATCTTGCAAACAAGGTTGAAACCTTCGTGCGCGAAGTCGTCGTGCCCTATGAGCGGGACTTGCGCAGGGATCATCACGGCATCCCGGGGCGGTGGAGTGGCCAAGTCCAACCCCACCTATCGGTTGACCACGCCCGCTGCGCGCTAAGTTTCGCGTCGCAAGCCGCCTGGCCCTTTGCTGAAAGGTGCGCACGATGCGCTGCGCGGGGCGCGGGTGCAGCAGGGTCTGGCCGGGACCGATGTTCCCGTTGCGCGCATTTTCGCGGTTTGCGAGGACGAAGGCGTGATCGGTAGTCCGTTCCATGTGACGGACATGGTAGAAGGCCGGGTGTTCTGGGATGCCAACTTCAGCGAAATGCCGAAGGGTCAGCGTTCGGCCTACTCCGGGTCATGGCTGCGCTGCACTCTGTAGACTACAGGGCAGCGGGTCTCGGCGATTATGGCCGACCCGGTAATTATTTTGCCAGACAGATCGCCCGCTGGTCGCAGGAATACCTCGATGATGATCTTGCCGGTCATCTTCCTGATATGGCTGCCCTGTTAGCATGGTTGCCCGATGCAATCCCGGCAGGCGGCGAAACATGCATCGTTCATGGCGACTATTGCTGCGACAACATGATCTTTCATCCCACGCAGCCGCGTGTTCTGGCCGTACTGTATTGGAAGTTGTCCACGCTTGACCACCCGCTGGCAGACTTTGCTTACCACGCAATGATGTACCGGATGCCCGGCGATATCGTAGCTAGGTTGGGCGACCGCAACTGCGTCTGCCCACCGAAGCGGACTATATCGCCACCTATTGCGCCCGAACTGGGTGGAACCGCATCGCGGATTGGGCCTTCTATCTCGCCTTCAACTTTTTCTGACTGGCGGCGATCTTTCATGGCATCAAAGGTCGTGCTTTACGCGGCACCGCGAGCAACGCTCAAGCCAAAGAGCGCGCGGAAGCTTTGCCTCGGCTTGCTGCGCTGGCGCGAGAGGTGATGGAGAATGATCAGTAAGTCCGTTCAGGCGCTTAGTTTGGAAATTGACTTTCTCCTTTGATCCTTTGTGTTCGTGATTGCGGCGGCATGGCTCTCTTTTCTGGCGCTGCCCAAAATCGACTCCATCACTACGGCGCAATCTGATCTGGCTCCAGGATCCTGATCAGATGCCAACGTTGCGAACATTTTTGTCAGTTGGTGGATTTTGATCCGCATCCGCGCGTTTAATGGCGCGGATCGCTAAGTTGCGTCCAAACCGGGTTAATGAACAATAGAATCGGAGCTAGATATATACGAAAGTATGATCAGCCCTGTCAGGTTTTGGCAATGGCGAGTTGAATGGCTTTGTGTGACGTGCGTTCAGTGCGCGCAACATGCACCATTCTGGCGTGATTTGGCTCACGTTTATACATTCCCATAAATCGTTTCAATTTGGAGTTATTGTGCCCGTGACCAATACATATACGGATAACCCTGTATTGGCAGACCTGTCATCGAAGCAGCGTGAGGTGCTCGACTTGGTTGTGGATCGCCGCACAAACAAGGAAATATCGGTGATTCTCGGCATTTCCCCTTCTGCTGTGGAGCAGCGACTGCAATCGGTCAGGCGGAAATTTGACGTTCAGGGGCGAGCTGATCTTGCAAGAGCCTACCTGCGCTTTGTTAATGCCTGTGAGAATCTAACAGGAGAGGAAAAGCAGGTTTCTGAAGGTGCTGATTTATCTACCTTTGTGGAAGAGCGATTTGGCGGTGTTGGTAGTCACGCCAGCGAAGGCACAGAGATGGGCGCAGGGTGGCAATCAGGCGGTTCGGTAAACGGCGGAGCAAAGGAGAGCGCGGTGCAGCGAATGGTACATCGGCAGCCGGTTCTTGATCGGCTTGATGCTGCTGCAGGGCTGAGCGGGCGGCTTGCTGCGATAGCGACAACTGCTGCAGCTTTCGCATTCCTGGTGGTGCTTATGACCAGCGCTTCTCAAGCAATGAATTGAATTTCATATAATGCAGAATTTTTGGCCAAAATATTCTTTAAATCTTTGCCGATAAGCCGACAAAGAAATCACGATGCTATATTTTAATTGGAAAAGTCGAGAATTTCACGCATGGAAGTTTTTCCCTATATTGTGATGTTCTTGATTATATTAATTGGGGCGTCGTGCATAATTTTTGGACAAAAAGCGGAAAGGTATGCAGGAATAGTTATTCTTGTGACTATCACGGCGGAAATTATTCTATTTTCTATATTTTGGGATGGTATAATAAAAAAAGATTTGTCATATGTGGTATTGGATTTAATAAGATTTTCTGCTTTTTTTACAATTTCTCTGAAATCGGTAAAAATTTGGCCAACTTTTTGCTCAGGTATACTACTTGTGATGTTGTTTTCTTCAATATTTAAAAATTTCAATTTTCATATTGGGGTTTTTGGTGAGGAAGGTCTTCGAGTTTATTGTAGTATTGCTGTGTATTCTGCGGTTTCTATTGGTCTTATGCGAAACAATATTGTTCGGCGGTAGCCAGGGGCAGGGGAAATCTAGAAGTGCAGCGTGCTGCTGTTCGCAACAGCACATCTTTCGAGCAGAATCATTTGGAAGTGACCGTCATGCAAAATCACATCAGGGCAGGTGAACTTTCACGTTTGAAGGATGCGGTCGGCCAGATTTTCCGGCTTTCCGAAGCCTTAGCCCCACTTAAGGACGCAGGAACAGACGGTTTGCTCTCGTTGTATGACGAGTGGCAGTCAGGCTCTGGCGATCCAACCCTTTCCTTAGCACGTCGAATCTATGATTTCCGTCAGAAGCGCGAACGATATTTCCCTGTTGATCTGTTTGCCGAGCCGGCTTGGGACATCCTTCTCGATCTCTATATTTTCAGATTGGAAGGCCGTCGTGCCACAGTGAAAAGCGTATGTATCGCATCGGGCGTTCCGCAGACAACAGCCCTTCGCTGGATCAACTTGTTGATCGAGAAGGAACTGCTTGAACGAACCCCAGACGAACACGACAACCGTGTCCGGTGCATATCACTGTCGGACACCGGATATCATGCGATTAGGGCCATGCTTCTAGCCGCTCTTGGCAAATCCGGCGGAACGTCCGGGGATGCCGTCCAGCCGAATGCGCGCACAGCAGCTGGAGGCGCGCGATGATCGATGATATTGTAGAGGCAAGCCAGCGCTCAGTCGCAAAGATTGATGATTTGAAGGGGAAGCCGGGGCCGAGTGCAGGCAAACCCATATTGCCCGAGATCATTGTACGTAGGGAATGGCTTCCCGCCAAAGCAGCTTTATCGTTTGAGGCGTTTTTTCTTGTCACGATTGTAACACTGGCAATCAGTCAGGCGGTTTGGGCTGTCGTCTGAGGCGATCTGCCTGTGACTATTGCTCCAACAAGCGAGGCATAAGTTCCACGAAGTTGCAGGGCCGGTTGCGGCTGTCGAGTTGCTCGTCAAGGATGCCGTCCCAGCCGTCTTTCACCGCCCCGTTGGATCCCGGCAAGGCGAAGACATAGGTGCCCCGTGCAACCACGGCGCAGGCGCGAGATTGGATGGTGCTGGTGCCGATCGTCTTGTAGCTGAGCCAGCGAAACAACTCGCCAAACCCTGGAATGTCGCGGGTTTTGACACGGTTCAGTGCTTCTGGCGTTACATCACGACCTGTCAGGCCAGTGCCACCGGTGATGACCACGGCGTCTACCGTCCGATCATCAATCCAGTTGTTCAGGCGGCTGGCAATGCGATCAGCATCGTCCTTTTCAATCGCGCGAGCAACAAGACGATGGCCCTTTGTCTTGATACGATCCGCCAGAATATCCCCTGACGTATCCTCGTTCGGGCCGCGCGTGTCAGAAACGGTGAGCAGGGCGATGTTGATAGGCTTGAATTCGCGCGAAGTATCAATTGCCACGCGATGCGATCCTTACGTTGTCGGAGCCTGCGAGGCCGGGGAATTTAGGCCAGAGGCCTTGGACCAATCCGATGCGGCTTTCTGACGGACCCCCCGCCTGCCGTTCGTACATCCAGTAGTTGCGCATCACGATGGCAACATAGCCGCGCGTTTCCCAGTAGGGGATCGATTCCATCCAGAGCAACGGGTCGTTGCCGCCGCGAATTTCGGTGTTCCAACGCGATATCGGCAATGGCCCTGCGTTGTAGGCGGCCATGACCTTGGGCAGCAGTCCCTGCGTTGCATCACTGTCGCGCAGGTGCTGAAGATACTGCTGGCCGAAAGCAAGATTCACGTCAGGCAGATCGAGCTGCTTGTCACGCCCTGCCATTGCAGGTTCCACTTTGGCCATGTCGCGCGCGGTGCCTGGGCGCAATTGCATCAGCCCTTTCGCACCCGCGGGACTGGTGACCGATGTGCGGAAATTTGACTCCTGCAGGGAATGCGCAAAGAGCAGCGCAGGATCGACTTTCCAGCCGGTTGCCGGTGTCCATTTCGGCGCGGGGAACCGGGCGGCCTCGTCCGGCCTTGCGCCCGATGGCGCGTTGTAAGCCATCCACAACTGCGTGGAGGGCAGGCCGAGATCACGTGCAAGGCGTGAAAGCGGGGCGTATTGCCCGGGGTCACCGATGCGCGCCTGATGGCGCAGAATTTCATCGGCCAGTCCGTCTTCACCGATCTCGGCAAGCTGTACGGCGGTACGGATATTGGGCACATCGCGCAGGCCTTGCCAGTCACCTTGCGAGAAATCGGGCGCTGCAGGCGGCTGACTTTCACGCATACCCAGCGCTTCTGCCGCCATCATGCCGTAAAGCGTATCGCGGAACCGGGCAGCACTGCGCAGAGTGCTGGAAACCTTTTCGGGCTTGCGGCAGCGTGTCCATGCACGGCTTGCCCAATAGTGTGCTGCGGACGCCAGTTCGTCGTTATGTGCCGAACCTGCTGACCGTTCGAATGCTTCCGCCGCGGAAACGCAATCACCCATGCGCCAGCTGGCAAGGCCTGCCGTCCAGAAGGCTTCGGAAACCCAAGGGCCGCTACCTTCGGCGGCTGTCAGCGAGATTGCACGTGCGGAGGCATCGTCATTCTCGATATAGAAAGCCCAGCCGATCTTCTGCCGCCACTCTGCGCGGGCTTCAGGCGAAAGCGTGGCATCCACGCCATCCAGCAGCAACCTTGCGCCCACGGGGTCATCAAATTTGATGCGTTCCTGTATCGCGTTCGAAACGCTTTCAGGCATCGTGCCGTCATAGATCGAGCGCGGGCGGATGCGCTTCGACACGCTGGGCAGCGACACAAAGCGTTGCGCCGGTGGAAGTGCAGGAAGTTCCGTCGCTCCGCGCTTCAGCGCCAGACGGCCAAGCTGTTCGGCCCAAGGCAAATCGGGCGAGCGCACCAGTACATCGGTAATCGGCGCCAATTCCGCGCGTGGCGATGTAGCGGCAAGCATATACTGTGCGCGCGCTACCGTATGCAGCGGCCCATCATTGCGCTGGGCGAAGAGGCTTTGAACCTTGGTCCAGTCTTCCTGCTCGATCGCGGAAAACACTGCCTTATAGTAGTTTCGGTCCTCGGCGCTCAGCAGCGTCGGCACTGCCGTGCGCGCCGCGCGGCCTCGGAAATAATCCACAGCAGCGCTGTTAGCCTGTGCCGGAACCGCCGAGAGTGCGCAGCCGGAAACCGCTAACGCGATCAGCGTCGTCTTCGTCGCGCGCGCGAGTTTCAAAACGTATCGGTCCCCGTCCATTCGAGCCACCTGCTCCACAACGCTGCCTTGAGGGCAGGGCGGGCCAGCATGGCTTCAAGATCCCACGCCGGCATGGCGGCGATAGGTGAACTGTCTTGATTAATTGCGCGTAAACTTTGAGCCAAATTCGGTGGATCGTGTCCGAGAAGCGCTGAAATGCTTGAAGTGCCAAGGATCAACAAACGCTTGGGCGCGGCCAGCGCGATGTGATGAACCAGAACTTCGCCTAGCCCTGCAGCCCGCAACGCCTGCCAATCGGGCATGGGCACATGTGCAGGGAGGGCGGAGCCGATGTAGACTTGCGCCCGATCCAAACCGATCGTGCCAAGGATGGCATCTAGAAGGCGCCCTGCTCGTCCACTCAGGAGAGCGTTGCCATCGTCAGCGGCCGGCATCGGAACCAATACCATGAGGTCCGCTCTGGCACCACCCAAGGGCGGCAGGCGCCGAAGCCCTGTCGGCGAAAGTGCTTCTTCATCAAGCCACCATTGCGCGAAGGTATCCAGCGATTGTGGCCATGCAGCGCGATCGCCAACTTTGGGCATCTGTGGTGATTCGCTGCGTTCCGCCGCCAGTTCGCGCAAGGGCTTGAGCGGAACTGCCGGTGCCGCATCAGGAATACCGCGTGCATCGGCCAACCAATCCTGCGGATCGTCAACGAAGGCATGGTCCACCCCCGCATCGCGCCACCAATCCAGCGCAGCCGCAACAGCGCTGCTCCAATCGGCATTTTGCGAGGTAGCGGTATCGGGCAACCTGTACTTCCTTCCAGTCCAATTTGCGGTCTTGACCTTGCCGGTGGCCTCTTTCAAGGCTCAATCGGAAATCAATCACGCAATTAGTCGAAGTCGGGAGTGAGTGAGGCATGAGCGAACGGGAATCGATGCCGTATGACGTCGTCATCGTCGGCGGCGGTCCGGCGGGGTTGGCTGCCTCGATCCGGCTGAAACAGGTCAATCCCGAGATTTCGGTCTGCGTCCTTGAAAAAGGATCCGAAGTCGGCGCACATATCCTTTCGGGTGCCGTGATCGATCCGAAGGCACTGGACGAACTTCTGCCAGATTGGCGCACGATGGGCTGTCCGATGGCCGAAGTTCCGGTGACCGACAACTGGCATTGGGTGCTGTCCAAATCCGGCAAGATGAGCGTCCCGCACTGGCCGATGCCTCCGTTCATGTCGAACGATGGCAATTACACCGGATCGCTGGGCAACCTTTGCCGCTGGCTGGCCGAACAGGCTATGGAACTGGGTGTCGAAATCTTCCCCGGCTTCCCCGCCGCCGAAGTGCTGTTCGATGAAAATGGCGCGGTCATGGGCGTTGCCACAGGTGACATGGGTGTCGGCCGCGATGGCGAGAAGAAGCCTGACTATCAGCCCGGTATGGAACTCCACGCCAAATATACCCTCTTTGCCGAGGGTGCGCGCGGTCATCTGACCAAGCGGTTGAAGGCGCACTTCGATCTGGAGCGCGACTGCGAGCCGCAGGTCTATGGCATTGGCATCAAGGAACTGTGGGACATCGATCCCGAAAAGCACGTTCCGGGCCGCGTCATCCACACGCAAGGCTGGCCTCTCTCGGAATCCAATTCGTGGGGCGGCGGGTTCCTCTATCATCAGGCCAACAATCAGGTCGCGCTGGGCTTCGTCACCGCGCTCGATTACGCAAACCCCTATGTCTATCCTTTCGAGGAATTCCAGCGCTGGAAGCAGCACCCGGAAATCCGCGCGATTCTGGAAGGCGGACGCCGCGTTTCCTATGGCGCGCGCGCCATCAATGAAGGTGGCTGGCAGTCCGTGCCGCGCCTTTCGTTCCCCGGCGGCGCGCTGATCGGCTGTTCGGCAGGCTTCGTCAACGTGCCGCGCATCAAGGGCAGCCACACCGCGATGAAAAGCGGAATGCTGGCCGCTGATGCCATTGTCGTGGCCATCGCAGCCGGTCGCGAAAAGGACGATATGGTCGAATATGACACGTCTGTCCGCGAAAGCTGGATCGCCAAGGAACTCAAGAAGGTCCAGAACGCGCAGCCTCTTGTCGCCAAGTTCGGCGGTGAACTGGGCACAGTGCTGGCCGGCGCCGACATGTGGCTTCGTACCATCGGCGGGTTCGGTCTGTGGAAGCCGATGAAGCATCACAAGGATGCCGAAGCCACGCAGCGCGCCGATCTTTACAAGCCGATTACCTATCCCAAGCCTGATGGCGTGATCACGTTCGATCGCCTGACGAGCGTTTCGTTCTCCTACACCAACCACGAGGAGGACCAGCCATGCCATCTTGTGCTGAAGGATCCGAGCGTGCCGACACGCATCAACCTGCCAATCTATGCAGGGCCTGAGCAGCGCTACTGCCCGGCGGGCGTCTATGAATACGTCGGCGTCGAGGAAGGCAATCCGCGCCTGCAGATCAACGCCCAGAACTGCGTTCACTGCAAGACCTGCGACATCAAGGACATGACCCAGAACATCGAATGGGTCACGCCTGAAGGTGGTGGCGGGCCGAACTACCCGAACATGTAAGAGAGCGTTTCTTCCCGGCACCGGGAGGGGGAAGACAAAGCGCCGGGGGTTGCCTCGGCGCTTTCGTCGTTTCAGAGGGATGCAATGACTTTGCGCGAAACTGCTTACGCCAAGATCAATCTCGCCTTGCACGTCCGTCGTCGCAGGGATGATGGATATCACGAACTCGAAACGTTGTTTGCGTTCGTGGATTCGGGGGACAAGCTTGTGGCGCATCCGGCGCAGCACGATTCTCTGCGTGTGATCGGTGAATTCGGCGGCGCGCTTGATGACCCATTCGGCAATATCGTTGCAAAGGCGTTGAACGTCCTTCCTCATGGCAACGGCTGGGATGTGACGCTCGAAAAGAACCTGCCGGTTGCTGCCGGGCTGGGCGGTGGTTCGGCTGATGCGGGGGCGGTGTTCCGCATGGTCAGGCAGTCGCACGGCCTACCCGATGATTGGCATTCGCGCGCGGCGAAGCTCGGTGCGGATGTTCCAGCCTGCGTCGACAGCGTAGCCTGTATAGGTCGTGGGACTGGCACCGAACTGGAACCGATTGCCAACGATCTGGCGGGTGTTCCGGTCCTCTTGGTCAACCCGCGCATCCCGCTAGCCACCGGACCGGTTTTCAAGGCATGGGACCGCAAGGATCCCGGCCCTTTGGAGGGCGCAGACTTGCGGACGATGGCCCTCAATGGCCGTAACGATCTTGAGAGGGCGGCCATCTCGCTCGTGCCGGACATCAAGGGTGTATTGCTGGCTTTGCGGCAAACAGGGTCATGGCTGACGCGGATGTCAGGTTCGGGCGCGACGTGCTTTGCGCTTTACGACACAGCGCAGGATCGAGATGCTGCGCAGGCGATGATGTCGCCTTCCTGGTGGACGTTGGCGGGAGCGTTGCGATGAGCGAGGCTTATACTATCATCGGCTCGCCGCGCTTTGGCGGCATTCTGGTCGTGTCCGATCACGCCTCGAACAGGGTGCCGGAGGACATTGACCTCGGGATCGATGCTGATCTTTTGCGGCAGCACGTAGCCATCGACATTGGTGTTGCAGAAGTGAGCGCGTTGATGGCTCGGCAACCGGGCATTGCGGCGTTTCAGGGTGCTGTCAGCCGCCTTGTGTGTGACTTCAACCGCGACGAAAATCTGCCAACCGTTGTGCCCATTGCCAGCGATGGCCACGCCATTCCCGGCAACGCCTTGGATCACTCAGGCCATCAGGAGCGTCTGGCGCGATTTTTCCGGCCTTATCACGCTGCGTTGGCAGCTCTGCTGGCCGATGTTCCGCAGGCGTTGATACTGTCCCTGCACAGCTTCACCCCCCAACTCGCCTCAAGCCTCGAAAAGCGTCCTTGGCATGTGGGCGTGTTGTACAACGAGGATGATCGTGCGGCACGTATCGCGATTCCGCTGCTTGAGGCTGAGGGGCTTTGCGTGGGTGACCAACAACCCTATTCTGGCAAGCTGCTTAACGCCACGATGAACCGCCATGCCGAGGCGGACGGTCGGCCCTATTTGGGCATTGAAGTTCGTCAGGATCTGATCGACGATGCACGCGGGCAGGCAGTGTGGGCGGAACGCCTTGCGCGCATCGCAAATATGGTTGCGCTGGAAATCAGCTAGGATTTCTGCGGTTTTCAGGCTTGGAACGATACTGGCATAGTTGTAATTAATACCTTCGACACGCGCGGTTTGGGTGGGCTAGGGAACGTTGCCAAGTCGCCCACAAACTGATTCCCTGTCTGGAGTTCCAGCAATGCCCCCCTATCGTTCCCGCACCACCACTCATGGCCGTAACATGGCGGGCGCGCGCGGATTGTGGCGTGCAACGGGCATGACCGACGCGGATTTCGGCAAGCCGATCATCGCCGTGGTGAACTCGTTCACGCAATTCGTGCCGGGCCACGTCCATCTCAAGGACCTGGGCCAGATGGTCGCGCGCGAGATTGAGGCGGCAGGCGGTGTCGCAAAGGAATTCAATACCATCGCCGTCGATGATGGCATCGCGATGGGCCACGACGGGATGCTATATTCGCTTCCCAGCCGCGATCTGATTGCCGACAGCGTGGAATATATGGTCAACGCCCACTGCGCCGATGCAATGGTGTGCATTTCCAACTGCGACAAGATTACGCCGGGTATGCTGATGGCCGCGATGCGCATCAACATTCCTGTTGTTTTTGTTTCCGGCGGACCGATGGAAGCGGGCAAGGTCGTGCTTAAGGGCAAGGAACACGCGCTTGATCTGGTCGATGCGATGGTTGCCGCTGCGGACGACACGCTGACCGACGAGGAAGTAAACGCGATTGAGCGTTCCGCTTGCCCAACCTGCGGATCGTGCAGCGGCATGTTCACGGCCAACTCGATGAACTGCCTGACCGAAGCTTTGGGCCTTTCGCTGCCCGGCAACGGTTCGACGCTTGCCACGCACGCAGACCGCCAGCGCCTGTTCCTCGAAGCAGGGCGCCTGGCCGTCGATCTGTGTAAGCGGTATTACGAAGAGGATGACGCCAGCGTCCTGCCGCGTTCTATCGCTACGTTCGATGCGTTCGAAAACGCCATGTGTCTCGATATCGCGATGGGCGGGTCGACAAATACGGTGCTGCACCTTTTGGCCGCCGCGCACGAAGCGGGTGTGAACTTCACCATGACCGATATCGATCGGTTGAGCCGCCGGGTGCCCTGCTTGTCGAAAGTTGCGCCTGCAAAGGCTGACGTTCACATGGAAGACGTCCACCGTGCAGGCGGTATTTACGCCATCCTTGGCGAACTGGATCGCGCCGGGTTGATCCACACGCACCTGCCGACCGTTCACAGCCGCACGCTGGCCGAAGCGCTGGACCGGTGGGACGTGAAGCGGACCAACTCCGCCAGCGTGCAGGACTTCTTCCGCGCCGCGCCGGGCGGTGTGCCCACGCAAGTCGCCTTTAGCCAGAGCCGTCGTTGGGACGAACTCGATCTTGATCGCGAGAACGGGGTGATCCGTTCGGCAGACCATGCTTTTAGCAAGGATGGCGGCCTCGCGGTGCTGTTCGGCAACATCGCGCGTGATGGTTGCATCGTGAAGACGGCGGGTGTTGATGACAAGATTCTGAAATTCAACGGCCCGGCCAAGGTTTTTGAAAGCCAGGACGCTGCTGTCACCGCAATCCTCACCGGGCAGATCGTTGAAGGGGATGTTGTCGTTATTCGCTACGAAGGGCCGAAGGGCGGGCCGGGAATGCAGGAAATGCTCTATCCCACGAGCTACCTGAAATCGAAGGGCCTTGGTGCGGCGTGCGCGCTTCTCACCGATGGGCGCTTCTCCGGCGGCACGTCTGGCCTCTCCATCGGTCACGTTTCGCCAGAAGCCGCGCAGGGCGGCGAGATCGGGTTGGTCGAAAACGGCGACATGATCGAGATCGACATTCCCAACCGCACCATCAACCTCGCCGTATCCGAGGATGTACTGGCTGAACGACGGACTGCACAGGAAGCCAAGGGTTGGAAGCCAGCAGAACCGCGTCCCCGTCAGATTTCAAGCGCGCTCAAGGCTTATGCCGCGATGACGACCAGCGCGGCGCGCGGTGCCGTGCGCGATATCTCGCAGATCGGAGCAGAGTGATGCGCTCGCGGCTTTTTCTGATGCTTGCAGGCTGCACGGTTCTGTCCGCCTGCTGGCAGAATGAGGAAAAGCCGCAGGGCCGGGTGATCGACTGTGCACTGGCCGGCGCGGCCAAGTTCGTGCCGGATTGCTTTGCGCAGGATTCGCGCAGCGGTGATCAGCGTTTTCTGACCGTCCGCCATAAAGACGGGGCATTCCGTCGCTTCCAGATGGTCGATGACGGACGCGGCGTGATCGCCGCAGATGGTGCGGACGAAGCCAGCGCCAAATGGACCGCCGAGGGCGTGCTGGAAGTGGCCGTGGCGGGCGATCGCTATCGGTTTCCCGCGCGGATGAAAGCTGATGCTCCGCAGCCGTGAAAGTATCCTGAAGCAAGTGCTGACCGTTGCGCAAATGCGCGCGGCGGAAGAATATCTGATTGCCGGTGGCAGCAGCGTTGCAGATCTGATGCAGCGCGCCGGGCGAGGCGCAGGCGAATGGGCCCGGCGTATCGCGGCAGGTGGTTCTGTCACCGTGCTGTGCGGTCCCGGCAACAACGGCGGCGATGGCTGGGTCATTGCGGAATACCTGCGCGAACACGGCAACCCGGTCAGCGTTATTGCCGCAAGAGAACCCGCAACAGATGCGGCGCGCAAAGCGCAGGCTTTATACGGGGGCAAGATATTGCCTGCAGACGCGGATGTTTCCGGGGCAGTGCTGGTCGATTGCCTGTTCGGCAGTGGACTGACCCGGCCTTTGCCCCTCGATCTGGCCGCGCTGCTCACGCGCCTTGCCACGCATCATCGCCATGCCATTGCCATCGATGTGCCCAGCGGTGTGGATAGCGATACCGGGCAGTCCCTCAATCCAGCGCTTCCAGCGTATAACATCACCATAGCGCTAGGCGCTTGGAAACACGCGCACTTTGCCATGCCCGCCACCGTTGCGATGGGTGAGCGGCGCTTGGTGGACATCGGCGTTGCACCCATCCCATTCGCAGCGCGCGTGCTTGCGAAGCCCCGGATCACAACACCGCCAGCAGATTCGCACAAATATCGTCGCGGTATGCTTGGCATCGTCGGCGGTGAGATGCCGGGGGCGAGTCTACTTGCTGCACAAGCTGCGCTGCGCGCAGGCGCGGGATATGTGAAACTCGCAGTGCAATCTCCGTTGCAGGGTGCCCCGCCAGAACTGGTTGTAACAGCCGACGCCCAAAGCCTGTTCGATGACGCGCGCGTCAGTGCACTTCTCGTCGGACCGGGCCTCGGTCGCTCTGATGGCGCATCGCGCCAACTGGCCGCCTCGCTACACGCCGGGCGGCCTTGCGTGATCGACGCCGATGCCCTGGTCCTCTTGCGTCCAGAAATGCTTGGCTTTGGCCCGATAGTGCTGACCCCGCACGAGGGTGAGATGGTGGCACTGGAGCGCACCTTTGGCCTTTCAGGCGAAGGTCTGCGGCGTGATCGGGCACTGGCTCTTGCAGCAAAATCCGGCGCGGTCGTCGTGCTCAAAGGCCCTGACAGCCTGATAGCGGGGCCTGAGGGCGAACTGATCCTCGCCCCTGGCGCATCGTCGTGGCTTTCCGTTGCTGGTACGGGTGACGTTCTTGCCGGAACTATCGCAAGCAGGCTTGCAACGCACCGCGATGCCTTGCGCGCGGCGGAGGAAGGCCTATGGCTCCACGCCGAAGCAGCATGGCGCTGCGGCACGGCCTTTACCGCCGGGGAACTGGCTGCCGGTATTCAGGCGGCCTTGAAGGATTGTGTTGAATGAGCGTTTCCGGCCTGATCGTGCGCGTTGCCGCCAAGGGGGAAGGGGCAACCGCAGACGGCAGGTACGCGGTGCTGGCTGCTCCCGGCGATGTGCTGCAGCCTGATGGTTCGCTGGTTCACGGCCCCAATCATGTCGATGCGCCATGCCGCCACTTTCCCACTTGCGGCGGCTGCCAGTTGCAGCACCTGTCGGAAAGCGCATTGGCTGAATATGTCCATGACCGTGTGGTTGGCGCGGCAAAAGGGCAGGGCATTGATGATATTCCCGCAACATCATCACAGCTTTCGCCTCCGCGTTCGCGTCGCCGGGCAACATTGCACGCGCAGGCTATCGGCAAGCGCGTGGTCATCGGCTTTCGCGAGCAGGGATCGCACAAGATTGTCGATATGCGCGAATGCCACGTCCTTGCGCCTGAACTTTTCGCGCTGGTTGCGCCCTTGCGCACATTGCTTGAGGGCTGGGGTGACCGCAAACTGGCGGTGGATATCGAACTTGCGCTGGCCGACCAGGGTGTTTCGCTCGGCCTTAAGGGGCTGACTGCAGAAGGATTGGCAAAAACAGTAGCTCTGCTGGATTTCGCGCGTGATCATGCTCTGGCGCGGCTTACGCTCGACAATGGCTACGGCCCTGAAGGCACGTGGGAGCCGGAACCTGTAACCATCACGCTCGGCGGAACGCCCGTCTCCCTGCCGCCGGGTGCGTTCCTGCAAGCCACCGCCGATGGCGAGGCGGCGCTTGTCAATGCTGCGCGCGAATGGCTGGATGGTGCCGTCACCGTGGCGGATCTTTTTGCGGGCCTCGGCACGTTTGCTTTCGCGCTGGCAGGGCCGAAGACCAAAGTCCTTGCTGTAGAAGCTGCGCGCGATGCCTTTCTTGCCTGCCAAAGCGCTGCACGTATGCAGGGGCGCCCGGTTCATGCGCTGCACCGTGATCTGTTCCGCAACCCCCTGCGGGTTGAGGAACTTGATCGTTTCGCCGCTGTCCTGCTCGATCCGCCCCGCGCCGGGGCGCAGGATCAGGTTGAGCAGATCGCGGCGAGCAAGGTCGCGCGCGTTGCATATGTCAGTTGCAACCCGGCCAGTTGGGCGCGTGATGCTGTAAAGCTGGTTGCGGGTGGTTATCGGCTGGCTGAATTGCGGCCCGTTGGCCAATTCCGCTGGTCGACCCATGTGGAACTGGCGAGCCTGTTCGTGCGCGACTGACGGTGCCACTGCGTCCCCGCGAAGGCGGGGACCTCGGTGTTGTTACAGAATCTTGGCGTTAACCGACTGTGGCCCCCGCCTTTGCGGGGGCGCAGTTCTCTACACAAGTATCAGAACCGAAATACGATCTGGGCTGCGTGGTAAATCAACGCCATCAGTGCGATTGACGACAGCGCAAACAGGACAAAGCGCAGCATCACCTTGTTCACGGTCGCCTGCACGATCGAATGGACAACGCGCAAGCCGACATAAGCCCACGCCACCGTTGTGCTCGTCCCGCCGCCTTGTCCGGCCAGCGCAATGACCAGGCAAACCGCGTAAAACAGCGTCGGCGCTTCATGCAGGTGATTGTAATTGTGCGCCTTCCACTGGATCGACGCGGGCAGGATATCATCCAGCGTCTTGGACGGATCACGAGCCAGGCTGTCGGGATCGAGCTTGGCTGCATTCATCGCCGGAATCCGGGTGGCATACATCCACACCCACATGACCATCGTCCAGATCATGAGCGCGACTGCAGGTTGCAGGATTTTGGCGACTTCCATTGGCACTCTCCCCCGTTAATTTGCAGTTTCCTATCCGTGGCCCAGCGTTGCTCCCAACGCGCGCAGGGCCAAGGCTGAAAGACACAGAGTTGACAGCAGGAACATCATGAAGCGCACTGGCAGTCGGTTTACCGTGGCCTGCCAGATTGAATGAACCACCCGAAGAACGACATAAATCCACGCCAGTGTCACATCCAGCAGGCCCGGCCCCATGATCGCGAGGATGGCGACGGTGGCGTAGAACAGCGTGGGCTGTTCCATCAGATGCGTATAGTTGTGCGCTTTCCAGTTGATCTGATCAGGAAGAACGCCCTCAAGGTCTTGCCCGCGCCCGCCCGGTTTGGCCTTGCCCATCCCGCCAATCTGCTTCAGCGCGGGCAGGCGTGTACCAGCCATCCAGAACAGCATGACGATCGACCACAGCACCAGCACGGCGGCAGGTGTCAGGATTTGCGGCTGCATTGACAGTCTCCCCCTGCAATTGGGGGGAAGACTGCTTGGCATAAGCTAGATTGTCAAATGCAACTTATCGGCGCAGTGTGATGCGCCGGAAATAGCCGTAGCGCCCTCGCAACGTGCGCAAGGCCAGATTCCGCTCTGCGGCGATACCGGAAACCAGTTCACCCAAATCTTCGCGAGGCGAAACATGGAAACGCCGAAGCCAGCCTTGCATCAGCAAGCGTAGCGGGGAGGGCAACCCGCCAAAGTCCCCAAAATCCACGATGTGCAAAGATCCGCCCGGTGCAAGCAGACTTGCGGCATGGGTCAATGTTTCCCGCCATTGCGGGATCATCGAAAGCGCATAGGATATTACCACCCGATCGAAGGTGGCCCGTCCAAACAGCGCTGCAGCATCGAAATCGGTGGCGTCCCCTCGGGCAAGCGTGCAGTTCGTGCCTAGCCGGTTGCGTGCGACCGAAAGCATCTCGTCCGAGATGTCCAACCCGTGCAGTCGTGCCCCTGGCCAGGTGCAGGCGATACGATCAAGATTGCGTCCGGTGCCGCAGCCTATTTCCAGCACGGTCATGCCGGGAGCCGCTTCAAGCCCCGCGATAAGGCCATCACGCCCGAACAGGTAGTATTTGCGCGTTGCATCATAGATGTACTTCTGGCGGCGGTACACCGCGTCCATCAGCGCGCCGTGGGGTGTGGCAGGAGCAATGCTGGCCATGTCAGGCTAATTCATAGAGATGCACGCCGCCATAGATCGACGAACGATCCTGCGCAGTGCATTCGGCAGAAAGCGCCGCGTCATAGCGCCAGTGCGAAAGCAGGGCATCGTTCAACCTGCCGGGAAGCAGGCTGGGTTCGGCGGCGGTGCGGAACAGCACGCGCGCGCCGGCGCGCGCGGTCCGCGTGATCTGCCGCCACAGACCGTTCAACTGTTCGTCGGTCATCCAGTCCTGCGCATCAAGCAGGACATAGCGGTCCAGCGAAGCATCGGGCTGGGCGTTCAGGTGTTCGGTCAGGTTGGCATGGCGCACGTCTACCCTGTCGGCCCGGTCGCGCACGGCTTGCCAGTTCGCGACCTGAAGATAAGGCGGCAGAGGGCAACGATCGCCCCGGCCATAGCCACGGCCGAAAGCCTGCCAGGCAAAATAGTTGTCCTCGACCGGAAAATCGCAGGCCAGTTTGGCAAGTCGGCGACGCAGCACTTCGGCCATCGGCTCGTTCCCGGCCAGCGCATCGAACTGGGCGGGCGGAATGCCAAGGCCGAACAGCGAGGCGGGCTGATCGGTCAGCCAACGTACAAATCGCTTGTCGAAAACCGGTGCCATTTCGCGTTCGAAAACGCGGCGCTGTTCTTCCAGATCGCGTGCATCAAGGATCATTGAAAGATCGATCTTGTAGAGGCGCGCGAGGAGGTGGGCTACGCCGATGAAGTTGCCCAGCAGTCCGCGCTTGTAGATATTGTTCGAAAAGCCGCTGATGCGTCGGCGGCCTGAAAGATCACGACCTTCCCAATAACGGCGCGTCGTTTCGTCAAGGTGCGGCAGTATGTGCGCGCGATAGGCGGCGATGTTCGTGGCGCTGTCCGCCTCGGCAAAGAAGCGACGGAAGTGGGCGTGATCTGGCAGATGGCGCGCGGAAGCCAGTTTCAGCCTGTTCAGCGCGATATGTGCGGTGTTCAGGTCGACTGCGGTGATTGCCGCCGGATTGGCGGTCAAATAGGACAGGACATTGCACCCGCCGCTTGCGATGGCGATGATCCGGCTGTCGGGCCGGATTTGCAGCGCCTTCATGTCAACGTCGGGGTCTTCCCATATCTGCGCATAGACCAGGCCGCGAAAGGCCAGTGCAAAGGCATGGTCGAGCATCCGGTTGGCCATGCCCGAACTGCGACGGACGACCGAACGTGTAATCGGATGGGAACGGGCGCGTTCCAGCATATGAATGATCCCCGAAAGAAGTGTTCGGGGAGTGCGACTAGAACGTGACCATTGCGGCCTTGTGGCAGTTGGGGGCGGATTGTCCGCAACTTGTAAGAAGGACGATCAATCCGCTGAAATGACAGCAGCAAAGCTTGCGGGATCGACATTGCCGCCCGACAGGATAACAGCGGTCCGGCCATCCGCAGTAACTTTGCCAGCCAGCAACGCTGCAAGTGCTGCCGCGCCACCGGGTTCTACCACCAGTCGCAGTTTCGAAAACGCATATCGCTGCGCTGCGCGGACCTCGCTTTCGCTCACGCTTACACCGCGTAATCTGCGTGACGTCATGACCGCGAAGTTGATCGGAAAAGTGGCAGGCGTCTGCAGGGCATCGCACGCCGTGGCCGGGGCACCGGGGCGCACTCGTTCTATCATGCCGGATACCAGGCTCCGCGCCACATCGTCCCAGCCTTCAGGCTCTACCGGTACGATTTCCGCGTCGGGCAGGGCCAGCGCCAGACCGGATGTCAGTCCACCGCCGCCGCACGGCGTTACAACGCGCGTTGGCGGTCCTCCGGCAAGCCGCTCCATCTGCTCTGCCAGTTCCACACCGCTGGTGCCTTGCCCTTCGATCACCCACGGATCGCCATAGGCATGGACCAGCGTCGCACCGCTTTCTGCCGTAAGCTGTGCGGCAAGCGCGTCGCGGTCCTCACCGCCGGGCCGGTCATAAAGCACCACCTCAGCACCCAGCGCGCGGGTCGCGTCCAGTTTCACCGCCGGGGCATCGATTGGCATCACGATCGTTGCGGCAATGCCAAGCCTGCGCGCTGCCCACGCCACGCCCTGCGCATGGTTCCCGCTGGACACAGCAACGACTCCGCGCGCTCTTTCCTCCGTGCTGAGGTCGGTCAGCCGGTGCCACGCGCCGCGAATCTTGAAGGCGCCTACGGGTTGCAGACTCTCCACCTTGCACCACACCGTTTCTCCGCTGGGGAGTTCTAAGGGCAGCAGGGGCGTTTGCGGCAGCAGGACGGCGATCTTCTCAGCCGCGCGCATCACCCCGTCGCGCGTGGGCTTGCGGCTATCAACAGAAGGACTTGGGTTTGTCATGCCACTCCTCTAAAGGCCCTCGCCATGATTGTCCCGCGCATCCTTGGCGTGGGGCGCACAAAGACAGTTGGAGTCATCATGGCAAAAGTTCTCGTCATCGGCGCAGGCGGCGTCGGCTCGGTCGCAGTTCACAAGATGGCGATGAATGCGGATATCTTCACCGGTATCGCGCTGGCCAGCCGCACCAAGAGCAAATGCGATGCTATCGCCGCTTCGGTGAAGGAGCGCACCGGCGTTGCCATCGATACCTATCAGATCGACGCAGACGATGTTGCTGCCACCACCGCGCTGATCAACGAGGTCAAGCCGGTGCTCGTCGTCAACCTCGCGTTGCCCTATCAGGATCTCAACATCATGGACGCCTGCCTGGCCGCTGGCGTCAACTATATGGACACCGCAAACTACGAGCCGATCGACGAGGCAAAGTTCGAATATTCGTGGCAGTGGGCCTATCAGGAGCGCTTCAAGGAAGCTGGCCTGATGGCATTGCTGGGGTCGGGCTTCGATCCCGGCGTGACCAGCGTTTTCGCCACCTGGCTGCGCAAGCACAAGCTGGACACCATCCGCACGCTCGACATCCTCGATTGCAACGGCGGCGATCACGGCCAGCACTTCGCCACCAATTTCAACCCCGAAATCAACATCCGCGAAGTGACAGCACCTGCCCGTCACTACCTGAACGGCGAATGGGTTGAAACGCCTGCTTTGACTATTCGCCAGAACTTCGACTTCGAGCAGGTCGGCCCGAAGAACATGTACCTGATGTATCACGAGGAACTTGAAAGCCTCGCACATCACATTCCCGAAATCGAACGCATCCGCTTCTGGATGACCTTCGGCGATGCCTATATCACGCACCTCACCGTGCTGCAGAACGTGGG
>NZ_JBMLSM010000229.1:0-25619 GCF_049240505.1 Novosphingobium sp.
TCCTCTCTCCTCGCGCTGGGCCAAAATCGGCTCCGTCTCGGCGGTGCAACCTTATGTCATCTGGCTCTAACGCCTCACCGAACCCGCCGCATCCATCTGCGTCAGCGCGCCATCGCCCACCATCGAGAACGGCGCCCACGCTGAAGGATGCGCCCAGGTATCGGCATCGGTATCGTGTGAAGGGTTGCGGCGAATCTCCGCCATCGCCCTTTGCAGCGCGGTCGATCTGGCAAGATCAGGATTGTCGCGCGCCATTTCGATTGCGCGGACCGTCAATTGCGCCGCCACATCATCGCGCACCGGCCAATGCGACACCAGCAGGTTGCGTGCACCTGCAAAGAAGAAACTGCGCGCCAGCCCGGATAGCCCTGCCGCACCATCGCTGCCATCGCCCGCTGCCGTGTTGCACGCAGAAAGGATCACCCAGTCGGCGCTGACCTTCAACCCGGCGATTTCCGATGCCGTCAGCAGCCCGTCGTCAAGCTCGCTCGGCACATCTGGCGGCGTCAGCACCAGTCCCGGTTCAGCGTTGCCTTTCAGTTCACCCGCCAGCAGGCCGTGCGTGGCAAAGCTCAATACGCCTGCGGCCAACGGTATCTGCTTCACCTGTCGCTCGGTCGCTTCCGCGCCCAGGAATACCGCGTGTTCCGGCTTGCCGAATGCCAGCCACTGCCGCTCGATCTCCACCCGCGTTTCCGGGAGCCGCGCCAGCTTGCGCAGTTCGGCAGGGCTGGCCATGCCCGCACCACCGCTGCGGGTCGCGCCGAAAAATCGCGCAAATCCGCCTTCGGAAGCGCTCCCCACCGCCTTGCCGCGCCCACCACGCTGCTGCGCGATGCCATCAAGCGCCGGATCGCCAAAGCCAAGGAACGGCGGCTGGGCTGCACCGTCACCCACCCGGAACTGGCGCAGGAACTGCAATGCCTGCAACGAAGGCAGGACCGAAATCGCATACCTGTCGGCCATCCACTTCGCGCTTCGCTGCACCGCCGGATCGCCATTGGCACCCGCAGGCACTTCGCTTGCCAGAATGCCCAGCGGCAACCGAGAGAGAACACCCGCTGCCGATACGAACAAATGCTTTCGGCCCGCCAATGCCGGTTCAACCGGCGCGATCAGCGCGCGGTAAAGCGCATTTGCCGTCTCGAAGTCATAGGGCAGTGCGCCCGCACCTTCCGCGCCCCATTCCGCCGCTTCGCCCTGCGAAACCTCCACATCCGCACCCACATCCCACAGCAATCGGCGGACATGCCGGGCCAGAACTGCAGACGTTATCGCGCTGCGGTGCCACGTCAGCCCATCGCGGGTCAGTGCCATGATATGCACGCCATGCTCGGTCGGCACCAAAGTCAGCGCCGCTTCGTCATCGCGCAGCAAATTCCGCGCGGCATCCAGCGATACCGCACGCGGATGGATCAGCGAGAACAGATCGGGCGCCTTGCGTTCGATTTCCGCGTCAATCGCCGCCAGCCGACTGTCGGCGGCGCGCAATTGCTGCTCGGTGGTCTTCCGCGCGGAATCGTCGCTCTTTTCCAGATAGGTTGCGATCAGCGCCGCATCGAGCGTCCGCCGCTGCTCCACCAACACATCACGCTCCTGCGTGATCGCGCCCAGCCCCGCCCGCTTCCCGGCTTGCAGTGCCGCGTTACGGGCAAGCGCGCGGCTCGTTGAGGATACCAGCGAATCCTGCAGGCCCGCAAAGACTTCAGCCTCCAGCGGGTCGCTACCCCTGCGCCCATCTCGCGGCACATGCCGATTGGCCCATGCTGCATCGGCAAACAGACGGAAGGCCATACCAGCCTCCTTGTCAGCCTTGGCTGCCTCGGCTTCCACAGCCTCCTGCCCCGCCAGCGCATTGCTTCTGGCAGCATCGATCAGCAAACGCGCAGGGACCATCGCATCCGCCTCGTGCCCCGCCATGCGCAAACGCACCCTTGCAAGGTTCCCTGCGGCCGTCAGCGTAGAAGGATGACGCGGGCCAAAGCTTGCCAGCGCAATCGCCAGCGCTTCGGCATAGATCGGTTCCGATTCTGCCCTTCTGCCCTGTCGCCCACGTATATAGCCAAGATTGACCCGTGCATTGACCGTATCGGGATGGCGTGCGCCCTGTGTCTCGATCCTGCTTGCCAGCACGCTTTCATACAATGCCGCCGCTTCATCCACCCGGTCCAGTTCGTCATAGACCCCGGCAAGGTTGTTGATGCTGCTCAATGTATCGGAATGGCGTTCACCAAGGAACTTGCGTCGGGCCAGAACGACCGTCTCGAACAGCTCCGCAGCTTCCTTGTGATGCCCAAGGCTTTCATAAATCTGGGCAAGATTGTTGAACGTCGTCAGCGTGTCAGGATGGGTGTCACCCAGCACTTCGCTGCGCAGGTTCATCGTCTCGGTATAAAGCTTGCGCGCATCTTCCAGACGGCCTGATATCTCAAGGCTGTAGGCATAGTTGTGCATGGCGGTCAGCGTGCCGGGATCACGCGGGCCAAAGTTGTCACGACGCAGGCGCAGCGCCAGTGCATAGCTGTCGCGCGCCTCGTCGGTGCGCCCCTGCGAATCCAGCACGCTGGCATGATTGCCCAGCGCCGCCAGCGTATCGGGATGGGTTTCGCCCAGAACCTCCCTTCGCAATTGCCAGGTCCGCCGCAGCAAAGGCTCAGCCTCATCGAACCGCCCAAGCGTTTCAAGCGTGCTGCCCAGCGATGCCATTGCCCAGATCGTGTCGGGATCGCGCTCTCCCAAAACCTTGCTGCGCAGGGTCAAAGTCTGGCGATAGAGCGGTTCGGCCGCGCTGTAATCGCCCGCCCGGCGATACATGGCAGCAATGGCATAGAGCGTCGTCAAAGTGGCTGGATCAGCTTCACCGATGGCCCGGTGCTGCCGCGTCAGCAGCGCCTCGCCAATCGCGCGCCCTTCATCAAGGCGGCCCATTTCGGCCAGAACCATCATCCGGTTTCTGACGGCTGCGGTGGTGGCAGGGTCGTCCTGCCCGAACCGCGCCGTGCGCAAGGCGATCAATTCCTGCAGCAATTTGTCCGCATCGGCAAAGCGGCGCAGGCTGACAAGCGTCGTGGTGTGATTGCCAATTGTCTGGATAGTGCGCGGATCGTCGGTGCCGTAAATCTTGCGTCGCAACGCTTCCAGTCCGGCGTGAACGACCTCTGCCTCCAACGATCGGTTCAGCGTTTCCAGAATATAGGCAAGGTTGTGCATCGCATTCAGCGTGGCCGGATCTTCGGCACCTTTCGTTTCGCGATACCGCTCATAAACATTGCGATAGATCGGCTCGGCCAGTTGCGGTTTTCCCGCCGTATCCAGCGCATCGGCATGTGCGCTCAAGGCTCGAAACACTTCATCGGAGTCTGCCTTGTGGCGGCTCGACTGGTGCCGCACATTATCTTCCAGCAAAGCCAGTGCTTCAGGATACTGTCCGCTGGCCGTCAGCAGCCGGGCCAGTTCGCCGCGCGTCACCACAGTATCGTCCGCCGCTTCACCCAGCGTAGCAGTTCTGATGCGAAGCACGTCGCGGTAATGCGCTATTGCGGCATCACGTTGCCCGGCACGCGCCAGGACAAACGCCGTATTGTGCCATGTCATCAAAGTGCGCGGCGCTTCGTCACCGGCATTCCTGCGTCGCGCGGCCAGAACTTCGCGGTAAAGGGGTGCTGCCTCGGCAGCACGGCCAAGATCGTCGAGCAGCGCTGCGCGCGCTTCCAACGCCTCGATCGTGTCGGCTGCACCGGCTCCGCTGCGCGCGATGCGGGCCGGAATGATCCTTTCGATCAAGACCAGCGCGGCGGGCTTGTCGGTTGAATAGAGCGCAGAAAACCGCGCTTCGGCCTGCTCAAGCGCTTCAAGCGTCGAAAGGTCGGCTTCAACACCGGCCGGTTCTGCATCCGCTGCCAGCGCCTGTCCACTTACGGGTTGCGCGGCTCCCAGTGCTGCAGCACAGGCAACCAGCAAGACATGATGGCACCCATGCTGTTTGATCACATTTAATTCCCCCGCCCCAATCCCGCCAGAACCAGTTCAGCCTGGCATTCCGCCAGCCATTCCACGTTCAGCGGCTCGGCCCCCACCGGTTCGAACACATTACACCACAATGCTGCATGGATGATGCTGCCAGTCACACTGTGCGCCACCATCTTCGGGTCTGAACAGGCAAATTCGCCGCGCTCCAAGCCATGAATGATCAGCCGCTCAACCGCGCCCAGCACGCAGATCATTGCCGTCTCGTGATAAAATCGCGCCAGTTCGGGAAAATTGCGCCCTTCCCCCACGATCAGCCGGGGCAGAAACGCCATTTCGGGGCTGGCCATGCGCTTCATCGCGTTCTTCACGAACCCGCGCAAAAGTGCGGGCGCTGGCAGCGCGCCATAGTCGCTCGGCAGCAGGGTCGGCATGATTTCGGTGATCACGTGCGAGACAAGTTCGCGGAACAGCGCTTCCTTGCTGTCGAACGCCAGATAGAGCGCGGCGCGGCTGATCCCCACACGCTTGCCCACATCTTCCATTCGCGCGGCAGCAAAGCCACGTGTCGCAAATTCTTCGCGCGCGGCTTCAAGGATGCGTTCACGACGGTCGGACGGGGTTACGCGGGGCATGGCGCAACCATATCTGACACATGCGTCATGTAAAGATCGGAAAAAGCGGTGGCAGGGCGGCGCTACTGCGCGTGGGGTGCGAATGTGCAGGCAGCCCTGCCACCGGAAGGACAAAACCCTGTCCTTGGGTAGATTGACGTTACCCCAAAGCTGCCCTCGCCGCGCGATCGTTTTCCTACTTACGCAAAGCGCGCTAGTCTCTGGTTCATGAAGTCCTCACCACACACTTTTCGTCCATTTTCCCGATGGTTGCGAAGCTATGTCGGCAGCGTTTCAGCCCAGCGGAAAGGCCGCGTGAATGTTTCTCAAGACTGTGTAAACTGTGTAAACCCTTTCAGGAAAAGCGCCCTGAACCTGAACGGAATTGCCCCATCTTGGCCTTGCTCTTCGCCGCTTCCGGTTGCATAGGCCCCACAAGATTCTCACAGCTATCAGCGTCCGAAAGGCCCCGTCGATGAAGGTCCGCGTCATTGTCACCCTCAAGAACGGCGTGCTCGATCCGCAGGGCCGCGCCATCCACCACGCATTGGAAGGCTTGGGCTTCGAAGGCGTGAATGATGTCCGCGCAGGCCGCGTGATCGAACTCGATGTGGCCGACAGCACCACAGACACCGCGCTTGACGAGATGTGCAAGAAGCTCCTCGCCAACATGGTGATCGAAAACTACCGCATCGAAAAGGCGGCCTGAGCGCAGGAGCGATAGACATGGCCTTCACCTCCGCCGTCATCACATTCCCCGGCTCCAACTGCGACCGTGACATGGCCGTCGCCATCGAACAGGTCTGCGGCGGAACCGTCCATCGCGTGTGGCACGGCGATGCCGATCTGCCCGAAGGCCTCGATTTCATCGCCCTGCCCGGCGGCTTTTCCTATGGCGATTATCTGCGCTCCGGCGCGATGGCCGCCCGCTCGCCCGTGATGCAGGCGGTGGTCCGCGCGGCTGAGCGCGGCGTGACCGTGCTGGGCGTGTGCAACGGCTTCCAGGTGCTGACCGAAGCGGGCCTTCTGCCCGGCGCGCTGATGCGCAACGCGGGCATCCGCTTCGTCTGCCGCAACGTGACTCTGACGGTGGAAAACAACCAGTCGCTGTTCACCGCAGGCTATGACGCGGGCCAGCAGATCACGATCCCTGTCGCGCACCACGATGGCAATTACTTTGCTGACGATGCCACGCTCGACCGCATCGAGGGCGAAGGCCGCGTGGCATTCCGCTATGGTGAAACGGTCAACGGCTCGGCCCGCAATATTGCGGGCGTTCTGAACGATCGCGGTAACGTGCTGGGCATGATGCCGCACCCCGAACGCATGATCGAAGCCGCACATGGCGGATCAGACGGTCGCGCACTGTTCGAAAGCGTGGTTCGCGGCCTAGTCGCTGCGTAACGCTCAGGCCCGCTGGCGCTGGCGGGCCGGACCGAACAGGGCCAGCGCATCGGCCCCGCTCATCGGGCGGCCAAAGTAATAGCCCTGGATCTTCTTGCAGCCGATCTTGCGGATCACTTCAAGTTCCAGTTCCGTTTCAACGCCTTCTGCCGTGGTCGACATTTCCAGACTGTCGGCCATCGCCACCACCGCGCGGCAGATGGCCAGGCTTTCCGGGTTCTCCCGTGCCGCGCCCTGCACAAAGCTGCGGTCGACCTTGATCGTGGAAAAGCGCATCTTGCGAAGATAACCGAGCGAGGAATAGCCGGTCCCGAAATCGTCGAGCGCCACGCCGCAGCCGATGCCCATCAGGTTTTCAAGCGTCATCTGCGCAGTCGTCCCATCGCGCACGAAGATGCTCTCGGTCACCTCGATCTCAAGCCGGTGCGGCGATAGCCCGCTGGCAGCCAGCGCGCCGACCACCGTCTCGGCAAAGTAGGGGTCAAGCAGTTGCTCACCCGATACGTTGACCGCGATCTTGACATTGCCCGGCCACTTCATCGCTTCGCGGCACGCGGTGCGCAGCACCCATTCGCCAATCGGCACGATCAGCCGCGTATCCTCGGCAATGGGCACGAACTTGACCGGACTTACAAAGCCATTCTCAGCACTGTTCCAGCGCAGCAAAGCTTCGAAGCTCAACACCTTTTCGGTGATCGCATCGACAACGGGCTGATACATCAGTGAAAATTCATCGCGTTCCAGCGCGTGGCGCAATGAGAATTCCAGCTTGCGCCGCTCTTCGGCATGAGCGTGAAGCGATGGCTCGTAGGTGCAATGCCGCCCTCCCCCCTCATCCTTGGCACGATAGAGCGCAAGGTCGGCGTTGCGCAGGAGAGTTTCCACCGTCGCGCCATCACGCGGGCCAAACGCTGAACCGATGCTCGCGCCGACATAGAGCGTGTGGTGATCCACCTCGTAGGGCATCGAGAGCGCAGAGATCATTGCCGCGCTGAGATCGGCAATGCGCTGGACGTTTCCGGCATCGCGCACCACCACGCCGAACTCATCGCCGCCCAAACGCCCGCAAACCTCATTCTCGCGCGCTATCTTCTTCAGACGCTCGGATACCAGCGCCAGCAACTGGTCACCAACCAGATGGCCCAGCGTATCGTTGATCGCCTTGAACCGATCGAGGTCGATCATCAGGAATGCGCAGTTGGTGCGCCACTTTTCGGCGTAGACCATCGCATCACCCAATGCCTCGGTCAGCATCAGGCGGTTGGGCAGGCCGGTGAGTGTGTCGTAACGGGCGAGCCAGGCTATCTTCTCGGCACTTTCGCGCTGTTCGGTGACGTCCGACCCCACACCGCGAAAACCGACGAAAGTGCCGTTCTCGTCGAATTTGGGCGAGGCCGAAAGTTCCCACCAGCGCGGATTGCCGCGCAGGACGACACGAACCATAAGATTGGAGAAACTCTCGCGCCGCTTCAGCCGCTCTGCCAGATCGTGCAGACTGGAATGGAAATGGCCGGTGTCCCAAGCCTCGCCAGCGATAAGCTGGATCAGCGGCTTGCCTTCGACGTCTTCGGGATCATCCCCCAGCGCAAAAGCAAAGCGTGGGCTGACCGAGCGGACGCGCCGCGTGGCATCGACCTGCCACAGCCAGTCGGCATCGCCCTCTTCAAATTCGCGCAGCAGGAGCGAGACGACTTCAGCCTTTTCGGCCATCCCCGCCTCGGCCACCCGCGCACCAAGGAAATTGCGCGCCGCATCGACCGCGCCGATGCTGACAATGACCACGAATGCGAATGCCACGGCAGCAGCGGTGAACTGCCCCCAGATCGCGAAGGTCACGATGGCTGTCAGTCCTACGACGCCGGAAAACATCACGGTGGCGATGGGCAGCGCGGCAAAGGTGATGGCCATACCGGTCATCAACAGGGCCAGCACGGTCCAGAGCATCAGCCGCTGCCCCGGATCGCCAAAGTGCGAAAATACCAGCATCGGCACCGACCAGACCGCCGCCACGCCCAGCGAACTTATCGTCTGGCGGTGCATCTCTTGCCGCGAAACCCGGCGGCGATCCGCATCCTGCAACGAACGATCAAAGCGCGCCCCAACGATCAGCACACCAATCAGCACGGCCATCCACCCGACCAGCGCCGCGACATGGAGGTTGGGTGCATAGATTTGAAGCACCAGCAACGCCGCGAGCGCATGGGCGAACAGCCGCGCAAAGGCCAGTTTGCCGAGGCTTGAATACTGCAAACCGCGCAATCGCCCCCAATCGCCCTCTGCCGGTTCGCGCAGGCCAATCACGGCGAGCACGGGTAGGTCGGTCGCGCGGGATTCGCTCAAGGGTGCAGGCTGGCTCGTCACGCGCACTGGAATACCGGTGATTCATTAGCCAAAAGTAAGCAAATCCCGCACCTTGCTGACAATGATGGTTAAAAAAATGGCCCGCCGCGCTCCGGTTGGAGTGCGACGGGCCGGACTTTCCTCCCCAGGAAAGGTCCTTAAGTGGCTAATGCACCGGTCTTAACGACCCAGAGCACTGCCAAGCCGGTGGTAAAGGTTCGAAAACTTTACCGATTCCGGCTGGTCTTCGATCGCCTTTAAATAGTGCAATACGGCTTCGCGGATCAGCTTGAAGTCCTCGGTCGAGAGGACCGCGCGGGCACGTGCAGGTTCAGCCATTGTGGGTCTCCTTCTTGGATCTTCGGGGCGTGATTGCCGCGAGGATTTGCTTGGGTGAGGTGGTGGTTTTCGACTGAGAACCCCCACCCCGACCCCTCCCCTGAAAGGGAGGGGCTATTTCTGCGCCGCGTTACGCGGCAAACTGGTTCATCGTGTTGTGGGCACCGCCCGCCTTGAGCGCGGCCTCGCCCGAGAAGTATTCCTTGTGATCATCGCCAATGTCGGACCCCGACATGTTCTGATGCTTCACGCAGGCGATACCCTGACGGATTTCCTCGCGCTGGACCTGCTTGACGTAGCCCAGCATCCCTTCTTCACCGAAATAGCGCTTGGCAAGATTGTCGGTGCTGAGCGCGGCCGTATGGTAGGTCGGCAGCGTGATCAGGTGGTGGAAGATGCCCGCTTCGCGCGCCGCGTCCTTCTGGAAGGTGCGGATGCGTTCGTCGGCTTCCATGCCCAGTTCCGTGCCGTCGTAGTCCACGCTCATCAGCTTCGAGCGATCATACGCCGAGACATCCTTTCCGGCTTCGACCATCGCATCGAACACCTGCTGGCGGAAGTTGAGCGTCCAGTTGAAGCTGGGGCTGTTGTTGTAGACCAACTTGGCGTTCGGGATCACTTCGCGGATGCGGCTGACCATGCCACCGATCTGGCCGATATGCGGCTTTTCGGTTTCGATCCACAACAGGTCGGCGCCGTTCTGCAGCGAGGTGATGCAATCGAGCACGCAGCGATCTTCACCCGTTCCGGTGCGGAACTGGAACAGGTTGGACGGCAGGCGCTTGGGGCGCATCAGCTTGCCATCCCGGCTGATCAGCACATCGCCGTGGCCAAGCGTTGCCGCATCGACTTCGTCGCAATCGAGGAACGAATTGTACTGATCGGCAATGTCGCCCGGTTCACGGGTATAGGCGATCTGCTTGGTCAGGCCTGCGCCCAGCGAGTCGGTGCGAGCAACGATCACGCCATCATCGACGCCCAGTTCCATGAAGGCATAGCGGACCGCCCGGATCTTCGCGAGGAAGTCCTCGTGCGGTACGGTGACCTTGCCGTCCTGATGGCCGCACTGCTTTTCATCGGAGACTTGGTTTTCGATCTGGATGCAGCAGGCACCGGCTTCGATGAACTTCTTGGCCAGCAGATAGGTCGCCTCGGCATTGCCGAAGCCCGCATCGATATCGGCGATGATCGGCACGACATGTGTTTCGAACTCGTCGATCTTGTGGAGCAGGCGGTGCGTGTTCACCGCATCGCCCGCAGCCTTGGCGGCATCGAGTTCGCGGAACAGACCGCCCAGTTCGCGCGCATCGGCCTGCTTAAGGAAGGTGTAGAGTTCCTCGATCAGGTCCGAAACGCTCGTCTTTTCGTGCATCGACTGGTCGGGCAGCGGGCCGAATTCGCTGCGCAGCGCGGCAACCATCCAGCCCGACAGGTAGAGGTAACGCCCCTTGGTGGTGCCGAAGTGCTTCTTGATGGAGATCATCTTCTGCTGGCCGATGAACCCGTGCCAGCAACCGAGCGACTGGGTGTATTTCGCGGGATCGGCGTCATAGGCGGCCATATCGGCGCGCATGATCTTTGCGGTGTAGCGCGCGATATCCAGCCCGGTGTGGAACCGGTTCTGCAGGCGCATACGAGCCACGCTTTCGGGTTCGATCCCGTCCCAGGTCTGGCTGAACGGAGCGATGGCCTTCCCGGCCTCGACGATCTTGCTGTGGTAGGTCATGTCCCGTGTTCCCTCACGTGGTGTGCGTCTGGTGTGAGGCCGGGATAACCGGCGAATCGCTGAGGCGGAACGGCTCGCGCGGTAATGTTGTCAAACTTTACAGAATATGCTTGTAAAGTTGTGCAGCCGATACAAGGGCCATGTGTGATGTCGACAAGACCGCTTTATCTGGGGCCGCGCCTCAAACGCATCCGCCGCGAATTGGGGCTGACGCAGCAGGCGATGGCTGATGAACTCGGCATCTCCCCCAGTTACATCGCGCTGATCGAACGCAACCAGCGCCCGCTCACCGCCGATCTGCTGCTGCGGCTGGCGCGGGCCTACAAGCTCGACATGGCCGACCTCGCCAGCGACGAGCGCGACGATTACGCGCGCAGGCTGGCCGATGCCCTGCGCGATCCGATCTTTGCCGATATCGATCTGCCCGCGCTGGAAGTGTCAGACGCTGCGGCCAGCTTTCCCGGCGTGACAGAGGCTCTTCTGCGGCTTTATGGTGCGTGGCAGCGCGAACAGCAGGCGCTGGCCGAACAGCGTAGCGCTCTGCCCGGCCCCGGCACAAGCGACCCGGTAGGCGAAGCAAGGCGATTCGTGGCCGCGCGGCGCAATTATTTCCCCGCCATCGATTCGAAAGCGGAGGAGCTTTCGGCGGAGATCGACAAAGCGGGTGGCCCGGCGGAATGGCTAAGGCTGCGCGGGGTGCGCGTGCGGTTTCTGCCGCCGGATGTGATGATGGACGCGGTGCGGCGCTATGATCGGCACAACGAACAATTGCTGGTAGACGATACCTTGCCGCCATCGGGGCGCACATGGCAACTGTTGCAGCACATCGCCTACACCGCGCTGCGGGCTGAAATTTCTGCCGTGATCCGGGGCGAAAGCTTTGCCAGCGAAACGGCAGCGCAACTGGTGCGGCGTGCACTGGCGGGATACGCTGCAGCGGCGCTGGTCATGCCCTACGATCGCTTCGCCCGAGCGGTGGATGCGCGCCGCTATGATCTTGAGGCGCTTTCGGGGCAGTTCGGGGCGAGTTTCGAACAGGTGGCGCACCGGTTGACCACGCTGAACCGTCCGGGGCAGGAACGGGTGCCGTTCTTCTTCATCCGCGTGGATGCGGCAGGCAATGTTTCCAAAAGGCTGGATGGCGCGGGCTTTCCCTTTGCCGCGCATGGCGGAGGGTGCCCGCTGTGGTCAGTGCATGAAACGTTCCGCACGCCCGGCGAAATCGTCACCCAGTGGCTGGAATTGCCGGACGGACAGCGATTCTTTTCGCTGGCGCGCACGGTCACTTCCGGCGGCGGCGGGTTTGATCGCCCCCGCACCACGCGCGCCATCGCGCTGGCCTGCGCAGCAGAGCACGCGCCGAGGCTGATCTATGCCGCTGGCGCGGACCCGAAGGCCGCCGTGGCAACGCCCATCGGCGTGACCTGCCGCCTGTGCCATCGCGCGCAATGCACCGCGCGGGCGGAACCACCAATCGGGCGCGAAATCCTGCCTGATGATTACCGGCGCGGGGCAGAGCCGTTCAGCTTTGCAGAGAGTTGAGCAGTTTACTTGCAGCCGTCATGCGGGACGGCTATCGGCGCGCTTCCTTCCGGTGCCCCCGGACCTGAGAAAGTCCCGCCGTTGTCAAAGATCATTCCGCTTGCCGATGTCGATCCCGAACTGGTCGAGCAATTGCTCGACACAGCGTTCGAACCGGCGCGGCGCGGACGAACTGCCTACAAGGTGCGCGAAGGAATGGAGCCGCTGGGCAACCTGTCCTTTGCCGCGCTGGATGACAACGACATGCTGGCCGGATCGATCCAGAGCTGGCCTGTGGCGCTGACCGATGGCGAAGGGCGGATGCACCCGATGATCATGGTCGGTCCAGTGGCGGTCATGCCGCACTTGCAGGGCGAAGGCTTTGGCAAGGCGTTGATGACCGCCGTGCTGACCGCCATCGATCCGCGCGCGCCGCTGCCGCAGGTGCTGATCGGCGATCCCGAATATTACGAGCGCTTCTTTGGCTTCAGCAACAGCCACACCGCCGGGTGGACCTTGCCGGGACCGTATGAGCAGCGCCGCCTGCTGTGCCGTACCGCCAATCCCGCCGTTCTGCCGCAAGAGGGCACGTTGGGGCCTTGGCGGCGCTGATCCGATCTGGCATCGGCAATAGGTGCCCTACGTTCCACCGCCCGAACTCGCATCGCTGAGCCTTGGCCAACTGGCCGAGCAGGTGGCCGCGCGCAAGCTGCCACCGCTTGATCAGTGGAACCCGCAGGACGTGGGCGAAAGCGAGATGTGCATCGCCGCCGATGGCCGCTGGTTCCATCAGGGCGGCGAAATAAAGCGCCCGGCGATGGTGCGGACGTTTTCCTCACTGCTAATTCGCGACGATGCCGGGCAACACTGGCTGGTCACGCCGTTTCAAAAGCTGGCCATTGCGGTGGAAGATGCGGCGTTCATTGCCGTGGACATGCAGGTGAAGGCGGATGACGCGGGCCGGGCTGTGCTGACGTTCCGGCTCAATTCCGATGATCTGGTGGCCTGCGGACCTGAGCATCCCATCCGCGTTGACGGCACGACGGACGTGCCTGCGTTCTACCTTTCGGTGCGACACGGGCTTGAAGCACGGCTCAATCGCAGCACCTATGGCCAGTTGATCGATCATGCGCTGACGTTGAACGAAGATGATCTGGCCGTGGAAAGCATGGGCGCACAGTTTGCGCTGGTGCCTGCGGCATGACGCTCATTGATCGGCTGACGCAGCTTTACGAACAAGGGCACCGCGAACCGCTGCAAGACCTTTACGAGGACTGGCGCCCCCTGCCCGAACACGGGCTGCGCCCCGCCGCCGTGCTGATCGCGGTAACGGACCGGGTGGGCCATGCTGACGGGCCGGGCGTTCTGGTCACGCATCGCCCGTCGCACATGCGCGCGCATCCGGGGCAGGCAGCATTTCCGGGCGGGAAGCTGGATCCGGGCGAAACGCCGGTCGAAGCCGCCCTGCGTGAGGCGTGGGAAGAACTGGGCATCCGTCCTGAAGACGTGCACGTGATCGGCACGACCGATCGCTTTCGCACCGGCACCGGGTATGACATCACGCCCGTGCTGGCGATGGTGCCGCCCGATCTACCCATCACCCCGAACCCGGCGGAAGTGGCAGGCTGGTTCGAACCGCCGCTGGGCTTCCTGCTCGATCCCGCGCAGCATGTCTGGCAATCGGCGGAATTTCAGGGACGCAAAGGGCGCTACATCGAGATCATGTGGAACGAGCATCGTATCTGGGGCGTGACGGCAGCGATCATCTCCAACCTTTCCAAGCGGATGAGCTGGCATGACTGAACGGTTACCCGCAGTGGAATGGACCGCGCGGGCCGATCTGGCCGCGCTGGTCGAAGCGCTCGATCCTCAAGCTGAGGGCAACTGCCGCTGGGTGGGCGGCGTGGTGCGCGATACCCTGCTGGGCATTGCGCCCAAGGATGTCGACATGGCCACCACGCTGTTGCCTGACGAAACGGCGGCACGGCTGAAAGCGGCGGGAATCAAATCCGTGCCGACGGGGATTGCACATGGCACGGTGACAGCCGTTCTGAGCGGCGGGCCGGTGGAAATCACCACGCTGCGGCGCGACGTTTCTACCGATGGCCGCCACGCCACGGTCGCGTTCTCCACCGAGTGGCGTGACGATGCGGCCCGGCGCGATTTCACCATCAACGCACTCTATGCCGATCCGCGCACGCTTGAACTGTTCGACTACCACGGCGGTCAGACCGATCTGGCAGCGCGGCGGGTGCGGTTCATCGGTGACGCCCGCCAGCGCATCCGCGAGGATTATCTGCGCATTTTGCGCTACTTCCGCTTTCAGGCGCGGTTCGGATCGACACCTGCCGATGCCGAGGCGGAAGCTGCGGTCAGCGAACTGGCTGCGGGAATGAAAGGCCTATCGCGCGAGCGGATTGGCTGGGAACTGATGACGCTGCTTGCCCTGCCCGATCCCGCGCCCACGGTGCGGCGCATGGCGGAACTGGGCGTGCTGGCGCAAGTTCTGCCCGAGGCCGAGGTAGGCGGACTGGAAACGCTGATTGCGCACGAGGCTGCTCAGGGCGTTGCGCCGGATGCCTTGCGACGCCTGGCCGCGCTGCTGCCCGCTGACCCGCCGTTGGTAGAGCAGGTTGCCGCGCGGCTGCGGTTGTCCGTGGCACAACGCAAGCGGCTGGCCACGGCGGCTGCACGTGATGGCGGTGTCTCGCAGCCAAGAGCGCTGGCCTATCGGCTGGGCATGGCGGAGGCACGGGACCGGCTGCTGCTGGCAGGGGAGCCCGTGGCTGCGCTCGACGGATGGGACATTCCCACCTTCCCGCTCAAGGGCGGTGCCATCGTGGCGCGTGGCGTTACGGCCGGGCCGGAAGTGGCGCGAACGCTGCGGGCGGTTGAAAGTCAGTGGGTTGCCGAGGGCTTTCCCGGTGAAGCGCGCGTTACCGAACTGCTCGACGAAGCGCTTGCGAAGAACTGATCCTTAGCCCTTCCACTCGCGGCGTTCTTCTGCCGCGCGCAGCACTTCATAGGACACCTGAAGCTTCTGGAACTGCTCCGCCGCGGCCTTGTCGCCGGGGCGGACATCGGGATGGACTTCCTTGGCCTTGTTGCGCCAAGCCTTCTTCACCGCATCGAAATCGGCATCGGGATCAAGGCCCAGCGTTTCAAGCGCGCGCAGTTCATCGCGGCTGCGCGTGCCATCGCCCGAACCGCCCCATTCGGCCCACGACGCCTGCCGATAGCCTGACGTATCGCTGCGCTCGGCCTGTTCGCGCTCTTCGGCCTCTTCCTTGTCCAGCCCTTCGAAGTAGTTCCAGCCCTGATTGTATTCGGCAGCGTGGGCCACACAAAAATACCAGCGATCCGGGCTGTTGGGCGATTTGGGCGCAGGACATTCGCCCTTTTCGTTGCACCCGGCGCGGTCGCACAAGCGAACGGGCGCCGCATCGCGCCCACTGCCGTAGCCGCGCCAGCGGGGAAAGCCCCAGTCAGAAGATCGAGTGTTGCGCGCCATTCCTGCTGCAAAGCCAAACGTAGAGCCAAAGGTCAAGATGCACCGCGTGCCCGACAAGCAAAAAGGCCCGGAAGCAATGTCCGGGCCTTTGCCGTTACGTGCGTGGCCTCAATTGACGGTAACGGTCACCGCGCGGCGGTTGCGTGCCCACGATTCCTCGTCGGAACCCAGCGCAATCGGACGCTCCTTGCCATAGCTCAGCACCGTAACCCGCGATGGATCGATGCCGAGGCTGACAAGGTAGTTCTTTGCCGCATTCGCGCGGCGTTCACCCAGTGCAAGGTTATAGTCGCGCGTGCCGCGCTCGTCGGCATGGCCTTCGATCGTTACCGATTTGTTCGGATAGCGACCCAGCCACTGCGCCTGGCTTTGCAGGATGCCCTGATCAGACGCATCGATATTGTAGCGATCAAGATCGAACAGCACCGTGTCAGACATGACCGAGGCAAGGAAATCGGCCTGGCTGCCGGGGACCGGGCCGGTCGGCTGGGTCGGTGCCTGCGTGGTTTGTGTGTTGGTCGTGCCGGGTTCGGGCGGCAGTTCCTTGGGCTTCGAAGCGCAAGCGCCCAGCACCAGCGTGGTGGCCGCAATTCCGGCGATCAGGATGGAACGGTTCATGGCATTCTCCTTTGGGAGGGACGGGAGAGATGGTGCGGGCATCGTGCGGTTTGCACGCGCGAATGACAAGAGGCGGTTTTCCGGGCGCTTCAAGGCAGGACCGGTCCCCATGCAGGGTCCGAACCATCGACAGGCGTATTCAGTTTCCGCTCGTTCCGACCGGTCAGATCGACCTGCCAGATTCCGGTCTTCCCGCTGCCCCGTTCAGTGCGGAAGAACTGCACGATGCGGCCATTGGGCGACCAAGTGGGCGCTTCGTCCTGCCAGCTATCGGTCAGCGAACGCATCCTCTTGCCGTAAGGATCGGTCACCGCGATCTTGAAGTTGCCCGCCATGTGCGTGAACGCGATCTGGTCCCCGCGCGGCGACCATTCTGGTGTGGCGGCACGACCACCGAAAAAGCTGATGCGCTTCTGGTTCGATCCATCGGCGTTCATGACATAGAGCTGCTGCCCGCCCGACCGATCGCTTTCAAACACGATCTTGCTGCCATCGGGCGAATAGGAGCCGCCAACGTCGATGCCGGGGCTGTCGGTCAGGCGCGTCGAAGTGCCGCCGGTGGCAGGCACGCGATAGATGTCGGTATTGCCCGCAACTGCCATCGAATAGAGAATCCATTTCCCATCGGGCGACCAGCGCGGCGCAAAAGTGGGATTGGTACTCGACGTCACCAGCGTCTGCTGCCCCGTGCCCACGTTGTAAACGTAGATGCGCGGGGCGCCATTCAGATAGCTGAGATAGACGATACGGCTGTAATCCGGCGAATAGCGCGGCGTCAGCGCGGTGGCCTGACCGTTGGTGATGAAGCGATGGTTCGCGCCATCGGAATCCATAATGGCCAGTTGCTTGCGGCGGCGGTCCTTGGGACCGGTTTCCGCGATATAGGCGATCTTGCTGTCAAAGAACGGGCTTTCCCCGGACAGGCGCGAATAGACCATATCGGCGCACTTGTGCGCAGCGCGCCGCCATTCCTCTGGCTTCACGACATAGCCCTGCCGCGCCAGTTCGCTGCCCAGCGCCACGTCATAGAGATAGCAGCCGACCGTCAGCCGACCATCGGGGTTGGCTTTCACGAAACCCTGCACCAGCATTTCTGCCGAGCGCCCGCGCCATGTATCGAACGTGGGTGCCGCCACTTGCGGGAATGCCACTGCGGGAAGCTGATCGGGGCCAAGCGGCTTGAACAACCCGTTGTTCTTCAAATCGTTGAACACCACCCGCGCCACGTTGCGGCCCAAAGCGTCCGTCGTGCCACCTTCCGCCGCCGTGGCAACGCTTTGGTTGGTAGGGAACGCGGGAATCGCGATGCCCAGATCCTGCCATTCGTTTTCGTCCGAGACAGAGCCTGTCAGCCCTTCATCCGCGGGTTGGGTCGCAGAATCGGGCAGCGTGACCTGTTGCGCGGCAACCAGCGCGGGAAGCGAAACAAGGCCTGCGGCAAGGACCAGAAAACGCAACTTCATTGGGACAACTTCCTGTCAAAGCGGAACGCGGCAACGCGCTTCCAGCCAGCATAATACATGTCGGGCAGATCAAACGGCGCGGCGAGCTGCACCGCGCGGATCGCCTGTTCGGCGTGACGCTTGGCCTGCGCCTCGTTCGCGGGCGTGATGCCCTGCTGGTCGACAACGCGCGGACGCCCCGCAAGGGTTCCATCGGCGTTGAGATCCCATGCAAGGATCGTGATCAGCTTGTCCGCATCCACGCCTTGCGGTGCGGCCCAGTGCGGCTTGATCTGGCGCGATATCGCCCCCGCGAGAGAAGAGCGCACATCAGGCCCGATTGTGGCGGCAGGCGGCGATTTGGCCGTACCGGGCTTGGTCGCGCCGGGGATGCCTTTCAGAAAGTCCTGTCCGACGCGGCTGCCACCAGCGGGCGCATCGGGACGACGGCGCGGGCTGGTGTCGGCGGTTGCGGTCTTGGCCGGGGCCGTTTTTGCCGGAGCCGCCTTGGCCGGAGACGCCGCCTTTGCTGGCGCAGGCTTGGGAGCAGGCTTCGGCTGCGCTTTGGGCGGCGCAGGCTTAGGCGGAGCCGGTTTTGGAGGTGCCGGCTTGGGTGGAACCGGCTTCGGCTGCGGCTTCGGCGCGGGCTTGGGCGGCGCAGGTTGCGGCTTGGGCGCTGGCGGCGGCGGGACAGGTTTAGGCGGTTCCGGCAAAGGCTGTGGCTCGACTACCGGCTCCGGCTGCGCCTCACCCAGTTCCGGCGCAACATCGGGCGCGGCCTGTGCCATCGGATCGGGCGAGGTCGATTGTTGCGAGATTTCTTCGGAGAACGTGACTTCCATCCGCTCAGGCGGCGGCTTCACCGTTTTTCCGGGCGGTGAAAGCGTGAAGGCAACGAGCAGCGCGACATGGGCCGCAGCCGCAATGGCCAGCCCCGCGCCTTCCTGCTTCGAAAGTCCTCCTGCGGTCAGATTCCCCATCAAATCAGACCTATTGCGGCGCGGATGAACTGTTGGTGACCAGCGAGATCGACTTGAAGCCCGCCGCGTTCAATTCGCCCATCACGGCGGCAACGCGACCCCAATCAAGCACGCGATCGGCGCGCAAGGTAACCAGCGGCGGCTTTTCTCCGCGCTGCAGGCCAGCCAAGCGGTCGGTCAATTCGCCCGGCGCAAGCTGTTGATCATCAAGGAACACCGCGCCTTGGGCATCGATGCTGACGGTGATCTGGTCCTGCTGCTGGTCCAGCGGATCGGCCTTGCTGTCGGGCAGGTCCACCGGCACGCCAGCGGCCAGCATGGGGGCGGTGACCATGAAGATGATCAGCAGCACCAGCATCACGTCGACCAGCGGGGTGACGTTGATCTCGCTCATCGCGGCACGGCCACCCCGGCCCCGCCGTCCGCGACCGCCTCCGCCGCCTCCGACTGACATCGCCATGCCTCAGGCCTCCAGTTCGCGGCTGAGCGAGGCGTGGAACCGGTCGGCAAAGCGATAGAGCCGCGTTTCAAAGCGGTTCACCCGGTGCGAGAAGCGATTGTAGGCGATGACCGCCGGAATAGCCGCGAACAAGCCGATGGCCGTGGCGAACAGCGCTTCGGAAATGCCGGGAGCGACCACCGCCAGCGAGGAATTCTGCTGCGCACCGATGTTGAAGAAGCTGTCCATGATGCCCCATACGGTGCCGAACAGGCCCACGAACGGGGCAACCGAGCCTACCGTTGCAAGAAAGTTCAACCGGCTGGCCAGCGTATCGGTTTCCTGCACCACCGCGCCATCCAGCGCCGTGGTCAGGCGCTGGCGGGTGCCTTCGCGATCGATCGCCTTGCCCGATGTGGAGCGCCGCCATTCGGCCAGCGCCGCATTGGCCACGCGCAAGGAAGGCAGATCCTTGCCCTTCTGCTCCTTCTGGAATGCGTCAATGTCGCGCGTTTCCCAGAACGCGCGCTCATACTTGTCGCAGCCGCGCTGAACGCTGCCCATCTTCAGCGAAAAACCGATGATGATGGTCCAGGTCCAGATGCTGGCCAGCACCAGCCCCACCATCACGCCCTGCACCACGTAATCAGCATCGAGGAACAGTTGCACCGGGTTCAGCGAGGTCGGCGCGAAGGAAACGCCATTGGCGAGCATCGGGAGAATCATGCGGCTTTCGGTCCTTCAGGGGCAGTGGTTATGGTTTGAAAGGCTGCCACCCATTCGCGCGGCTGACGACGTGGGCGACCATTGGGAGCGACGAAGGCAACGCGCACCTTCGCCTCGCACAGAAGCGTGTCTTCCCTGAACGCACGCTGCACGATCCGGCAGGTGGCAGGGGAAAGTTCAGCCACGTGGCTGCGGATCAGCACATCGTCATCCAGCTTTGCCGGGCGCAAATAGCGCAAGCCCATTTCGCTCACGGCATAGGCCCCCTCGCCCGCTTCGTGAGCGGTTCGCTGGTCTATGCCCAGCAGGCGCAACATGTCTGATCGGGCGCGTTCGAACCAGCGCAGGTAATTGGCATGATAGACCACGCCCGAAAGGTCCGTGTCCTCAAAATAGACACGGACGGCATAAAGGTGCTGCGGGCCATCGAACAGGCCGGAAGGCGGTGCGGGGATTTGCATTCGCGCAGGACTCTAGCCTTGCGACGAGTCGTTGGGCAAGGCTTGGTTAACCGCTTACCCCCGTGACGGACCCTTTCAGCGCACCAGCATCGGGCCGAGCGGCTGCCCGGCAAAGAGATGAACGTGCAGATGCGGCACTTCCTGATGGCTGTCCGTCCCCGTATTGGCCAGCAGGCGATAGCCCGGCGCAACCAGTCCCAGATCGCGCGCCACCTTGCCCACCGCACGCACAAACCCTGCAATTTCGGCGTCGGTGGCCTTGGCCGAAAAATCATCCCAGCACACGTAAGCGCCCTTGGGGATCACCAGAACGTGGGTGGGAGCCTGCGGATTGATGTCGTGAAACGCCAGCGCAAAGTCATCTTCAAAGACCGTGCGATTGGGAATTTCGCCGCGCAGGATCTTGGCGAAAATGTTCTGGTCATCATAGGGAAGCGTTGCGTCAACGGCCATGTCAGCTGCTCCTGCTGGCTTTTTCGACAATGCCCGATGTGCCTTCACGACGTTCGAGTTCCGCCAGCACATCGGCCAGCGGCACATCCTTGGCGGAAAGCAGCACCATCAGGTGAAAGATCAGATCCGCCGCTTCGCCGACCAGTTCCTGCCGATCCCCGGCCAGTGCGGCGATCACGGTTTCGGTGCCTTCCTCGCCCACTTTCTGCGCGATCTTGGCAACGCCCTTGGCGTTCAGCTTCGCCACATAGCTGGCTGAAGGATCGCCCGCGCAACGCTGGGCTATCGTGGCTTCAAGCCGGACGAGAATGTCACCGTGTTCCATGCGGCCCGCAATGGCGCGGATGGGGGGCGATGGTCAAGAGTTGGCACGTCTCTCAACTATCGTCATTCCCGCGCAGGCGGGAATCCAGTCCAACCAAAAAAGCCGTCGCAAACGCGACGACCCTCTGAACGCTGGATTCCCGCCTGCGCGGGAATGACAATGTGTAAGCCTCAGCCCCGCCGCTTGGCGATCTGGCGCCCCACGATCAGGCCAACCAGCCCCATCGCGAACAACGCGCCATCGGTCGGTTCGGGAATGGAAATGCCGCCCGACTGCGCCGCAGCGGGCGCAGCCGACGCGATCAATATGAGGAGGGACAATACCGGACGAACCACGAAGCAGGCACCTTGCAAATGTTAACGCAATTGCCCTGCCAGAAGCGGCGATTCGGGAAAATCCCCTATATCAGATGGTTAATGACCCATGTTGGGACTCAGCTTCAACCTCAGGACCGTGCGGGCAGCCCTGCGGCCCGTAATGCCCCATGCGCTTCGGCAATCGAATGCGTGCCGAAGTGGAAGATCGAAGCGGCCAGAACAGCGCTGGCATGGCCCTTGGTCACGCCTTCAACGAGATGATCAAGCGAGCCTACGCCACCGCTGGCGATGACCGGCACCGGAACCGCATCGGCAATCGCGCGCGTCAGTTCAAGGTCATAGCCCTTCTGCGTGCCATCCCCGTCCATCGATGTGACCAGCAGTTCGCCCGCACCCAATGTGGCAAGGTTCACCGCATGGGCCAGCGCATCGATGCCGGTAGCCTTGCGCCCGCCGTGGGTGAAAATTTCCCATTTGCCGGGCGCAACCCGCCGCGCATCGACCGATCCGACCACGCATTGCGCGCCGAACTTCTCGGCAATGTCGCGCACCAGTTCGGGCCGCGCCACGGCGGCAGAATTGACCGCCACCTTGTCCGCCCCTGCCAGCAGCAGCGCGCGGGCATCTTCCACCGCCCGCACCCCGCCGCCGACGGTCAGCGGCATGAAGCAGACTTCCGCCGTGCGCGCCACGACATCCAGCAGCGTGCCGCGCCCTTCGTGGCTGGCGGAAATGTCGAGGAAGCACAGTTCGTCGGCGCCCGCCTTGTCATAGGCGCGCGCCTGCTCCACCGGATCGCCCGCATCGCGCAGATCGACGAAGTTCACGCCCTTGACCACGCGGCCATCGCGGACATCAAGGCAGGGGATGACGCGGACGCGGACGGTCATGGTTCATGGCTCCGGTGGGGCTGTGCGTCCACATGCTTCGACAGGCTCAGCATGAGCGGAGTGTTGGCAGACGGGTAACCCCAAACCCGCTCATCCTGAGCCTGTCGAAGGATGCCTCGCAACATCTCAAGCCTCAGCCATCGCAATCGCCGCTTTCAGATCAAGCCGACCTTCGAACAACGCACGCCCGGTAATAACACCTTCGATCCCGTCATCCTCGTGAATCTTCAGCATCCGAATATCGTCGATGCCCTTCACCCCGCCGCTGGCGATCACCGGAATGTCCACACGCCGCGCCAATTCAACCGTCGCATCAAGGTTCACGCCCTTGAGCAGACCATCGCGGCCAATGTCGGTGAACAGCAGGCTGGCAACGCCCGCATCCTCGAACCGGCGGGCCAGATCGACCACTTCGACATCGGAAACATCGGCCCAGCCTTCGGTCGCCACCATGCCGTCACGCGCGTCCACCGCCACAACGATCCCGCCCGGAAACTCCTTGGCCATGTCCTTGACGAACTGCGGGTCTTTCAGTGCCGCCGTGCCCATCACCACGCGGGCCACGCCAAGATCGAACCAGCCTGAAACCGCCTTGCGCGTGCGGATGCCGCCGCCAAGCTGGACGTGGCCGGGGAAGGACTTGAGGATACCTTCCACCGCCTCGCGATTTTCCGCCCGGCCCGCGAACGAACCGTCGAGATCGACGACATGAAGATACTGGCTGCCAGCCTCGGCAAACAGGCTCGCCTGATGGGCGGGATTGTCACCATAGACCGTAGCGCGGTCCATATCGCCTTCGGCAAGGCGGACGACCTGACCGCCCTTGAGATCGATGGCCGGAAAAACGATCATTGTCTTAGGGCTTCCATTCAAGAAAACGGGCAAGCAGCGACAACCCGTAGGACTGGCTCTTTTCCGGGTGGAACTGCACACCAAGGATGTTGTCGCGCGCCACCGCAGCCACAATGCCGCCGCCGTGATCGCTCATCGCTGCCACGTGCGCACCCTCTTCCGGCACGAAATGATAGGAGTGGAGGAAATAGGCCTCGCCCGGTTCCAGCAGTTCTGCCCCGCCTGCATGGGGCATCGGGGCGACATCGTTCCAGCCCATGTGCGGAACCTTGATCGAAGGGTCGGCCGGTTCGATGACGCGCACCTCACCGCCGATCCAGCCGAGCCCCTGCATCACGCCATGCTCCACGCCGCGATCGGCAAGCAGTTGCATTCCCACGCAAATTCCAAGGAATGGAGCACCGCCGACAAGGACGCGCTCTTCCATTGCCTCGATCAATCCTGAAACGCACCTAAGTGCACCTACGCAGGCCTTGAACGCACCGACGCCGGGCAGGACGATGCGATCGGCGGCCCGAACCACGTTTGGATCAGCGGTCACGACAACGCCTTGCGCGCCCGCCGCTTTCAGCGCGTTTTCGACCGAGCGGAGATTGCCCGCACCGTAATCGACCAGCGCGAGAGTGTCAGCCACCGAGGATGCCCTTGGTGGAAGGAACAGCATCGGCTTTGCGCGGATCGATAGCGATGGCCTGCCGCATCGCGCGGGCAAAGCCCTTGTAGATACCCTCGATGATGTGGTGGTTGTTCGACCCGTAAAGGCTTTCGATGTGCAGCGTGATGCCCGCCGCTTGGCTGATCGAGGCGAACCAGTGTTCGAACAGTTCGGTGTCCATCTCACCCAGGCGGGGCTGGGTAAACGCGGCCTTCCAGATCAGCACCGGACGGCCAGAAATGTCGAGCGCGACGCGGCTCAGCGCTTCGTCCATCGGGGAATAGGTGTGGCCGTAGCGGGTGATGCCCTTCTTGTCGCCCAGCGCCTGCGAAATGGCCTGCCCCAGCGCGATGGCGCTGTCTTCTGTCGTGTGGTGCTGATCGACGTGGAGATCGCCCTTCACGCGGCATTCGATATCGATCAGCGAATGGCGACTGAACTGTTCGATCATGTGATCGAGGAAGCCGATGCCGGTATCCACCTTGTAGGTGCCGGTGCCATCGAGGTTCACCGACACGGCAATGTCGGTTTCCTCGGTCTTTCGCGTGATCGATCCGGTGCGCATGGAAAGCGCCTATACGCCCCTCTTCTTGAGAATCAATCACCGTGCCCACTTGACCCGCGCGCGCCTCAAGGCCAGTTGTGGCGGCATGACCGATGCACCTGACAGCCTGATCCCCTACGACGAAATCGTGCAGGAAGCGCTGCGCGCCGTGGTTGGCCGGGTCCTGGGCCAGGTCGTATCGTCGGGCGGCGCCCTTCCCGGCACGCACCATTTCTATATCACGTTCAAGACCGGCGCGCCCGGCGTGGACATTCCGCAGCGCCTGCGCGAACGCTTTCCTGATGAAATGACCATCGTCCTGCAGAACAAGTTCTGGGATCTGAAAGTGGACGACGACCATTTCAGCGTCGGCCTTTCGTTCAACCAGATCCCGTCAACCTTGGTGATCCCCTTCTCTGCCATCACCGCCTTCGTCGATCCGGCGGTGGATTTCGGCCTGCAATTTCAGGCTGTTGTCGATGACGAGGCGGAGCCGGTCGAGCAGGCCGAAAACGATTCGCCGGAACAAGCCGACAAGCCCGCCGTTGAGCGCAGCGACGACGGATCAAACGTTGTCACCGTGGATTTCGGCAAGAAGAAGTAAGGGGCTGTTAGCGCCCCGCTGACAAAAGGCCTGGGCATGACGAAAAGTGGCAAGAAGGTGATCGCGGTGGCGAAGAAGGCCGCCAGCAAGGTGCCTGCCCCCAGCCCGAACCCGATGACCAACCTGATCCTTGCCGACATCGCCCTGCGTGCTGGTGGCGCGCTGCTGCGGCGCGGGGTGGAAAAAGGGCTGGTCGGAACCGCGCTGGGCACCGCGAAAGCCGGAAAGATCATCAAGGGCCGCACGATGATGCAGACGCTTGTGGGCACCGCGCTGGCCCGCGTGGCAACGCGATCCGTGCCCGGCGCAATCGTGGTGGGCGGCGGGCTGGTGGCCAAATCGCTTTACGACCGCAAGCAGAAGCGCAAGGCCGAAGCCGTTGGCGCAGCCGCAGTCGAAGAACAGGCCGAACGCGGCAAGAAGGCCTGAACACAATGGGCGGACCGATACGCACTTGACCGGTCGGGAACCCATGCGCCACTAGCGCGCATGGCACCTGCATCTTCACCCAGCGAATCTGAAGGCGACGATACCCTGCACCGGCGGGGTTTGATGCTGATCCTGTCATCGCCATCGGGCGCGGGCAAGACGACCATCGCCAAGAAGCTGCTGGCGCTGGACGCCGAAATCAAGGCTTCGGTTTCGGTCACCACCCGCCCGATGCGCGAAGGCGAGGTTGACGGGAAGGACTACTGGTTCGTCGATCAGGCCGAGTTCGATCGCATGGTCGAAGCCAACGATTTCTACGAATGGGCCGTGGTTTTCGGCAATTCCTACGGTACGCCCAAGGGGCGCATCCGTGATCGGTTGAAGACCGGTGGCGATGTGCTGTTCGATATCGACTGGCAGGGCACGCAGCAGCTTTACCAGAAGGCGCAGGCCGATGTGGTGC
>NZ_JBMLSM010000230.1:0-5464 GCF_049240505.1 Novosphingobium sp.
GTTACGGAACGACGATGTAAACCGACTGAGGCCCCCGCCTGCGCGGGGGCGCAAGGCGCTGAAATTGAGGGGCTTTACCCCACCCAGTCTGCCACCTGCTTTGCCACGGCGTTGGCAGCCTCGTTCAGCGCAGGGCCGACATATTGCGCTTCGGCCTCTGCCACCGGCACGGTGCTTTCGAAGCGCTTTGTCTCGATCCGCCCGCCTGCCTCCTTGATGGCATCGAGCCGCACGACCGCCATCCGGCTGCGCGCATCATAGCCCATGTCGAGCAGACGGCCCGACAGGTGCTGGCTGCTCGCGCCCGGCTCACCTTCAATCACCAGACGGCTGCCCCGCGCGCGGATGGTTTCGGCCAGGAGGCGCTGGAACAGGCGCGATGGACGTTCGACCCACATCGTTTTCTTGAGATAGGCGATATTGGCATCGTCGATCTGCACCGGCACGCGCGTGACCGAAAGGCGGGCTTCGGCGGAAGGCTCCATCACCACCAGCGCGTTGCCGATCGTGCCGCTGGTGCCGCTGCCCACGGCGGGCGCAGCGGTGGGCGTGAGCGCCAGAAGTGTGTCGGGGACTTTCGGGCCTAGGCTGACGCAGCCGGACAGGCTGGCGATACAGGCGGCGGCGATCAGGGTGTTGCGGATCATAGTCATCGCCTCCTCAATCCTTGTAATCGGGCAGCTTCGGCCCACCGACGAACCCGCCGATGCCGCGATCGTTCAAGCGATCGGTCACTTCGCGCAAGGAGCGCGTGGTGGCTTGCAGATCGCGGATTGCAGCTTCGGCAGCGGGCAGCGTGCGTTCATTGAGCTGGCGGGCGGCGGGACGCGCCTCGCCCAGAGTGCCCTGCAGCTCGTCCGCAGCGCCCTGCGCCGATTTCAGCGTCTTGCGCAATTGCTGCGCCAGCCCGTTGCCTTCGTCATTGAGCATCGAATCTGCCGAGTTCGTCAGCTTCTCGAACGCGGCCAGCGAATAGTTCGCCTGACGCAGCGTTGCCTGAAGTTCGGCCAGCGTGCGCTTCACATCGGGCGAGGCATCGGCAAGGTTGCCCGAAAGCCTGTCGGTGTTGGCCAGAATGTTCTCGATCGACTTCTGGTTCTTGTCAGAAAGCACCATCGTCAACCGCTCGGTCAAAGTGGCAAGCCGTTCGAGCAGGAGCGGCGCGTTCGACAGGATTTCGCCAAGGCCGGAACGCTTGGTGGGGATCACGGGCACGCCTTCAGGACAGGTCAGGCGCTTGTTTTCCTTGGGGCATTCGATCGGCGGGGAGCCTTTGTGCGCGCCGGTAAGCTGGATCGTGGAAACGCCGGTAAAGCTGCCTTGCACGCTGGCGGTCGTCCCCACGAGGATCGGCACTTTCTTGTCGACCGCGATGCGCACGCGCACGAATTCAGGATCGCGCTCCCACAGTTCGATATCCTTCACCTGTCCCGAAGGCACGCCGGAGAACGAGACTTCCGATCCCTTGGCAAGGCCGTCGACCGATTGCTTGAAGAAGATGTCGTACTCGTTCAACTCGCCTTGGTTGAGCCGGGCGATCCAGACGGTGAGCAGGGCGGTGGCCGCCAGCAGGGCCAGTGTGACGAGGCCTACCCAGATGTGGTTTGCGCGCGTTTCCATTGCCTGTCCTTATGCCTCATCCGCTTCGGCCCGCGAAGGCGCGTCTTCCGAGATGCGATTCTGCACCGCATCGTGCCGCTCTTGCGCATCCTGCGCCGCGCGGCCACGCGGCCCGTTGAAGTATTCCTGAATCCACGGATGATCGAGCGCGAGCAGTTCGGGGATCGTGCCCACGGCGATAACCTTCTTGTCCGCCAGCACGGCCACGCGATCGCAGATCTCGTAGAGCGTATCGAGATCGTGCGTGATCAGGAAAACCGTAAGATCGAGCGTCTGCTGCAATTGCAGGATCAACTGGTCGAACGCGGCCGCACCGATGGGATCAAGCCCGGCGGTCGGTTCATCCAGAAACAGCAGTTCGGGATCGAGCGCCAGCGCGCGGGCCAGACCGGCGCGCTTCTTCATCCCGCCTGAAAGTTCGGACGGATACTTGCTCGTCGCTTCGGCAGGCAGGCCCGACAGCAACACCTTGTATCGCGCAATTTCGTGGCGCAGATCGTCGCTGATTTCGGGGTAGAATTCGCGCAAGGGCACTTCGACGTTTTCCGCCACGGTCAGCGTGGAAAACAGCGCGCCACCCTGAAACAGCACGCCCCAGCGGCTGCGGATGTCGATGTCGGAATCGTCCTGCGCGTCGGTGATTGTATCGCCCAGCACATCGACTTCGCCCGCGTCGGGAATCTGCAGCCCGATGATCGTGCGCATCAGCACCGATTTACCCGTGCCCGATCCGCCCACGACGCCAAGGATTTCCCCCTTGCGCACATCAAGGTCCAGACCATCGTGGATCACGTGGGTGCCGAACACGTTGCGCAGGCCGCGCACGCGGATGGGGCATTTCGCCTGCTCCATCAGCCCCAACCGATTTCGGTGAAGAACACCGCAAAGAAAGCGTCGAGCACGATCACGGTGAAGATTGCCATGACCACGGCGGCCGTGGTGCGCGTACCGACTTCCTCGGCATTGTTCTTCACCTGCATCCCCTGATAGCAGCCCGCCAGCGCCACGATCAGGCCGAACACGGGGGCCTTGGTAATGCCGACCCACACGTCATGCAGCGGCACCACTTCCTGAATGCGCGCAAGGAACGTGAAAAACGGGATGCCCAGCGTGACGCTGGAGAGGAACGCGCCGCCGACAATCCCGATGAACGCCGAATAGAAGCCCAGCAGCGGCATCATCAGCATCGTTGCCAGAAGGCGCGGCAGGACCAGCGCTTCCATTGGCGAAACGCCGATAGTCCGCATGGCATCGACCTCTTCGGTCAGCTTCATCGTGCCAAGCTGCGCCGCGAAAGCCGAACCGGACCGGCCCGCGACCATGATCGCCGTCATCAACACGCCCAGTTCACGCAAGGTGAGGCGTCCGACAAGGTTGACCGTATAGATCTCCGCCCCGAACTGGCGAAGCTGCACCGCGCCCTGTTGCGCGATGACGATGCCGACCAGGAAGCTCATCAATCCGATGATGGCGAGCGAGTTGACGCCCACCAGTTCCATCTGGTGAACCAGCGCTTTCATGCGGAAGCGGCCCGGATGGCGGATCAGCGTGCCAGACGACTGGATGACCTGCCCGATGAAGCCGAGCACCTGCAGCGCGCCCTTGCCCAGCCCGATCATCACATCGCCAACGTGGTCGGGCACCCGGCGCAGCAGCGGCAGGCGCGGCGCGCGCACGTCTTCGGCGTTGGTATCGGCCTTGCTGATCGCATCGACCAGCTTTTGCGCGGATTCGCTGCAGCCGGTGATCTTCGCATCGTGATCGCGCGAAAGCCGCCAGACGGTCCATGCGCCGACGGTATCCATCCGCGTCACGCCACACAGGTCTATTTCCCCGATGGATTCGCCCAGATCGCGCAGGCGCGAGTCAGTGCGTCCCAAAGAGGCAACGGTCATCGGCCCGCTGAACGCGAGCGTTGCTGGCCCCTCCCCCGTGGCGGGCGCAATCTTGAATTCGGTCAGTTCCCGCATCTTGCCCGCTTCATGGGGTAAATCTGGCAAGGCGACAAGTGCAACACATGGGCCGTAACGTTGGAACGTCTCCCACGGTTCCCCGCAATGCTTGCAGGCGGGCGCGCGGGATGGCAAGGCGCTGCGCCATGAACGATACGACTTCTGCAGAGCTGGCCAAGACTTTCGAACCCGCCGGAATCGAAGCCAAATGGTATGCCCATTGGGAAACGAACGGCCTGTTCCGGCCCGAACGGCCTGACGCAGCGCCTTATACCATCGTCAATCCGCCGCCGAACGTTACCGGCAGCCTGCATATCGGCCACGCGCTCGACAACACGTTGCAGGACGTGGTGATCCGCTATGAACGCCTGCGCGGCAAGGATGCGCTGTGGGTGGTGGGCACCGACCACGCCGGCATCGCCACGCAGATGGTCGTCGAACGCCAGATGGAAGCGCGGCAGGACAAGCGCACCAACTACACGCGCGAGCAGTTCGTGGACAAGGTGTGGGAGTGGAAGCACGAAAGCGGCGGCACGATCACCGGCCAGCTGCGCCGCCTCGGCTGCTCGATGGACTGGTCCAGAGAGCAGTTCACGATGGACCCGCACTTCACCAGGGCAGTGGTGAAGGTCTTCGTCGACCTTTATAATCAGGGCCTGATCTATCGCGACAAGCGGCTGGTGAACTGGGACCCCAAGCTGAAGACCGCGATTTCCGACCTTGAAGTGGAAACGCAGGAGATCAAGGGCGGGTTCTGGCACTTCAAGTACCCGCTGGCGGATGGTGTGACGCGCGACGACGGGTTGGATTACATCGAAGTGGCGACCACGCGCCCCGAAACGATGCTGGCCGACATGTGCGTGGCGGTGCATCCCGAGGATGAACGCTACAAGAGCGTGATCGGCAAGGACATCCTGCAACCGCTGACCGGGCGCCGCTTCAAGGTGGTGGCTGACGAACACGCCGACCCTGAACTGGGCAGCGGCGCGGTGAAGATCACGCCGGGGCACGATTTCAACGACTTCGAAGTGGGCAAGCGCGCCGGGATCAAGGCCGCCGACATGCTCAACATGTTCGATGCCGAAGCCAAGGTGGTGCAGACCGCCGATGGCCTCGTGCCCGCCGAGTTCATCGGCATGGACCGCTTCGATGCGCGCAAGCTGGTGGTCGAGCGGATGAAGGAAGCAGGCTTCCTGATCCCGCACGTCACGAAGGACAAGGAAGGCAACGAGGTTCTGCACGACGCCGAACCGCGCACGATCCAGACGCCGTTTGGCGACCGTGGCGGCGTGGTGATCGAACCGTGGCTGACCGACCAGTGGTATGTCGATGCCGAGACTTTGGCACAGCCTGCGATTGCGGCGGTGCGGTCTGGCGACATCGAGATCGTGCCGAAGACGTGGGAGAAGACCTTCTTCAACTGGATGGAGAATATCCAGCCTTGGTGCGTTAGCCGCCAGCTTTGGTGGGGGCATCGTATTCCGGCGTGGTATGGGCCTCCAATTGGCCAAGATGAGGCGTCTGAGGCGGACGGCACTTTTGCTTGGCTGGATGAACTTCCAGATTTGGACGATCCCCAGAAGAGGGTTCGTGCTGCGCCCGAAGTCTTTGTAGCGGAAACTTACGAAGAAGCGCTGAAGCTAGCGGAGAAGCGATACACGGAAATCGGGCTAGACCTTAATCGAGCGGACGGCTTCAGTTTGACTGAGGTCGATAGTTTCGACGAGGCTAGGGATGCCTTCATTAACGCCGAACTAGGTCTATGGCGGGACCCAGACGTCCTCGACACATGGTTCTCCTCCGCGATGTGGCCCTTCGCCACGCTCGGTTGGCCGGAAGACGAAAATCCTCCCCCGCTGGGGGAGGTGGCAGCGCGCAGCGCTGACGGAGGG
>NZ_JBMLSM010000231.1:0-1886 GCF_049240505.1 Novosphingobium sp.
ATGAAGACGGTCGCCAAGCTCAAGGCCAGGTTGCAGAAACTCCATGAGCGGACGGCCGAAACGCCGCTGTTCAACCCCGTCTTCCAGCTTAGCCATGATCTGTCCCGCCTGCTCGAAGGCGGCGACATTTCGCTGTCCGACATTGATGGCCTCGTCGCCGAGCTGGAATGCGAGGCCCTGCAAAGCCGTGCCGCGCGGCTGAAGCGTCTCGTCGCGCCCACGGCTGCGGCTGAAAACCTCGGCCTGATCGCCGCGCTCAATCCCGAAGAAGCGGGCTTTTCAGAGTTTTGCAAGCGCTGGGAAAAGCCGCTGCTGCACGCGGTTTTCACTGCCCATCCCACCTTCCTGCTGTCGCCTGCGCAATCCGACGCCGTCGCCACCGCCGCGCTTACGGACAACCCGCAGGCCTCCACGGTCTGCACCGTGCCCCACGAAGGGCCGAAGATCACTCTGGAATTCGAACACGTAGAGGTCTGCAACGCCATTCAGCGCGCTGCCTCTGCGCGTGATCGCATCAATGCCACGCTGCTCAGCCATGCCCGCCAGCGCTGGCCGGGCCGCTGGCTCGATTTCCGCCCGCTGCCGTTCCGCTTCGCCACGTGGGTCGGTTATGACATGGACGGTCGCACCGATATCGGCTGGACCACGTCCATCGCTTTCCGCCTGCGCGAAAAAGCATTGCGCCTGTCAAGCTACGCGGCTTCGCTTCGCACCATCGACGATGCGCACCCGCTGCTCGCCACGCTCGATGCGGCGCACGATCATTCGGCGGAAATGGCCGAACTCTTCTCCGCCCCGCTCGAAACCCCAGAAGCGCTTTCCGCCGCCGCCAACCGCCTCAGCGCCGATGACCCGGCCAAGCTCCTCAGTCTTACCCCGCTGGTCGAAGCGCTTGAAGCCGAGGCGAAGAAGGCTGACGAAGACAAGGCGATCCCGCTCGCCACGCTTGCTGCCGCCATGCGTGCCGATGGCCTTGGCATCGGCTGGATTCACTTCCGCGTAAACTCGTCCCAGCTTCTCAACGCGTTGCGCCGCCGGATCGACCCCGAAGGTACCCTCGATCTTGGCAGCAAGAGTGCGCTTTCACGCCTTCGCGAATTGCTGGCCGAGGTGAAGCCGCTCCGCGTGAACTTTGGCGCGCTGGCGATCGAGACCAGCACCGCCATGCGCCAGTTTCTGGTCATGGCGAAGATGCTGCAGCACATCGATGCCGATGCGCCGATCCGCATGTTGATCGCTGAATGCGAACAACCCCAGACCGTGCTCGCCGCACTCTATTTCGCCAAGCTTTTCGGTATCGAAGGCAAGGTCGATGTCTCGCCCCTGTTCGAAACCGAAACCGCGCTGGAACACGGTGGCCGCTTCCTCGAAGCTCTGCTTTCGGAAGAATCCTATCGCAGCTACGCCCGCCTGCGCGGTCGCGTTTCGATCCAGACCGGATTTTCCGATGCAGGCCGCTTCATGGGCCAGATTCCCGCTGCTCTGGCCATCGAACGCCTGCAGGGCCGCCTTGCCGAAGCGATGAAGGCCAACGGCCTGACCGATGTTGCCGCGCTGATCTTTGATACACACGGTGAATCGATGGGGCGCGGCGCCCATCCGTCGGGCTTTGGTGATCGCCTCACATGGCCGCTGTCTGGCTGGGCGCGTCGCCGTTTTGCGAAGGCTGGCGTCACCATCGAACCGGAAGCCAGCTTCCAGGGCGGCGACGGCTACCTGTTCTTCCGCAACGATGAACTCGCGCTCGCCACGCTCACCCGCATCGCCGAGGCAGAGGCCGCTGATCTCGATCTTTCGGTCAAAGACCCGTTCTACGATCGCACCGATCTCAGCCTCGATTTCTACCGCTCGATCCGCCGCGTTCAGCGCGAACACCTTGAAAGCGC
>NZ_JBMLSM010000232.1:0-1934 GCF_049240505.1 Novosphingobium sp.
TCCTGCTCGGCCACGGTGCCATAGCCGAACTTTTCGTGAAACACGCGCGCACCCAAGCCGATGTCATTGCGCGGCTTTGCGGCAAAGCTGGCGGCGCTGCGCGTGCTTTCGGCGATGCGGCGCGGCTTGGGATCGAACGGTTGTGCAGCGGCCCGTTGCCAGCCCGGCCCGCGCGCCGCACCGCGATTGGGGGTTGCCTGCGCTACGTGCGCAAAAGGATCGTCCCGTTCGCTCCAACTGGCGCGCCACATCGATGCGCCACCTGACAGGGTGGTTTCCTCCTCGATATGGTCGGCAGGCAGTTCGCTGATGAAGCGCGAAGGGATCGAACTGGTCCACTGACCGTAGATCTGGCGATTGGCGGCGTGGAGGATCGTGCAGCGCCGCCGCGCGCGGGTGATCGCGACATAGGCGAGGCGGCGCTCTTCCTCCAGTGACGCCAGACCGCCTTCGTCAAGCGAGCGCTGCGAGGGGAATACGCCTTCTTCCCAGCCCGGCAGGAACACGTTGTCAAACTCCAGCCCCTTGGCGGCGTGGATGGTCATGATCGTGACTTTATGCTCGTCCGCCACGCCTTCGTTGTCCATCACCAGACTGACGTGTTCGAGGAAATCGCCCAGCGTCTCATACTCTTCCATCGCGCGCGCGAGTTCGGTGAGGTTTTCAAGGCGCCCAGCGGCTTCGGCAGTCTTTTCCGCCTGAAGCGCGGTGGTATAGCCGCTTTCATCAAGGATCGTGCGGGCAAGCTCGGCTGGAACCAATTGCTTTGCCGCGTCACGCCAGCGGGCGAAATCGCGCATCAGTGCGGCGAGCGTATTGCGCGCCCGGGCAGGCAGTTCGTCGGTGTCGAGTATTTCGACTGCTGCGGATGACAGCGGCACACCGCGCGCACGGGCGTGGCGGTGGAGCTTTTCCAGCGTCTTGTCACCCAGGCCGCGCTTCGGTGTGTTATAGATCCGCTCGAAGGCAAGATCGTCCTGGGGGCTGGCGATCTGGCGCAGATAGGCCAGCGCATCACGAATTTCGGCACGCTCGTAGAAGCGGAAGCCACCAACGATGCGATAACCCATGCCGATCTGGATGAAACGGTCTTCGATCGTGCGTGTCTGGAACTGCGCGCGGACGAGGATGGCAATGCGATCAAGCGGGGCGCCCTCGCGCTCAAGTCGTTCGATTTCATCACCGATCCGGCGCGCTTCCTCGGGCGCGTCCCAGACGCCAATCACGCGCACCTTGTCGCCACCGTCAATTTCGGTCCACAGCGTCTTGCCTAGGCGTTCGGAGTTCTCCGCGATCAGGCCTGATGCCGCACCGAGGATATGCGGGGTGGAGCGGTAGTTCTGCTCCAGCTTGATCACCTTTGCGCCCGGAAAATCCTTTTCGAACCGCAGGATATTGGCGACTTCTGCCCCGCGCCATGAATAGATAGACTGGTCGTCGTCCCCCACCACGCAGATGTTCTTGCGGTTCTGCGCGAGCAAGCGCAGCCACAGGTACTGGACCGCGTTGGTGTCCTGATATTCGTCCACCATCACGTATTTGAAGCGCTGCTGCCACATCTCCAGCACTTCGCGTTCGCGCCGGAAGATGTTGAGCATGTGCATCAGGAGGTCGCCGAAATCACAGGCGTTCAGTTCACGCAGCCGGTTCTGGTATAATGCGTAGAAACGCTGGCCCTTGCCGTTGGCATAGGCCTCATTCTCAAGTGCATCGAGATCGGCGGGGTTCAGACCGCGATTTTTCCACTTGTCGATCAGCCCGGCCAGTTGCTTGGCGGGCCAGCGCTTGTCGTCAATGCCCTCCGCCACGATCAACTGCTTCAGCAGCCGCAACTGGTCGTCTGTGTCGATGATCGTGAAGTTGCTTTGCAGCCCCACCAGTTCGGCATGGCGGCGCAGCATCTTGGCGGCGATGGAATGGAACGTGCCGAGCCA
>NZ_JBMLSM010000233.1:0-4628 GCF_049240505.1 Novosphingobium sp.
CATCGCGTTCTTGTAGAGATTGTCGTTGAAGGCCCCCAGAAGCTGGGTGACGAACAGCGGAAGGAAACGGCGCGTGCGCACCAGATGCGTCGATGTTGTCATGAACCCTTTGCCGACATCTTTTCCGTGGGTCACCCTTAGCCCGGTGAGAAGCACGGGCAAGCGGTTTTGAAGATCGGTGCGGTAGGACGTGAATGTTGCGATTCCGTTTGCCGCATTTGCGCGCTATGCCCGTGGCCGATGCTGACACTGCCCAATCTGCTCACCCTGTCGCGGATCGTGACTGTCCCCCTGCTTGCCGCGCTGCTGTGGTGGCCCGAATGGCGATTGGGCTATACGCTGGCTTTTGGCGTATACTGCCTGATGGGGATCACCGATTACTTCGACGGCTATCTTGCCCGTGCGCAGGGCGCGGTGAGCAAACTGGGCATCTTCCTCGATCCGATTGCCGACAAGATCATGGTGGCGGCGGTGATTCTGGTGCTGACCGCGCAGGGGATTTTGCGCGGGCCTTATGTGGGCGACATGCACGTGATTGCGGGGCTGATCATTCTGCTGCGCGAAATCGCGGTTTCGGGCTTGCGCGAATTTCTGGGCGGCATCCGCGTTTCGGTGCCGGTGAGCAAGCTGGCGAAGTGGAAGACCACGTTCCAGATGATCTCACTGGGCGCGCTGATTCTGGGGCAGGCCTTGCCCGGCTGGCTGATGCCGGTGGGCGGGATTGAGGTGAACGTGCCGCATACCGTGGGGCTGACGACGCTTTGGGCGGCGGCGGTGCTGACTGTGGTGACAGGGTGGGATTACCTGCGCGTGGGTTTGAAGCACATGGATTGATCTTTTTTCTTCCCCCTTGATGGGGGAAGGATGCCGGAGCTTGCGAACTTGTTCGCTAGCGCAGGCTGGTTGGGGGTGTTTTGGGGGAGACGTCGCTTCACCCCCATCCAACTTCGGCTCGGCGGCAAGCCGCCAAGCCTTCGTATCCTTCCCCCATCAAGGGGGAAGGGAGTGCGCATTCATGTTCGCGGCGATGATGCGGGCGACGCCTTCTGCGTTTTCCATTACATCGTTGTTCCAGAACCTTAGGATGCGATAGCCTTCGTTGTTGATTTGCGCATCACGCCATCTGTCCGCTTCTGGACTGTGTTGGCCGCCGTCAACCTCGATCACAAGGCGAAGGCTATGACTGGCAAAATCCACTATGGCATGGGCGATTGGAACCTGCCTGCGAAACCTTGCTCGCGGAAAAGCCATTCGCAAAAGGCGCCACATCGATTTTTCCGCTTCGGTCGGATTGCGGCGCATTTCGCGTGCGCGTTTTATTGCCAGAGGAGGAGGATTTTTCTTCACACGGTGCAGCGTACAGGCAGAAGGGATGCAGGCGAGAACAGCTGCTTCGACAACGGCGGCACTTGTTCGTCCCCCTGGGGAAGGGGAGTGTCAACCCGCTCGCAGTTCGCCAGCCAACATCCTGAACTCTTCCGCCCGCGGACTGTTGCGGCGCCATACCAGCGCGATATCCCGCCAGGCGTGGTCGGCTTTCAGGGGGCGGGCTACGATCTGTGTGTCGTGCAGGATGCCTGCGTCGATGGCCATCTGCGGCAGCATGGTCAGGCCAAGGCCGTTGTCGACCATCTGGACCAGCGTGTGGAGGCTGGTGCCGATCATGGTGGCGCTGGCGCGCAGTTCGGGGCGGTTGCAGGCGGCCAGCGCGTGCTCTTTCAGGCAGTGGCCGTCTTCGAGCAGGAGCAGGCGGTTTTCGTCGATCATGCTGGCGGTAATTGTTGCGGGTGGATCGCGCGGGTCGTCCTTGGGGAAAGCGACGAGCAATTCGTCCTTGAACAGAAACTCGCTCTCGACCTCTCCTGTGGCGTAGGGGAGGGCGAGCAGCACGCAATCGGCGCGGCCATGATGCAGCGATTCGATGGCGGCGGCGCTGGGTTCTTCACGCAGGAAGAGCTTGAGCTGCGGGCGCTCCTTGCGCAGGCGCGGAAGGATGCGCGGCAGCAGGAACGGCGCGATGGTGGGGATCACGCTCATCCGCAGTTCGCCCGCCAGCGGGGCGCCGTGGCTTTGGACCAGTTCCGAAAGTTCCTCGGCTTCGCGCAGCAGGCGGTGCGCCTTGGCGACGACCTGATTGCCGAGCGGGGTGAAGCGGACGACGCGACGGGTGCGTTCCACCAGCACCACGCCGAGCAGCGATTCCAATTCGCGCAGGCCCGCCGACAGCGTTGATTGCGAGACGAAGCAGGAATCGGCGGCGCGCCCGAAATGCCCGTGTTCGTGCAGCGCGACGAGATATTGCAACTGCTTGAGCGTGGGCAGGTAGGTGCTCATTGCGGGATCACTTGTCCACGTGCACGACGGCTTCGACAACCGCCTCGTCCTTGTCGGCGATGTTGTCGATATGTGCCATCTTGAGCTTGCCGTTCACTACCGCGAAAGCGAGTTTGCCCTCGACCAGTTCGAGCGCATCGCGGCCGAACTGTTCAAAGCGCCAACCTTCGAGGATCGGCAGATTCTTGCGCTGTCCGGCAGCAAGCAGTTCGAGATCATCGGTGCGGGCAAGCAGGCGAGCGGCAATGTCGATCTCGCGGCTGCGGATTTTCAGCAGCAGTTTGAGCAGATCGGCGACCAGTGCGCCTTCCTTGCCCAGCGGAGCGCCGCGCGGCGTCTTGGGTGGCATTTCGGCTTCGGTCAGCGGCTTTGAATCGGCCAGCGTCTGCATCAGGCGGCGGCCGATGTCGTTGTCCTTCCATCCGGTGGAAAGGCCCCGCACTTTGGCCAGATCATGCTGTTCGCGCGGGGGGTGGCTGGCGATATCGGCCAGCGTTTCGTCGCGCATGATGCGGCCGCGCGGGATGTTCTTGTCCATCGCCTCACGTTCGCGCCACGCAGCCAGTGACTTGAGACGGCCCAGAACGGTAGGGTTGCGGCTGGGTGCGCGGATCTTCTGCCAGACGGTTTCCATGTCTGTCCGGTAGTTTTCCGGGTCTGCCAGCTTTTCCATCTCGATATCGAGCCATTCGCCGCGCCCGGTCTTGATCAGGCGCTTGAGCAGCTTGGGGAAGATCTTCGACAGGTGGGTAACGTCGCCGATGGCATATTCGATCTGGCGTTCGGTAAGCGGGCGGCGTGACCAGTCGGTAAAGCGCGCGCCCTTGTCGATCGTCAGGCCGAGCCACGATTCGACGAGGTTGGAATAGCCGATCTGTTCGGACTGGCTGACCGCCATCATCGCGATCTGGGTGTCGAAGATCGGGTGCGGGGTCTTGCCGGTGAGGTTGTAGATGATCTCCACATCCTGACCGCCAGCGTGGAAGACTTTCAGCACGTCCTCGTTCTCGCACATCAGGTCGAGCAGGGGGGACATGTCGAGACCGGGAGCCAGCGGATCGATCGCGGCGGCTTCCTTGTCATCTGCGATCTGCACCAGGCACAGCTCCGGCCAATAGGTGTTCTCGCGCATGAATTCGGTGTCGACGGTGACGAAATCGGCTTTCGCCAGACGCTCGCACAGATCTGCCAGAGCGTCGGTCGTGGTGATGAGGGGATGTATCTTCATCGGTCTTTTCTATATGGCGCGCAGGGGATGCGGCCCGGTGGTGCCCCCGTCAGGGGGCGCGGCTTGACAAATGCGCGGCCATCGCCTGTTAGCCGCGAGAGTTTCCCCTGCCCGATTGCAGACCGATTGGAAAGAGTTTCAATGCACCTTTACCGTTCCCATACCTGCGGCGCCCTTTCGCGCGGTGATGTCGGGCAGAGCGTCCGCCTTTCGGGCTGGGTACATCGCAAGCGCGACCACGGCGGTGTGCTGTTCGTCGATCTGCGCGATCACTATGGCATGACGCAGATCGTTGCCGACGTGGACAGCCCGGCGCTGCCGATCCTTGAAGGCTTGCGCGTTGAGTCCGTGGTGACGATCGATGGCGATGTGAAAGCGCGGTCGGAGGGCACTGTGAACGCCAATCTCCCCACGGGTGCGATCGAAGTCTATGCGCGCGGTGCGACCGTGCTTTCGGCGGCGGAAGAGTTGCCGATGCCGGTGGCGGGCGAGCAGGAATATCCTGAGGATATCCGCCTGCGCTATCGCTTCCTCGATCTGCGGCGCGAAACGCTGCACGCCAACATCGTGACGCGCACCAAGGTGATTTCCGACATGCGCCGCCGCATGGAAGGTGCTGGCTTTACGGAATATTCGACCCCGATTCTCACGGCCTCCAGCCCTGAAGGCGCGCGCGACTTTCTGGTGCCGAGCCGCATTCATGCGGGCAAGTTCTATGCGCTGCCGCAGGCGCCGCAGCAGTACAAGCAGTTGCTGATGGTGGCCGGTTTCGACCGCTACTTCCAGATCGCACCGTGCTTCCGCGACGAAGACCCGCGTGCCGATCGTCTGCCGGGCGAGTTCTACCAACTCGATCTGGAAATGAGCTTCGTCACGCAGGAAGAAGTCTGGGAGACGATGGAGCCGGTGATCGGCGGCGTGTTCGAAGCGTTTGCCAATGGCCGCAAGGTGACGCCCATCGGCAGCTTCCCGCGCATTCCCTATGCGGAAGCGATGCTGAAGTATGGTTCGGACAAGCCGGACCTGCGCAACCCGATCATCATTTCGGACGTGTCGGACGAGTTCA
>NZ_JBMLSM010000234.1:0-84813 GCF_049240505.1 Novosphingobium sp.
CTCCTTCCCTTGTCACGGACTCGCCGGTGGTCTTCGGGCCATCGACAAACGTAGCCGACTGCCCGGTTCGCGCCGTGCAGTCATTTGTGAAGGAAAAAGGCATGGATCGTTCGCAGAAAGCCGAATCGGTCGCGTTCCTGAACGGCGTCTTCAACGAGGCTGGCGCGGTGGTGATCACCCGCAACCTCGGCATGACGGTGGCCCAGTCCACCGCCCTGCGCACGAAGATCCGCGAAGCGGGCGCGACCTACAAGGTTGCGAAGAACAGTCTTGCCAAGCTTGCCATCGCAGGCACCGATTACGAAGGTCTGGGTGATCTCTTCACCGGTCCGACCGCAATCGCTGCATCGGTCGATCCGGTTGCTGCCGCCAAGGCAGTGGTCGAATTCGCCAAGACCACCGACAAGATCGAAATCGTCGGTGGTGCAATGGGTTCGCAGGTTCTCAACGAAGCTGGCGTCAAGGCACTTGCCTCCATGCCCAGCCTCGACGAACTGCGTGGCACGCTCATCGGCCTCATCCAGGCACCGGCAACGAAGATCGCCCAGCTCACCACTGCTCCGGCAGCGAAGCTGGCTCGCGTCTTCGGCGCCTACGCCAAGGAAGCCGCATAAGACTGTCCTTTCGATTTACGCTCGCTGCGCCAATCGGGCGTGCGGGCACCACAAGATCAGGAGTGAAATATCATGGCCGATATCGCCAAGCTCGTTGAAGAACTTTCGAAGCTGACCGTCCTCGAAGCCGCTGACCTCGCCAAGGCTCTCGAAGAAGCATGGGGCGTTAGCGCCGCTGCTGCTGTTGCTGTTGCCGCTGCACCTGCTGGTGCTGCTGCTGAAGCTGCTGAAGAAAAGACCGAATTTGACGTGATCCTCACCGGCGACGGTGGCAAGAAGATCCAGGTCATCAAGGAAGTCCGCGCGATCACCTCGCTGGGCCTGACCGAAGCCAAGGCTCTGGTCGAAGGCGCTCCGAAGGCGATCAAGGAAGGCGTGTCGAAGGCTGAAGCCGAAGACATCAAGAAGAAGATCGAAGAAGCCGGCGGCACCGTCGAAGTCAAGTAATCTTCTTTCCGGTCTTCCGGGCAGAATTACAGGAAAGGGCGGCTCCGCAAGGGGCCGCCCTTTTTGTTTGTCCTTTTCAATATTCCCCCATTCAACCGGCTTCGTCGCTCCGCGCGACAGGAACGGTCACCGTCACTTCCAGCCCGCCTTCCGCACCTCTGGCAAAGGCAAGCGCCCCGCCAAAGCGCTGAAGCAGGCGATGCGCCGTGGGAATGCCCAAGCCAAATCCCGCCGTATCTCTCGCGCGCGCCTCGTCGATGCGATAGAATGGTGCAAGGATGCGCTCGAACTGGTCTTCGGGAATACCGGGGCCGGTATCGGTGACGATCACCTGCCAGCGCCCGTCACTGTCTGGCTTCACCGCAATGCGCGCACGGCCACCGTGGTGTACGGCATTCTCGATCAACGGATGTAGTGCCAGCAACAGCGGTTCACGCCAGGTGCGCACAACCGCGCCAGGTGCTGCATCGATCGTGACCTTGCCATGCCACGCGCCTTCGCACAGATCGGTCACCGCCAGGCCAAGATCCATCATCGTTGGAATCGCAGTGATATGCTGCGCCCGCAGATATTGCTGCAACGACATCAGCATGGCTTCCATTTCGTGCGTGCTGTCGCGCACCAATCCCGCGATTTCGGCATCTTCGATCAGGTCCGCTGCAATCGTCACGCGCGCAAGCGGCGTGCGCAGATCGTGGCTGATGGCTTCAAATGACCGCGCCTGATCTTCCATCGTCGCGGCAATGCGCGCCTGCATTCCGTTCATCGAACGCGCAAGGCTGCGCAAATCGTCAGGTCCGCTTTCCCGCACAGGCACCACCATACCCTGACCGATGGCATCCGCCGCATCGGTCAGTTCCCGCAGGGGCCGCGTGATGATGCGCAAGGACAATAGCGCAAGCGCGAAACCGACCACTGCCGTGATCAGCGTAAGTACGGTAGCGCGCAAGGCAATCGGCCAGCCCGATGTGATGTCGAGCGAACGGAAGTTCAGCCAGTGGCCATTGGGCAACTGCATTGCCCCCACAAGATTGCCATAGCCGAAGCGCGAAGGCTCCAGCCCCAAAATCAGCCGCTTTCCGGCCAACGTGGGCTCCCAATGCAGGATGTGAGCATGGATTTCGCCGACCATCTCCTCGCTCGTCCCCGATATGGCGCGGGGGACGTGGGACAGTTCCACCTCAAGATGGCTGGTGCTCATCGTGCGCGCCAGATCATCGGGCGCGATTTCGTGCAGGCGATTGCTCACGACCAGCAATTCCGCCACCCGCCGCGCGTGATCCTCGCGCAGTGTCTCCTTGTCGATCACGTTGTAGAACGCGAGGCTGGCAATCGCTTGAACCGCTGCAAGCACCAGCAGAAGCGTTGCCGCGCGCACCGCCAATCGCGACAGCCTTGGGCCGTGATGCCAGTCACGCCCCATCGCGATCCGCCTGATCGCAGCGGACAACTGGCTTCGGGCGCTTGAACGCACGTCGGCCGCAGCCTTCGGCCCTTCGGCAGCATCCTGCGCTCTATCGGCGACTCTCTCCATGTTCATCAGGCTGTCACTGCATGACAATACGGTCAACAGGCATAGGGCGACGGACACGATTTGTGACACGCTGCCATTCTGCGCCTCTTCAGCTTTATCGGACGATCCAGCTTTCCATGCCGTGCTGCGCCGCCTATGCCCCGCCCCCTATGTTCGAGAAACCGCCCCATAATTGGTCCCATGAACTGCGCGCAATGCTTCGCCTTGCCGCGCCGCTGGTGGGTGCCAATCTGTTGCAGATGGCGGTTTTCGCAGTCGACGTCGTGTTTGTCGCCCGCCTCGGCCCCGAAGCGCTGGCGGCTTCCTCGCTCTCGGTTTCGCTGTTCGGCCTGTTGATATGGTCGATGACCGGGCTGGTCGGCGCGGCATCCCCTCTTATCGCCGCAGAGCTTGGCCAGCGCCGCCATGCGGTGCGCGAAGTTCGCCGCACCGTGCGCATGGCGGGATGGGCAGGCCTGCTCGCCGCCCTCTTCGCAATGGGCATCTGCCTGCTGGGCGGACCATTGATGCGCCTGACCGGGCAGGATCCCGGCGTAATCGCCCGCGCAGTGCCGTTCCTCGCCGTTCTCAGCCTTGCCTCGATTCCTGCGGTGCTATCTGCGCTTTTGCGCACGGTGGTTGCAACGCTGGGCAAGCCGGGCATCGGCACGGCGATCACCGGCATGGCCGTGGCGGTCAACGCGCTGGGGAACTGGGCATTCGTGTTCGGAAATCTCGGCGCGCCGGAACTGGGCCTGCAAGGCTCTGCGATATCCAGCGTGATCACCAGCACCGCCATGCTGGTCGCGTTCGCGCTGGTCATCCGCTTCGACCGCCAATTGCACCGCTATCACCTGCTGGGCCGGTGGTGGAAGCCCGAATGGACGCGCTTTGCCGAAGTGCTGCGCATCGGCCTGCCCATCTGCGGGACTATCGTTGCCGAGGCAGGCATGTTCAACGGCGCGGCCTTCGTCATGGGCCGTATTGGCGAGGTGGAACTGGCCGCTCACACGGTTGCCCTGCAATTTGCCGCAATCGCCTTTCAGGTGCCGTTTGGCGTAGGCCAGGCCGCCACGATCCGCGTCGGCCTCGCTTTCGGGGCGCGTGACAGTGCCGCCATCGCGCTTGCCGGAAAGGTCGCTACACAGCTTGGCATCGGGTTCATGGCGCTCTCTGCCGGCGTAATGCTGGCATTCCCCTACCCGCTGCTACACCTCTATATCGATCCCGCCGCGGCAGAGAACGCGCGGATGGTCACCCTTGCGCTGCAGTACATGGTGGTCGCCGCCGCCTTCCAACTGTTCGATGGTGCGCAAGCGGTCGCCGCCGGGATGCTGCGTGGTCTTCAGGATACGCGGATGCCCATGCTGATCGCGATTTTTGGCTATTGGGTGCCCGGCGTCGGTGCCGCACTGTTGCTGGGCCTTTTGACACCCATCGGAGGCCTTGGCGTGTGGATCGGTTTGCTCGTCGGCCTCGTGTTCGTCGCGGGATTGCTGCACTGGCGCTGGCATCAGCGTGCACGGCTCGGCCTTCTCCCGCATTGAAAAGGCGCTTCGCCGCATCTTTCATTTCCCTGAAAAGAATCTGCGCCACACCCATTGACGGTCCAGCGCCATAATCCCATATCCGCGCCGCTGGCACTCTCTGGGTGAGAGTGCCAAGCCCCATTTTTTAGTATGGAAGAGGGAACAAACCCATGACTTTCCGTCCTCTGCACGACCGCGTGCTGGTGCGCCGCGTCGAAGCTGAAGAAAAGACCGCAGGCGGGATCATCATCCCCGATAGCGCCAAGGAAAAGCCCGCTGAAGGCGAAATCGTCGCCACCGGCACTGGCGCACGCGCTGAAAACGGCACGATCACCCCGTTGGACGTCAAGGTTGGCGACCGCGTGCTGTTCGGCAAGTGGTCGGGCACCGAAGTCAAGGTTGGCGGCGAAGACCTGCTGATCATGAAGGAATCGGACATCCTTGGCGTGATCGGCTGATCACTGCTGCTGTCCTGAACCCAATTCAAGATATTCAAAGGAACACAACATGGCTGCCAAGGACGTAAAGTTCGGCCGTGACGCCCGTGAACGCATTCTGCGCGGCGTCGACATTCTCGCTGATGCCGTGAAGGTTACCCTCGGTCCCAAGGGCCGCAACGTGGTGATCGACAAGAGCTTCGGCGCGCCCCGCATCACCAAGGACGGTGTTTCGGTCGCCAAGGAAATCGAACTTAAGGACAAGTTCGAGAACATGGGCGCCCAGATGCTGCGCGAAGTGGCCTCGAAGGCCAACGACGCAGCCGGTGACGGCACCACCACTGCCACCGTTCTGGCGCAGGCAATTGTCCGCGAAGGCATGACCGCGGTTGCTGCCGGCATGAACCCGATGGACCTGAAGCGCGGCATCGACATCGCGGTCGGCAAGGTCGTCGAAAACCTCAAGGCCCGTTCGACCCCGGTCGCAGGTTCTTCGGAAATCGCGCAGGTCGGCATCATCTCGGCCAATGGCGACATCGAAGTTGGCCAGAAGATCGCTGAAGCGATGGAAAAGGTCGGCAAGGAAGGCGTCATCACCGTGGAAGAGGCCAAGGGCCTCGAATTCGAACTCGATGTCGTTGAAGGCATGCAGTTCGACCGCGGCTACCTGTCGCCCTACTTCATCACCAACCCGGAAAAGATGACGGTCGAACTCGAAAACCCGTACATCCTGATCCACGAGAAGAAGCTGTCGTCGCTGCAGGCGATGCTGCCGATCCTCGAAGCGGTTGTGCAGTCGGGCCGTCCCCTGCTGATCATCGCAGAAGACATCGAAGGCGAAGCGCTGGCGACCCTCGTGGTCAACAAGCTGCGCGGTGGCCTGAAGATCGCTGCTGTAAAGGCTCCGGGCTTCGGTGACCGTCGCAAGGCGATGCTGGGCGATATCGCCACGCTGACCGCTGGCGAAATGATCTCCGAAGATCTCGGCATCAAGCTGGAAACCGTCACGCTCGCCATGCTCGGTCAGGCCAAGAAGGTCACGATCGACAAGGACAACACCACGATCGTCGACGGCGCCGGTTCGGCTGACGAAATCAAGGGCCGTGTCGACCAGATCCGCGCTCAGATCGAAGTCACCACCAGCGACTACGACCGTGAAAAGCTGCAGGAACGTCTGGCCAAGCTGGCTGGCGGCGTTGCCGTGATCAAGGTTGGCGGTGCGACCGAAGTCGAAGTGAAGGAACGCAAGGACCGCGTTGATGACGCGCTCCACGCTACCCGCGCTGCGGTTGAAGAAGGCATCGTTTCGGGCGGCGGTACGGCCCTGCTCTATGCAACCAAGGCGCTGGAAGGCGTCAAGGGCGCGAACGACGATCAGACCAAGGGCATCGACATCGTGCGTCGCGCGATCCAGGCGCCGATCCGTCAGATCGCCGCAAACGCTGGCCATGACGGCGCTGTGGTTTCGGGCAACCTGCTGCGTGAAGACGATGAAAATCAGGGCTTCAACGCTGCAACCGACACCTATGAAAACCTGAAGGCCGCTGGCGTGATCGACCCGACCAAGGTCGTGCGCACCGCGCTTCAGGATGCAGCTTCGGTCTCGGGCCTGCTGATCACCACCGAAGCGGCGATCAGCGAACGTCCTGACGACAAGCCCGCGATGCCCCCGATGGGTGGCGGCATGGGCGGTATGGGTGGCATGGACTTCTAAGTCCAAGCCAGCCTACGCTGAAAAAATCAGAGCCGGAAGGAGCGATCCTTCCGGCTCTTTTTATATCAATTTAATGTTCGGGAACCGGGTGCGTCGAATTGCGTTTTACCTGCGATGAACTGTGCCCGCCCTTCAAAAGCAGCCGAACTTCGGCCATGATGGAGCGGGCGGCAGCGGCGTATCCATCGCTCCGCCCAGCGGCCGTGGATCGCGAAATCTATCGCATCCTGTTCGAAAATATGGATGATGGCTTTTGCGTGATCGAGTTTCTCGATGGTCCGCACGGCCCATTAAGCGATTATGTCCACGTCCTCGCCAATCCCGCCTATGAACGCCACACCGGCATCCCGAACGTGGTCGGGCAACACTTGCGCGAAATGGTGCCGGACGAGGCGGACGACTGGATTGCGTTTTACGGCAAGGTGCTGCGCACGGGCGAGCCTATCCGGTTTCGCAACGAACTCGTCGCAACCGGACGCCATCTTGAAGTCTCATCTTTCCGCATCGGAGCGTTCGAAGATCGCCTTGTGGCCGTCCTGTTCAAGGACGTGACCGAGAGGGTCACCGCCGAAAGCGCCCTTCATCAGCTTAATGAAACGCTCGAACAGCGCGTTGCCGAAGAACTGGATCAGCGCGAACGCGCTGAATCCGCGCTGCGGCAGGCGCAGAAGATGGAAGCGGTCGGCCAACTTACCGGTGGCCTTGCCCACGATTTCAATAATCTGCTGGCTGGGATTACCGGTGCGCTGGAAATGATCGGGCGGCGGGTTGATCAGGGCCGCGTGGCCGATCTGCCACGTTATGTGGAAGCGGGGCTGGGCGCTGCGCACCGCGCCGCCGCGCTTACCCATCGCCTGCTCGCCTTTTCACGCCGCCAGACGCTTTCACCGCGCCCCACACACGCCAATCGACTGCTGGAAGAGTTCATCGATCTGGTTCGTCGCACGACGGGCCCCTCCATAACGGTGAAGGTGCACGCCGACCCCGCACTATGGCCAACGCTGGTGGATGCCAACCAGCTTGAAAACGCCCTGCTCAACCTGTGCATCAACGCGCGTGATGCCATGCCCGATGGCGGAACGCTGACGATAACCACGCAGAACGCTTCGCTTTACGATGCCGAGGCCAGCAAGCGCGGGCTGGAACCGGGCGATTACGTCACGATCATGGTCGGCGACGATGGCGTGGGCATCGCACCCGAAGATATCGATCGCGTTTTCGAGCCGTTTTTCACCACGAAGCCGACCGGACAGGGCACCGGGCTGGGCCTGTCGATGGTCTATGGCTTCGCGCGGCAAAGCAACGGGCTGGTCCGTGTCCGGTCACGGCATGGACAGGGCACCGATGTGCGCATCTACCTGCCACGCCATAAGGGCGAGATCGAAGCGACAGTCCCTGCCGACGCGGCCAGTGCACCACACGCCCTGCCTGATGCGACGGTGCTGGTTGTGGACGATGAACCCACCGTGCGCATGATGATGATCGACGGACTGGGCCTGCTCGGCATTCATTGCGTTGCTGCGGCAGACGGCGCCTCGGCTCTCACCCTGCTTGATCGGATGCCACCAATCGATCTTCTGGTAACCGATGTCGGCCTGCCCGGCGGTCTGAACGGACGGCAGGTGGCTGACGAAGCACGGCGGCGCCAACCTGAACTCGGCGTGCTTTTCGTCACCGGCTATGCCGATAATGTGGTGCTTCAGAAAGGCAACGTGGAGCCGGGGATCGACGTGCTGACCAAGCCTTTCCCGATAGAGGAATTGCAACGACGGGTTGCCAACCTCCTCGCCCGAAAAACGGCTTAGAGCACTTTCAGCTCGAACAGATCGACGACCGCCCCGTCATCCAGCGGATGCTCGTCATAGCGCAAGAAACCAAGTCTTTCGGCCAGGGCTACCGACGCAGTGTTGCCGCGCTCGATCATGCAGGCGATGCGCCTGGCATCGTGCGTGCGGCCAAACCAGTCCAGCGCGGCCCGCATACCTTCCTGCGCATAGCCCTTGCCCCAATGTTCGCGCGCCACGATCCAGCCCGCCTCGACCACATCGTCCATCCCTTTGCCGAAACCACGCATGGAATGGAACATGCCCAGCTGGCCGACGAAGCCACCACTCTCCCGCTCAAACGCCAGAAACAGGCCATAGCCGTAAAGCTGCCACGATCCTGCGGCGCGCAAGGCCCGGCTGAACATGTCGGTGGTTGGATCATTCGGGCGCGGCCCCAGAAACCGATGCACCAGCGGGTCGGCCACCAGATCGCGCAGCAGGAGGTAATCCTCAGGGCCGGGCAGCCTGAGCAGAAGCCTGTCGGTTTCAATCCGTGGCGTATCGGTGTTCACAAGGTCACATCCAGCACATGCAGGAACAGGCCAACAAGGCCGCCCACCAGCGTGCCATTGATACGGATGAACTGCAGATCGCGCCCTACCGCGCCTTCGATGCGGTCGGTCACCGTGCGGGCATCCCAACGCTTCACCGTTTCGGAAACAAGGCGCACGATCTGCGCGCCATATCGGGTCGATACGCCCACCATCGTTCGCCGGGCAAAGCGGTTGACCATGCGCTGCAGACGCACATCCCGCTGCAGCGCATTGCCGAGTTCGGCCACACTTGCGCCAAGCTGCCCGCCCAAGGCACCGCCGGGATTGCGGACCATTTGCAGCAACTTGATCCTTCCACGTTCCCACAGGGCGTCAAGCCAACGCGCAAATGCCGGGTTGGCCAGCACTTCCTGCTTCATCCGTTCCACGCGCGCGCGCATTTCCGCATCGTGGACCAGATCATGCGCCAACGTCGCCAGCCCTTCCTCGATCTTCCGGCGCAGCGGATGATCAGGAACGACCAGCGTTTCCGCGAGCAATTTGTACAGTCCATCAAGGATGGCGTTTGCCAGCTTTTCGTCCAGCCCGGTCCAGCGCAGGATTGTGTTGGCGCGTTCGTGAATCGTGGATTGGATCAGAGCCTCATTGGCCTCGATCGTCTCCGCCGTCTTGCGGATCAGGCTTTCGATCACCGGCATGTGCCGCCCATCGGCAATTGCCGCGCCAAGCAACTGACCAAGCAAGGGTGAAAGCTCCAGCTTTTCAAGCTGCGCGCGCAACGCACCCTTGGCGAGGCCCCCCAGCTCTTCAGGATCGAGCGATTCCAGGACATCGGCCACCAGCCCTGCCGCGCCATCGCGCAACCGGCTTTCGCCCGTGCGCGGATCGGCAAGGAACCCGCCCAGTGCCACCGCTGCGTTGACCGCTCCCATGCGCCGCGCAACAACGGCGGGCGTGAGAAAATTGTTCTGCAGGAACGCTGCCATCGTATCGGCAATGCGATCCTTGTTTTCCGGGATGATCGCCGTGTGCGGGATCGGCAAACCCAGCGGATGGCGGAACAGTGCCGTAACCGCAAACCAATCTGCCAGACCGCCAACCATCGCCGCTTCGGCAAAAGCGCGTACGAAGCCCAGTGCCGGATGGACGCCTTCGTAATGACGTGTCACCGCATAGATGACAGCCATCGCCAGCAGCAGGCTTGTGGCAACCACGCGCATCCGCCGCGCCCTGTCTACTGGCGCACCTGTTCCCAAAGGAAGGGCGCGTCCGAACAGAGTGCGGTTCGGTCCGCGCGGGGCCGGAGCCAAAGCCCCGGCCGTATCTGAAGGTTCAGCGGTCACTCCGCCGGAAATGCCTCATGTTGCGGTTCGTTCCGCCGCGCAGGTATTGCCGGGACCGGAGCGGCTACTGGCGCCGGTTCGGGTTCATGCCCGAGGACATGCCGCGCCAGCCACGGGCCGATACGCTTTTCCAACCCGTCGGCAAGGCTGAAGCCCGCTGGCACGATCAGCAGGGTCAGCGCGGTCGAAAGCGTCAGGCCACCGATCACCACGATGCCCATCGGCGCGCGCCATCCGCCATCGCCGCCAACCGAAACCGCCGTCGGGATCATGCCCGCAACCATCGCCACGGTGGTCATGATGATCGGCTGCGCACGCTTGTGCCCCGCCTCGGTGATGGCCTCCAACTTGTTCTTGCCCGTAGCCATCTCTTCCAGCGCAAAGTCGATCAGCAGGATCGAGTTCTTGGCGACGATGCCGAACAGCATCAGGATGCCGATGAACACCGGCAGAGACAGCGCCCCCCCGGTCAGGGCAACAGCGATCAGGCCACCCAGAGGGGCAAGGAACAGCGACCCCATGTTGACAAGCGGCGAGATGAACCGGTGGTAAAGCAGCACAAGCACCGAGAAAACCAGCAGGATGCCAGCGGCCACGGCGATCATGAAGTTGTTCAGCATTTCGGCCTGGAACTTGTCTTCGCCAGCCGCGGTGTTCGAAACGCCTTGTGGCAGGTTCTGCATCACCGGCAGTTTCATGATCGCGGTCATTGCATCACCCTTGACCACGCCCGGTGGCAAGTCGGCACCTACAAAGACGCGGCGGCTCTGATTATAACGCTGGATCTGCGTCGGACCGGATCCGAAGCTGATTTCGGCCACGCGCGAAAGTGGGACCGAACCCGTGGTGGTCGGCACCGGCAGGTTGGCGATCGTCGAAAGATCGCGGCGCGATTCTTCAGGCAGCTTTACCCGGATCGGCACCTGCCGGTCGGAAAGCGAGAACTTGGCGCTGTTCTGATCGATTTCGCCCTGCGTCGCGATGCGGATCACCTGGCTCAGCGTCTGCGTCGTTACGCCCAGATTTGCGGCAAGATCAAGACGCGGCGTGATGATCACTTCAGGACGGCGCAAGTCCGCACTGATACGCGGCGCGACGACCAGTGACAGCCCACTCATCTGATCGACCAGCGTCTGCGCGGTCTTCTGCAGCAGATCGGGATCAGACCCGGCCAGCATGATGCTGATCGGACGCCCCGAACCGCCGCCCGGCCCGCCCGGCCCCTGCGCTTGGAAGTTGACTCGGACGTCCGCGATCTTCTGCAACTGCGGCGTCAGTTCGCGTTCAAAATCAAGGCTGCTGCGCACCCGGTCCTTGCGCAAGTTGACATAGATGTTGCCACGCGCCTCCCGCACGGACGCGAGTTGGGATTCCACCTCCTGCTGCTTTGCCAGCAGCGCCGAAATCTCGGCAACCTTGCGCTCGGTCTGTACCAGAGTCGTGCCCGGCACCATTTCGATGGTCACCGTGCTAGAATCGCTGTCAGTGTCAGGGAAGAATTGTGCCGGTATCGTGGCGAACATCACGAAGGTGAGCATCAGCGCAGCAAAGCCGATGCCCATCATCCACAGGCGATGGTCACGCAGTCTTGCCCGGAACCGGCGGCGCGGATGCTCGGCGCGATAGGCCTTGGCTTTCGACGTATCGAGCGACCAGCCCAGCACCTTCATGTACTTGTCCATCCACGGCCCGCCACCGTGTTCTGCCTCGCCATGTGCCTTCAGGAAATAGGCGGCGACCATCGGTGTGATCATGCGCGCCACCAGCAGCGAGAACAGCACCGAGATGACGACGGTGAGGCCGAAGTTCTTGAAAAACTGGCCCGATACGCCCGGCATAAGCGCCACGGGGAAGAACACCGCAACGATAGAGAATGTCGTCGCCACAACGGCAAGGCCGATTTCGTCGGCGGCATCGATGGAGGCCTGATAGGCCGTCTTGCCCATCCTCATATGCCGGACGATATTCTCGATCTCCACGATCGCATCGTCCACCAACACGCCTGCGACCAACCCCAAGGCCAACAGCGACATCTGGTTGAGCGTGAAGCCCATCAGATCAAGAACCCAGAACGTCGGGATCGAGGACAGCGGAATGGCGATTGCCGAAACGATCGTCGCGCGCCAGTCGCGCAGGAAGAAGAACACGACGATAACCGCCAGCACCGCGCCTTCGACCATCGCATTCATCGATGAACGGTACTGGTCCTTGGTGTAGCCTACCGAAGTGAACAGCAGTTCGAAATGAATCTTGCCGCCCTGTTCCTTCTCCAGCTTCGCCATCTCCTCAAGCGCGCCTTCGTAGACCGAGACGTCGGATTCACCGCGCGCGCGCGACATCGAGAAAGTAACGACCTGCTTGCCGTTGAACTTGGCATTGGATGTCAGTTCGCTGTAGCTGTCGCGCACGTCGGCAACATCGGCCACGCGAATGCGGCGATTGGCGCCCAGCGTGATTTCGGTCTGCGACAGGTCATAGGCCGATTGCGCATTGCCCAGCACGCGCACCGACTGGCGCGATCCGGCCACTTCGGTCTTGCCGCCCGCCGCGTTGATATTGACCTGACGCAGCGCTGCGTTGACCTGACTGGCCGTCACGCCGAGCGCATTCATCTTCGCAGGGTTGAGCGTAACCGCGATCTCGCGGCTCACCCCGCCCGAGCGGCTTACTTCGGCCATGCCGGGTACGGTCAGCAGTCGCTTGGCAATGGTATCGTCGATGAACCATGAAAGCTGCTCGATCGTCATGTCGTCAGCCGCGACCGCGAAATAGGCAATCGGATTCGACGATGTTTCGACCTTGAATACTTGCGGCTCAAGAATGCCTTCGGGCAGATCCGAACGGATCTGGTCGACCTGATTCTTCACCTCATTAACGGCAGCGTTGATATCCTGCCCGATCTTGAACTGGACCTGCGTCTGGCTGCTGCCTTCCGAAGCGGTCGAGGTCAGCGTATCGACCCCGGCGATCGAACGCACCGCAGATTCAACGCGCTGCGTGATCTGGTTCTCGATTTCGGTCGGCGCAGCACCCGGTTGCGAGATCTGGACGATCACGATCGGGAATTCGATGTCGGGATTGTCCTGCACCTTCATCTGCATGAAGGACACCAGACCCGCCAGCGTCAGGCCAAGAAAGATGACAATCGGGACGACCGGATTGCGGATGCACCAGGCCGATATGTTCTGAAAGTTCATATCCGAACCCTACTTCGCCAGTACCGGCTGAACCTTGTCGCCCGGATTGAGGAATCCGCCCGCACGCAACACAATGCGCTCGCGCCCGTTCAGACCTTCCATCACGGCAATCCCGCGCTGGCTGACCTCGCCGGTCTTCACCGCGCGACGCTGCGCCTTGTTGTCAGCATCGACCACATAGACGAACGAGCCTTTTTCGTCGCTCAGGATCGCGGATTCGGGAAGAAGCGGGGCAGTGATCGTGCCTGCGCGCAGTTGCGCCGTGGCAAACCCGCCGGGACGCAGATCCTTGTCATAGGACAGCGCGATGCGGGCAATACCTTCGCGCGTGGTCTGATCAATCGTGGGGGAAACCTGCCACACCTCACCCTTGAAGCTGCGGGTCGCCCCTACCGGTGTGATCTCGGCGGTGGCCCCCACCGAAAGCCGCGCAAGATCGGCTTCGGACAGGCGCGCCTGCATTTCCATCTGCCCGTCCCGCGCCATCGAGAACAGCACACCAGCGCTGGGGCTGACGATCTGGCCCGGCTCAGCCGCGCGCGTCAGCACAAGGCCCGCCGCCGGAGCAACGATGTTCAGCCGCGCGGCACGTTCGCGCAGTTCGCCAAGCCCGGCACGCGCCACGCCCACACGAGCCACGGCCGCATCACGGGTTGCGGTCAACCGATCCACATCAGCCTTGGAGATGAAGCCGCGCTCCACCAGTTTGAGCGCACGATCCAGATTCGCCTGCGCCAGCCGCGCATCGGCGGCAGCCACTTCGACGTTCGCAGCCTGGCTGGCAATCTGCTGGCCCTGCACCGCGCGGTCGATCACGGCCAGCACTTGGCCCGCCTGAACCCAGTCACCAGCATCCACCAGAACCCGCAGAACTTGCCCGCCTTCGCCCGCAACGCCAACCGGCATTTCGCGGCGAGCGGCGATCGTGCCGCTGGCAGTGATGGTGTTGGCAATCGTCGTCTGGCCAGGAACCACCACGGTCACGACCTGCGCCTGCGCGGCACCACCGTTCTGCGTGGTTGCAGAGTTGCTATCATGCATGAAGTACCAGGCAATCACCAGCACAGCCAGCACCACACCAGCAATCAGCCAGTTGCGCCGCCTCGCGGACTTTGCCTCGTCATCACCACCGTCAAAAGTGTTGATTTCGCGTGCTGCATCGGCGTCAATGGTCGATTCGTAGTTCATGCTTTTCTCTGCCATCCCCCCGCTACGGCAATCTACCACTTTGGCATCTTGCCGCGCTGGCATCTTAACCGCACCGGAGCGAAGGCTGGCCCCTTCTGCTCAAGTTGGTGTGTTACATTCATAACGCACTAGCCGCAAGCATTGCGGCACTGCCCCTATGGCAGGTCGGACAACAGCAATAGACTTCGATCCGACGAGGCGCAATTCAGTCTCGACGAGGGACTTACGCCAAAACGGAGCGCGTGTCTTTCTTGCACCTGTAACTTTCTGTAACGCTGAAGGCCGTGCTTTTCAGCTGATCGCATTGACCTTTCCAGATGCCCCAAAGAACAACGGCCGCCTCCCGAAGGAGACGGCCGCCGCGGATGGAGCTGGTGAAAGCGATCAGTATTTGAGCTGGCGCTCGTACAGATCACGGTAATGCTGGATACGGGTCACACGCAGCCCCTGCATCCCCGAACGGTCTACCGCGCGCTGCCATGAGGCAAATTCCTCGAGCGTCAGGCTGTAGCGTTCACAAACTTCGTCGATCGTCAGCAGACCACCGTTAACGGCAGCCACGACTTCGGCCTTCCGGCGAACGACCCAGCGGGTGGTGCTCGGCGGCGGCAGGCTGTCGACTGTCAGCGGCTCGCCGAGCGGGCCGATCACTTGTGCCGGGCGGATTTTCTGGTTCTCGATCATGTCAATCTCGTGCTTCAGCGCGGTCCGTCCAGACCCCGGTCATTGCGTCATCCGATTTGGCAAAAAGGGCTTTGCCATTCACTGAAGAGTTTGGGTTAACAGGACCTTCATACATTGCCTCCTGCGCCGGAATGCCCGAAAACCCGGCTGCAATGAGTTTGGCGGTTCCGGCATCGAAGCTGCTGGTCACTCCTGCCTCAGTCTGCACGGGCGTGTGTGCCAGCGCACGGCGCAAGTCCTGCATGGCCGTGATCTGCGCACACAGGCCGTGCCACGTCACCGGACGCAGCCCGTATGTTGCGTCGGGCGCAACATCGTTCAGTGCCCAGGCGGCAGGATTCTCAAAGCTCATGTCCATCGCCAAGCCTTCTAGGGGCGAGATGGCTAAGGTCCGGTAAAGGCCGCACTTACCTTTTGTTCAGGTCATCGCATTTTTGTGTCGCCCCAAAGGGTTGCTTCTTCGATTTTGCGCTAGGGAGGGAATCCGCCTATGGCGCGCCGATGTTCGCAGACTCCGATACCTCCAGCCTTTTCGATCTCGCCGGCCCGCTTGCCGCGCGGCGCATCGTCGTTGCCATGTCCGGCGGGGTCGATAGCTCGGTCGTTGCGGGCATGGCTGCAGCCACGGGCGCAGAAGTCATCGGCGTAACGCTGCAGCTTTACGATTACGGTGCCGCCACCGGGCGCAAGGGCGCGTGCTGCGCAGGCGATGATATCCGCGATGCACGGGCCGTGGCCGACCGACTCGGTATCGCGCATTACGTGTTCGACCACGAATCGAGCTTCCGTGAGGAAGTGGTCGAACGCTTCGCCGATGATTACCTCAATGGCCGCACCCCGATCCCCTGCGTCCGCTGCAACATGGGGCCGAAGTTCACGGACCTGCTGGCAATGGCGCGCGAACTCGGCGCAGATTGCCTCGCCACCGGGCATTACGTGCGCCGCGTGATGGCTGCTCATGGCCCCGAACTGCACCGCGCCGCCGATCCTGCGCGCGACCAGTCCTATTTCCTCTATGGCACAACCGCGGAACAGCTTGCCTTCCTGCGCTTCCCCTTGGGCGGCCTGCCCAAGACCGAAACGCGCCGCATGGCCGAAGCGATGGGCCTTGTCGTTGCTGCCAAGCCGGACAGTCAGGATATCTGCTTCGTGCCCGATGGCGATTATGCCAAGATCGTCCGCGCCGTCCGTCCCGAAGGCGAAGCGCCGGGCGAGATCGTCCACGCGGCAACCGGCGACGTGCTGGGCACCCATCGCGGAATCATTCACTATACCGTGGGTCAGCGCCGGGGCCTTGAAATCGGCGGCCAGCCAGAACCGCTCTATGTGATCGGCCTTGATGCCCCGTCGCGCCGCGTGCTGGTCGGCCCGCGCCCGATGCTGGCAGTCGGCAGCGCGATCATCACCGAAACCAACCGGATCGGCCCGCTTCCCGAAGGCCCGCTCACGGCAAAAGTGCGCTCACTGGCCAAACCGGTGCCGATCATTCTCGAAGGTCCGTTCGGCCTCGGCGCAACAACCACGATCCGCTTCACCCAACCGGAATACGGCGTGGCCCCCGGACAGGCAGCGGTCATCTATGCGGGTGAACGGGTCATTGGTGGCGGCTGGATCGATTCGACCGAACGCTGGATTTCCTCATCTACTTCCACGGCTCCAGCACGCAGCCCCAGCCTTCCTTGTAGGTAGCGGTCTGGCTGAACATCAGCGCGAAACGCGCCGTCACGTTCTTGGCGTCGCTGTCCTCGCTCAGGCTCACCAGTTCCATTCCCGGCTCGAAGTCTTTCCGGCAATCTGAAAGATCGCGCCCTCCGGCATAGCGGCACGAACAGGCAACCCGCGCACCATAGCTGGTTCCCGTCATCGCGTAACTGCGGATGGATGACCAGAATACCGCCAGCGCGATCAACACCAGCGCCAGCACGACAAGGACGATGCGCAGCCACCAGCGCCGTTTTGGTCCAATCGTCAGGGACGGAGCTGTGGGGGAACTGTGGTTGCCGGTTGCCATTACTGCCGATTCTGGTCGAAAGTACGGACCCGATGGCCCGCCGTTCGCTCTCCCTTATCCTTGCACTTGCGCTGCTGCCAGCCCTTGGCAGTTGTTCGCAGGGGACGAATGCGCCCGAAGGGCCGCCACCGCTTTCCGATCAGGCGTTGAAAGCAGTCGTAAAATCGCCGGGAACGGACCGTGAAAAGCTCGCCCGCGCGATCGATGCGCTTTTCGCACCCGAAATGGGGGAAACCCGCGCAGTGATCGTCATGCGCGGCGGTCGGATCGTGGCAGAACGCTATGCCGAAGGTTACCACGAGAATACGCGCTTCGTCAGTTGGTCGATGGCCAAATCGGTTACCGGCGTGATGATCGGTATGCTCGTATCCGATGGTCGGCTGCGTTTGGACGAAACCGCGCCGGTCCCCGCGTGGCAACGCCCCGGCGATCCGCGTGGCGAAATCACGCTGCGCCAGCTTCTTCAGATGCGTTCCGGCCTGCGTCACGCCGAAGCGATTGAACCTGTTGACGAATCAGACGAAGTGCGGATGCTGTTCCTCGACGGGCGCGATGATATGGCCCGCTATGCCGAAGACCAGCCGCTTGAGGCTGAGCCAGGCCGCAAGTTCGAATATTCCAGCGCGACCAGCGTGATCCTTGCCGACCTTGCCGCACGCGTGCTCACCCCTGCGCCCGAAGCCGAAAGTCGCCGCAATGCGGTGGCAGAATACTTGCGCACGCGCCTGTTCGAACCGGCGGGGATGAAGTCGATGTTGCCCGAATTCGATGCCACCGGAACGCTCGTCGGCGGTTCGCTGATTCACGGCAACGCGCGCGATTGGGGCAAGTTCGGCGAATTTCTGCGCAACAAGGGTTCGGTCAAGGGCGCGCAGATCATGCCGCGCCAATGGATCGAATTCATGGTCACGCCTTCCCCGCGCGAGGCCCAGTACGGCGCGCAGATCTGGCTGAATAGAAACGCGACGCACGGCGAACCGGCGCTTTTCCCGGATCGTGGCCCGAAAGACCTCTACGCCTGCATCGGCCATCTCGGCCAATATGTGCTGGTCAGCCCTTCACGCAAACTGACCATCGTCCGTCTTGGCAAGACGCAGGACGATCAGCTTGGCAAGGTGGTCGATGGCCTTGCCGATGTGGTGGCGCTTTACCGCTAAGGAAGACGGAACAGCCCTTCGACCACGGTCACACAGTCGCCGCCCAGAAGCACGCGATCCCCTGCCAGACGGCAGGCGAAATCCGCACCGCGTGCCGAAGCCTGATGCGCGGCGAACGCATCGTGCCCCAGCTTGTGCGCCCACAGCGGCGTCAGCGCTGCGTGGGCCGAACCCGTTGCCGCGTCTTCATCGACTCCGCCGCCGGGTACGAACACCCGACTGACAACATCGGCTCCCGACGGGTGCCCCATGCCCGGTGCCGTGGCGATGAACTGCACGTCCCCGAATTGCAGCAGCGCCTTGAAATCAGGTGCAAGCGCAAGGACATCGGCAGCGCTGGGATAGACGAACAGGTTATAGCCCGCGCACTGCCACACTTCGTCCGGCACCGGGGTGCCCAGCAGCGGCACAGCCGCGTCAAAGCTGCCCGGCGAAGTCGATACGACCGGTAGCGACAGGACATAGCGATCGCCATCGCGCGCCACTTCCAGAATCCCGACCTTACGCGTGGCAAAAGTCACGCGCCCGCGCATGGGGTCTTGCGCCAGCACCACGTGCCCTGATGCCAATGTGGCATGACCGCACATCACCACTTCCACGGCGGGCGTGAACCAGCGCAGTTCGAAATCGGCTTCACCGGTGTGGTCCGGCACAAGAAACGCGGTTTCGGCAAACATGTTTTCCGCGCCGATTGCCTGCAGCGTGGCATCGTCCGGCCAGGCTTCCAGCATCATTACTGCCGCCTGGTTGCCGGCCAGCGCCTTGGCAGTGAAAGCATCGATGTGGAAATAGGGAACCTTGTTATTCACTTGCCGGGCGCTCCTTGCGCAAGGATGGCAGGACTGGTGCCGTCCGGGCCGGTTTCCAGAAGGTTCTCGGCTCCGATCATGCCTTCGTCGACCAGCCCTTCGGGATCGGGATGGATAAGGATTTCAACGCCAGGAAAGGCCGCCGTCAGCTTGTCCTCGATCTCGTCCATAACCCGATGCGCCTCTGTTACCGTCATGCGCCCGTCCACCCAGACATGGAACTGAACGAAATCGCGATTGCCGCTCGTCCGCGTGCGCAGATCGTGCAGCCCTTTCAATTCGGGATGCTGCGCCACCACTTCCAGAAAGCGTTCCCGCTTTTCGAGCGGCCATTCATGGTCCATCAGCTGGTCCACCGCTTCCTGCGAAGCGCCCCATGCGCCCCACGCCAGCCACAGTGCAATGCCGAAAGCGAAGACCGCGTCCGCGCCGGTGATCCCCAGCCATGTATCGAGCACCAGCGCCGCGATGACCGCAAGGTTCAGGAACAGATCGGATTTGTAGTGCACATTGTCCGTGCTGATCGCAAGGCTGCCGGTCTGCCGGATCACATGGCGCTGATAGGCCAGGAGCGCCACCGTGGCACCAAGCGCAATGGTCGAAACGATCACGCCCGATTCCGCTTCGGCCACTTGCGCCTGCCCCAGAAACTGGCCGATGGCCCGGAAGGCAAGGCCGATGGCCGATATCGAGATCAGCACCACCTGAAACATCGCCGCCAGCGCCTCGGCCTTGCCATGCCCGAAGCGGTGATTGTGATCGTCCGGTTGCGAGGCGACCCACACGCCCAGCAGCGTGGCAATACTCGCGACCAGATCCAGCGCCGTATCGGCAAGGCTGCCGAGCATGGCGGTCGAGCCGGTAGAAATGACCGCCCACGCCTTCATACCCACCAGCAGCACGGCAACGGCGATGCTGGCAAGCGCGGCTTTCCTGTTCAGGTCATTGTGATGTGCGGTCATGGCGCATCCTTAGGGATAAAGCAGGCTGCTGGTCCACCCACCTGCGCCATCGGCAACAAACCGGCGGCGTTCGTGCAGGCGATAGTCGCGGTCCTGCCAGAACTCGATTGCTGAAGGCCTCACGCGATAACCAGACCAATGCGCGGGCCGCGGCACGTTGCCATCGGGATATGCGGCCCGCAGCGCCGCAACGCGATCAAGATAGGCCTGTCGATCAGGCAGCGGGCGCGACTGGTCCGATGCAGCAGAGCCGAGCCGCGATTCGGGATGGCGGCTGGCGAAGTAGGCATCGGCTTCGGTCGCGCTGACCTCTGCAATCGCGCCTTCGATGCGAATCTGGCGGCGCAGCGACTTCCAGTGAAACAGCAGCGCAACATGGCCATTCGCCGCCAGTTCACCGCCCTTGCGGCTGTGGAAGTTGGTGTAGAACACGAAACCGTCCGGGCCGTGGCCCTTCAGCAGCACCATCCGCACCGAAGGCAGGCCATCTGGCGTGGCTGTCGCCAGCGCCATCGCGTTCGGGTCGTTCGGTTCGGCCAGTTTGGCTTCCGAAAACCAGGATTCGAAGATCGCAATCGGATCGGCGTGCGGAATGGCATCGGAATTCTGTTCAGGTTTCACGGGCTTTTCCTGAAAGGGTTTACGGGGTTTACACTGTCCTGAAAGAAACAGTCAGGAGCCTTTGGGGCATCGTACAATGTCCCTGCTTTGGCGAAGCCTCCGGCCTTGTGCACTGCGCCTCTCAATGACCGGGATCAATTGCATGGTCCCGGCCTACTCCCTCATCGCGAAGTAGGAAAGCCAGCCTTGCGGGCGGGCTTTGCGCGCCCTAGCTATGCGCACATGGCAGATCCGTATTCAATTCTGGGCGTTCCCCGCAGCGCGAGCGAGAAGGACATCAAGTCCGCCTATCGCAAGCTGGCCAAGGAACTGCACCCGGATACCAACAAGGATAACCCCAAGGCGGCCGAACGCTTCTCCGAAGTGACGCGCGCCTATGACCTGCTGTCCGACAAGGACAAGCGGGCCAAGTTCGACCGGGGCGAAATCGACGCCGATGGCAATCCCGCTGGCCCGTTTGGCGGTGGCTTTGGCGGTGGTGGCGGTTTTCGCGGTCAGCAAGGCGGATTCCGCCACGATGGCGGTTTCGAAGGCGGCTTCGGCGGCGGTGCCGAAGGCATCGACATCGGCGATATCTTCGAAGGCCTGTTCGGCGGACGTGGAGGAATGGGTGGGGGCGGCATGGGCGGCGGCGCACGCCGTGGCCCACCGCCCAAGGGCGCGAACGTCAGCTATCGCCTGCAAGTCTCGTTCATCGATGCAGCGACGCGCGCGAATCAGCGCATCACCTTGTCCGATGGCAAATCCGTCGACCTCAAGCTGCCTGCTGGCCTTGAAAACGGTCAGCAGATGCGCCTTGGCGGCAAGGGTGAACCTGGCCCCGGCGGCAGTGGCGATGCGATCGTGACCATCGAGATCGGCAGCCATCCGTTTTACGAGCGCGATGGCGACAACATCCGGCTCGATCTGCCGATCACCCTGTCCGAAGCGGTGGGCGGCGCGAAAGTGAAAGTGCCCACCGTGGATGGCGCGGTCATGCTCACGGTTGCGCCGGGAAGTTCCAGCGGGCGCACGCTGCGCCTCAAAGGCCGGGGCTTTTCCCGCAAGGACGGGACGCGGGGCGACCAGCTGGTCACACTCCAGATAGATATTCCTGCCGAAGACATGGATCTGAAAGCGCGTCTCGATGGTTGGGCCGACATGCGCAACCTTCGCGACAAACTTGGTGTCTGAGGACAGGAACAAGGCGTGAGCGAACCCGGCCAACCACCGCCGGGTGATGCTCCTTGCGAACAGCACGCGCTGCTCGACATGCCCAACCTTTCACCCGAAGCCCGTCGCGAAGAAGCGCTGCGCTGGCGCGAGGGGCTTGTCGAAGCGCGCGAACGGCTTGGTCCGGGGAGTCGCGCGTGGGAAGTGGTCAAGCGCGTATGGACCGGCGTGTTCAACGATGGTTCGATCCATGCAGGCAACCTTGCCTATATGATCGTGATCGCGCTGTTCCCTTTCTTCATCGCCAGTGCCGCACTGTTTTCCCTGATCGGAGAAGCCAGCCAGCGCGCCGCTGCCATCGATACGGTGCTGATCGCTCTCCCCCCGGTTGTTGCCGCCACCATCGAACCTGTGGCCCGCAGCGTGATCGAGGCGCGCAGCGGGTGGCTGCTGTGGATCGGCGGCTTGGTCGGCCTGTGGACCGTGGGCAGTCTGGTGGAAACCATTCGTGACATCCTGCGCCGGGCCTATGGCACGCATTGGGAACACGCTTTCTGGCGTTATCGCCTGATGTCCACGGGAATCATCATCGCATCGGTGGTGCTGATTCTGCTGGCAATCTTCGCGCAAGTGCTGATCGGCGCGGCGCAGGAAGTGATCGAGGCTTTCCTGCCGCAGTTCGGCGATCTCGTCTCCGGCCTCGCGCTGTCACGCTTCATTCCGGCCGCGGTGCTCTATGGCGCGCTATGGCTGCTGTTCATTTCGCTGACACCCGGCAGCTATCGCGGGCGCGATTATCCCAAGTGGCCGGGCGCGCTGTTCGTCACAGCATGGTGGATTGCCGTTACCACCGCGCTTCCGGGTGCATTGCGGACGTTTTTCTCCTATGATCTCACCTATGGCAGCCTTGCCGGAATCATGATCGCCCTTTTCTTTTTCTGGCTTGTCGGCTTAGGGATGGTTGTAGGAGCCGAACTCAACGCCGCACTTGCCGAAACACCGGAAGAGCGGGACATGCTGGGCCAGGTCGACAATCGCGTCCGCGCACTGCGACCGGGCGCCGGGAACGATACAAGAAGCGAGAACGAAAACGCATGACCGGACTTATGCAAGGCAAACGTGGCCTGATCATGGGCCTCGCCAATGACAAGTCGCTGGCCTGGGGCATTGCCAAGCAATTGCATGAACATGGCGCCGAACTCGCCTTCTCCTATCAGGGCGAAGCGCTGGAAAAGCGCGTGCGCCCATTGGCCGCCAGCCTTGGCAGCGATTTCCTGATCGAATGCGACGTGTCCGACATGGATGCGCTTGATCAGACGTTCGAGACTTTGAAGGCCCGCTGGCCGACGATCGATTTCATCGTCCACGCTATCGGCTATTCCGACAAGAACCAGCTGCGCGGCAAGTTCTACGACACAACGCTCGACAACTTCCTGATGACGATGAACATCTCGGCCTACAGCCTTGTCGCCGTAACCAAGCGCGCGATGGAGATGATGTCGGCAGGCGGATCGATCCTCACGCTCACCTATTACGGCGCGGAAAAGGTCGTGCCGCACTACAACGTGATGGGCGTGGCCAAGGCAGCGCTGGAAGCAAGCGTGAAATACCTCGCCAACGATTGCGGCCCTGCGGGCGTGCGCGTGAACGCGATTTCCGCTGGCCCGATCAAGACGCTGGCCGCCAGTGGCATCGGCGATTTCCGCTACATCCTGAAGTGGAACGAACTGAACAGCCCGTTGCGCCGGAACGTGACCATCGAAGACGTGGGCGGTGCAGGCCTCTATTTCCTGTCCGACCTGTCATCGGGCGTGACCGGCGAAACGCACCACGTGGATGCCGGATATCACACGGTCGGCATGAAGCAGGAAGACGCGCCGGATATCGCGCTGGGGTGATTTGGTGGCAGCGACTTCGCTGCCACCATCACAAGCTTCGTCATTCCCGCGCAGGCGGGAATCCAGCGAGCAACCGTCAGAACTGGATTCCCGCCTGCGCGGGAATGACGAAATTCTTGTAAAAGATCAGGGCTGCTGCGGTGCAGGCAACGGCTGATCGCCGCCAGTCGGCGCAGGAACGCCATCACGTTCGCGCTTGAGCCGGGCTTCATATTCCTTCTCGATCTGCTCGACACGTGCCTGTTCGGCGGCGGCATCGGCATCGATCGTGCTCAGCCGCTTTTCGCGCTCTTCCTCGATCAGCTTGCCGAACTGCACGTCGGGGCTGTTCTTCTTTTCGGCATAGGCGCGGTCGATCAGCTTGCCCAGGCAACCCGTTGCCCCGCCAGCCCCCACGGCAGAGCAGGAATTGGTGCCGAAGTTGCCCACCGTTTCATAGGCCTTCACCCGATCCGTCCATGAACGGTTGGCAGGCGCTTCAAGGTTTTCGCGGAACGGCCGGGGAATGCGGAAGCGCTCTTCCTCTTCCTTGCGTGCGCAGACGGTGATCGTGTTGCCATCGGATTTGGGGCAGGGATCATCGCCATAGACGATCAACTGGTTCACCCGCTCACCCGAAGGATCGACCAGCGGCTGATCAGCACCTTGCGCAAATGCGGGGACAGAAAGCGCGCTGGACAGCAGCAGGACGGCAGGAATCAGGCGCTTCATCGTGAAATCTCCGGTCGAGGCTTACCCTCGATATAGGGCGCGGGCGCTGTGAATGGTAGATGAAGAGCCGAAATGCGGAGGGATTTCCCTGCGCTGGATCAAATCCGCTTCGAAAGCGCAATCGCGGCCCGGCAGCCAAGGCGGATAGCAGTGAACAGCACCGGATAGGCAGGCGCCTGTTCTGCACCGGCAGCGAGCGCCGCATCCCGATGTTCGCGTTCGTCATCGCGAAATTCGCGGATCATTTCAGCGAGTTCAGGATCTTTGTTGCCCAATTGCTCAAGCTGTTCGGTATAATGCAGATCAATCTCGGTTTCGATCGCAGCCGTGCAGGCCATCGCCGCTTTCGGACCGATCAGCGCGGTTGCAGCGCCCAGCGCAAACCCTGCCACCGACCATACCGGCTGCAACGCCGTGGGGCGCACCCCACGCTTTGCGAGCAGTTCGTCGAAGCGCTTGCGGTGGTCGGCTTCCTGTTCGGCCATCGCCGCGATCTCTGCCGAATGGGGCGCGCGATTGCCCATGACGGCAAGCTGCCCGGCATAGATGCGCGTGGCACCATATTCTCCGGCCTGATCCACACGCAGCATTTCAGCGGTCTTGGCGGTCATCTCAGGCTCCCTTCCGGCCTTTTCCCAGAAGCGCGAACACCAGCACCGCGCCCGTAAGCGAAATCAGGAAGTTGAACCCGGCAAGGCTCACGCCGAAGAGGGACCAAGGGGCAACATCGCAGCGGATAACCGGCGCATTCATGATCGCATCCAGCGCATTGCCGCCGCTTTCCGCCACGGTGGCGCAGGCGGTCACGCCTTCCCACCAGCCATATTCCACGCCGGCATGAAATGCGCCGATCAGACCGGAAATGCTGGTAGCCGTGGCGGCAAGGATCACCGCCATGTCGCCCGCGCCTTTGCCTTTCATCGTGAAGGCCAGCAGCGCCAGCACGATGGCCGCGATGTGCGGATAGCGCTGCCACCAGCACATCTCGCAAGGGAAAAGCCCGAACACGTATTGCGATATCAGCGCGCCCGCCATCAGCGCGGCGGGCACGGCAAGAGCAAGCGAATAGGCGGCATTGCGGGCCTGAAGCGGTGTCATGCCGCCTGCCCTATTACCGCTTCGACTTTGCCGCAAGCGCCGTGCGCGGCGCGGTGCGGCCCAGCGTCTGCACCGCGTAATAGAGCTGGAAATCCTTGATGTTCTTGGCCTTCAGCTCTTCCGCCGTCATCTTGAAACGGGGATCGTCGATCTTGTCCTTTTCAAGATCCTTGTCCTCCATCTTGATCTCGTTGATCAGATGGCCGCGCAGATCGCTTTCACGATAGGACCGCGCCTGCCGCTTGCGCAGGTCGGGATCGGAAATCTGCGGCACGGCGATATCGGGATCGATGCCGCCTTCCTGCACCGAACGGCCCGATGGCGTGAAATAGCGCGCCGTCGTCAGCTTCACCGCCGTATCCTTGGTCAGCGGAATCAGCGTCTGCACGCTGCCCTTGCCGAAACTGCGCTGGCCCATCACCACGGCGCGATGCTGGTCCTGCAACGCACCAGCGACGATTTCGGACGCGGAGGCAGAACCTTCGTCGATCAGCACGATCATCGGCGTGCCCTTAGCGATATCGCCCTTGGTGTCGATTTCTGCCGGATAGACTTCGGTGTCGCGGGCATAGCGGCCTCGCTGCGAAACGATGTTGCCCCGTTCGAGGAACAGGTCCGACAGCGCAATCGCTTCGTCCAGCAATCCGCCGGGATTGCCGCGCAGGTCGAGCACCAGACCGGTGACCTTGCCCCCCGACTTTGCTTTCGCCTCGACCCAGGCCTTCTTGACCGAAGCGCCGACATCGGCGCTGAAACTGGAAACGGAAATCACCGCAACGCTGCCCTGAAGCTCCCACTCCACCGGCTTCAACTCGATGATCTGGCGCGTGATCGTCACGTCGAAAGGCTCGTCACGGCCGGGGCGGAATACGCTCAGCTTGATCTGCGTGCCCGGTACGCCCCGCATCTGGTCGACCGCTTCGTCCAGCGAGCCGCCATAGATCAGCTTGCCATCCAGATGCGTGATGTAGTCGCCCGCCTTGACGCCAGCCACATCGGCAGGGCTGCCCTTGGTCGGCGCGATGACCTTGACCGCGCCATCATCCAGCGTGACCGAGAGGCCAAGGCCGCCGTATGACCCTTCGGTCTGCGTGCGCAGATTCTCGAAATCGCGCGCGTCGAGATAGGCGCTGTGCGGATCGAGCGTAGCTAGCATCCCATCGATCGCGCCTTTCAGCAGCTTGTCGTCCTCTACCGGTTCGACATAGTTCGATTTGATGCGTTCATAGACCGCCAGCAGCTTGCCGAATTCCGGCCCGGTGCGCGAATCGACCGCAGCAAGGCCAGACGTGGCGGCGGGGATCAAAGCCACGGCAGAAACCAGCGCGGTGGCGCGAAGCAGATCGGCGAACTTCATTGCCCAGGGGGCCTTTCGCGAGGAAGCGTTCATTGGGGCGATTGTATAACCGCCGTCGAATTAACGCCAGATGAGGTTTTGCAGCAGGGTGAGACACCGTGATCGACGAACGGCGAACCCTGTTCGATCAACCACCCTGCTGCTCCAGCGGATTGACCGGCGCACCATCGCGCCGCAATTCGACGGTCAGCACCGGACGCCCCGGACCTGCCGTGCCAAGCGGCGATCCCTGCACAACCGATTCTCCAACCCGTGCCGCGATTCGGCCCAGATTGGTGACGAGCGTGGTCCACCCGCCATCGTGTTCAACGATAACGATCGTACCGTAACCGCGATACGGCCCGGCAAAGGCCACGCGGCCATCGGCGGGCGAAACCACTTGCGCCCCAGCCGCCGGAGCAAGCGTGATACCCGTGGTTGCGCCTGTGGGCGAACTTGCACCAAAACCTGAAACCAGCCGCCCGCTGACGGGCATGATCCACGGCAGCTTCGGCGCATTGGTGACAAGCATCGCGGGCGGCGCATCGACCACCTGCAGCACATCGCCGGGGCGGCTTGGCGGCAGGACCGGGCCGGGCAATGCCGCGAGCTGCTGCCGCAGCGAGCCGTCTTCCTCCAGTTGGTCGAGCAGCGATGACAGATCGCGCGTCTGCTCTGCCAGCGCCATCGCGCGATCAGCCTCGCGGCTCGCCACCCCTTGCGCCTCGCGTGAGGCAAGGCGCTGGCGGCTTTCGAGCGCGGCAAGTTCCGTGCGCCGGGTCAGCAGCGACTTTTCGCCGTCCTTCTGCGCGTTGGCGGCCAGTTGCGCCTCGGCCTGAAGTTTGCGGCTGCGCTCGATCTCGCCACGCAGGCCAGCCGTGCGGCGGCGCACTTCGGGCAGCATCGTTTCCATCACCGCGCGCAGATGCACCGTATCGCGCAGGGACTCGGCCCGCACCAGACTGAAGGCCAGCGGACGGCGCGCCATCATCTGCAAGGCAGCGGTCAGCCGCACGATCGGCTCCTGCCGCTGCGCCATGCGATTGCGCAACCGCTCGCGCTGGCGTTCGATCAGCGCGATCTTCGCTTGTGCGACGGCGATCTCCGCTTCGGATTGCTGGATGCGTGCGGCCACGGCGGCAATTTCCTGCGCCGTGCGATCCGCCTCCGCCGTTGCCTTGCGCGCGGTCTGTTCAAGCTGTTCGGCCCGCGCGCGTGACTGGGCCAGCGCCTGCCCCGCGCGGCGCAGAACTTCGCCCGCCTCCCCCGCATCGGCATAGGGGCTGGCCTGTTGCGCGGTCACTTGCCACCCGGCAACGCCCGCCAGAGCCAAGGTCAGGAAAATAAACGCAACACGTGACGTCATGCCGCCGCTTATCCCTCGCGATGATAGGGATGGCCAGCAAGAATGCTGGTGGCCCGCCAGAGCTGCTCAGCCAGCATTGCCCGCGCCATCATGTGCGGCCAGGTGGCCTTGCCGAAAGCGATCAGCAGATCGGCGGATTCGCGCAAGGGATCGTCGTGCCCGTCCGCCGCCCCAATCAGGAACCGCGCCTCACGCACGCCATCATCGCGCCAGCGGCCAAGGATTGCGGCAAATTCGCTTGAGGTAAGCTGCCTCCCCCGCTCATCCAGCGCCACGGTGCGGAACGGCGTCTGCGAAGGCGGCGGCACGGTTCCGCCCCGGTCGGGCAGCTCGGTAACCTTCCACCCCCACGAAATCCGCTTCGCATAACGATCCACCAACTCCGCCTCGGGCGAACGGCCGATCTTTCCGCGAGCGATAATGTGCAGGAGCATGGGCGGGGTCTAGCGGGGATTTGCGAGGAAATGAATCCCTCATGCGCGGCACCGGCCCGCTTCCCCGCCCGGCTACCTTACCGGGTAGGCTCTGGGTGGCCGGGCGGGGGAGCGGGCTGGTGCCGCAAGCCCTCGGCGGATGCCGAGGGCGTACCCAACAAACTAAGCCGCGCCGGCATCTCCGAACGCCCACATGCGTTCGAGGTTGTAGAACGTGCGCACTTCGGGGCGGAACAGGTGGATCACCACATCGCCCGCGTCCACCAGAACCCAGTCCGCCGCAGGCAGACCTTCGATCCGCACGTGGCCAAAGCCCGCGTGCTTGATCCGCTCGGACAGCTTCTGCGCCATCGTGGCGACCTGCCGGGTCGAACGGCCCGACGCGATCACCATGAAATCGGCGACGGAGCTTTTGCCTTCGAGCGGGATGGAAACCACCTCCTGCGCCTGATCGTCGTCAAGCGACTGCAGCACGAGATCGTGCAGCGCGGCGGGGGTGTAGGGGATCTTCTGGGCTGTGTCGGCCTTGGCCGACAGCGGTTGAACGCTGGTCATGTTGCGCGAAATGGCCTCCGTGGCTCAAGAGTCAAGCAATAACGGTTCTCACGAACAAGAGTTTCGCCTCCTCGCCCTGTGGCGAATGGGGCGAAAAGGCCTTGCACGGTCAGGATTTTCCTCTTCCGATCAGGCGATGCGTCACGGCATCGCGCAGGCCTGCCGTGCGAAAGGCATTGGCCCAATCAGGGTCGGCGGCGCGAATCGCGCTGGCCGAACGGCCATCAGGATCGAAGCGAAGAAAAGTCAGCGCCGGAGCGCTCCGCCTTGCGCCGGAAACAAACTGTCCGGGCCGCTGGCGCCAGCGGCGCAGCCAGGCATTGGCAGGGCTTGCCATTGCAACTGCATCATACCCCGGACGCGCGATCACTGCAATCGGCATAAGCCGCGCGATATCGCGCCAGGCCTTCCACTTGTGGAACTGCGCCAGATTGTCGGCCCCCATGATCCACACGAAGCGCCGCTTGGGATAACGCCGCAGGATTGCGCGCAACGTGTCAACGGTGAAGCGCGTGCCGAGGTCACGCTCTATCGCCGTGGCGCGGATCGGCGCGTTGCGGCTCATCGCACGGGCCGACGCCAGCCGGGCCTCCAGCGGCGCCATGCCTTTCGCAGGTTTCAGCACGTTCCCCGGCGAAACCAGCCACCAAACTTCGTCCAGCCCCAGCGCTTCCATCGCAAACAGCGTGACACGGCGATGCCCACCGTGCGCAGGATTGAAGCTTCCGCCGAAAAGGCCAGTCAAAGGACCAATCAGGGCCGCACCTGCCCGGCCCCGCGAACCAGCCACTTGTAGGTGGTCAGCCCTTCAAGCGCCACCGGCCCGCGCGCGTGCAGCCGCCCGGTGGCGATGCCGATTTCCGCGCCCAGCCCGAACTCGCCGCCATCGGCAAACTGGCTGGAAGCGTTGTGCATCACGATGGCGCTGTCCACTTCGGTCAGGAAGCGGTCGGCCACGGCCTGATCCTCGGTCACGATGGCGTCGGTATGGCCAGAGGCGTGGGCGGAAACATGCGCCAGCGCCTCGTCCAATCCGTCCACCACGGCGACAGACAGGATCGCATCGAGATATTCGGTGTCCCAATCGTTCGCCGCCACCGGCACGATGCGCGGATCGATGGCGCGGGCACGGGCATCGCCGCGCAGTTCGCAACCGGCATCGAGCAGCGGTTCCACCAACCCGTGCGGATCAGGATAAGTCGCGTCGATCAGCAAGGTTTCCATCGCCCCGCAAATCCCGGTGCGGCGCATCTTGGCATTGAGCACGATGGCCTGCGCCATCGCCGGCTCGGCAGCAGCGTGAACGAATGTGTGGTTGATCCCGTCAAGATGCGCCAGAACCGGCACGCGCGCATCGGTCTGCACCCGCGCGACAAGGCTTTTGCCCCCGCGCGGCACGATCATGTCGATCAGGCCCGCCGCCGCCAGCATGGAACCCACGGCAGCACGATCCTGCGTGGGCAGAAGCTGCACGGCATCGGCAGGCACGCCACCTTCGACCAGGCCCGATACCAGCGCCTTGTGAATCGCACGGTTGGAATGCACCGCTTCCGATCCGCCCCGCAAAATCGCCGCATTGCCCGACCGCACGCACAGCGCGGCGGCATCGGCGGTGACGTTCGGACGGCTTTCATAGATAATGCCGATCACGCCCACGGGAATGCGCACACGTTGCAGCACCATGCCGTTGGGCCGCTCGCTTTGCGAAATCACCTCGCCCACCGGATCGGCCAGCGAAGCCACCTGCTCCACCGCATCGGCCACCCCGGCCAGGCGTTCCGGCGTGAGCTTCAGGCGGTCCAGCAGCGCAGCCGTCAGCCCGTTGGCAGCGCCATTGGCCATGTCCTGCGCGTTTGCCGCCAGAATGTCCGCCTCTGTCGCGCGCAACGATGCTGCGGCAAGTTTCAGCGCGCGCTCTTTCGCTGGCGCATCCATGCGGGCCAGCGTGCGCTGCGCGACGCGCGCGGCACGGGCAAGGCCTTCGACCAGATCGGTTGCGGATTCGGCGGACGATACGGGCTGCGTAGACATGCCAGCGCCCTAGCATCGGGCATGGGCAATGTCATCCATCGCGGCGACTCGAAGCCGCGCGACGCAGCATAAGGTGCGCCCAATCACACCATTGCAAACGATTCATCGGGGGACTCACACGCTTCGGCGCGCTTGGCGGGAATCGGATTCGCCAGCCGGGAACCGGACGGTTAGTGCGCGCCGCGACGGGAACAATACAAGCTGTTAATCATTACCGGGGGTCGCCTGCCTGTGTCATCGACAAAGCCTGCCCGCTTGCGGATGAGAGACGCCGTGGCCACGGCGATCGTGCAAGTGCGTGCATGGTTTCCCGAACGCGAATTCTTCATGCGCTCGCACGGGCATGTCCGTTTCATTCGCGTATCGTCGCGCCTGCAGATGGGTGTTGCCGGCGGAATCGCTGCCGCCGTGCTCGTCTGGCTTGGCGCAATGGGCGTGACGCTTGTCTCGCAGTTCACCGCCGCGCGCGAACATGCCGCACTTCTTGAACGCGAAGCCGCTGTCGCCACTGCCGAAAGCCGCGTGGCCAAGTATCGCGGCGGGCTGGAAGGCGTGGCCGATGATCTGGCCCGGCGGCAGGACTTCATTGAAAAGGCCATCGAAGGCACGATTGGCGAACTGCCGAAAGACCTGCCGCAGGGCACGGTTTCAGACAGCAGCGCCGAAAGCGCCAAGACCGTGCAGAAAATCTCTGCCGTCCTGCCAGAAGCAAGGCGCCTGGCCGAAGTCGAAGCGCGCCAGCTTGCCTTTATCGAACGGCTCACCCGCTTTGCCGATGCACGCGCCACGCAGGCCGAAACTGCCATCCGCCGCGTCGGGTTGAACCCGGCCATGCTGCGCGCCTCGGCGCGCGAAGCTCAGGGTGGTCCGCTGATCCGCCTGTTTACCGGGGCTGACGAAAGCGTCGATCCGCGCTTTGCCCGGCTTGGTGCCAGCCTTGAACGCATGGCCGCGCTGGAAAAGGGTCTGCGCCGCATTCCCAGCACGCTGCCTGCCAGCCTCGAATATATCTCCAGCGGCTTCGGCTATCGCTCCGATCCGTTCACCGGCGGCGCGGCATTCCACGCAGGTCTGGACTTCCGTGGCCCCATCGGCGCACCGATCTATGCCGCGGCTGCGGGCACCGTCAGCTTCGTGGGCGTGAAGCAGGGCTATGGCAATGTCGTCGAAGTCAGCCACGGCAATGGTCTGATGACGCGCTACGCCCATATGTCGCGCACCGGCGCGAACGTTGGTCAGAAAATCGATGCCGGGGCCGTGATCGGCCAGATCGGCAACACGGGCCGCTCCACCGGTCCCCATCTCCATTTCGAAGTGCGGATCAATGACCGTCCGGTCAATCCGCGCCCGTTCCTTGAGGCAAACAGGCATGTTCAGGAAATCCGCGCCGGAAACGCGCAACACGATCAGCACGGGGAGTAATACGGGCATGGCTGCAACCTTTTCCGTTCTGGGTGCCGACGTTTCGGTAAAGGGCGATCTTTCCGCCACGGCCGACCTGCACATCGATGGCAATGTGGAAGGCGACATCACTTGCGCCGCCTTGGTGCAGGGCGAAAAAAGCACCGTGACCGGCGCGATCAAGGCACAGAGCGCACGCCTTTCGGGCACGGTCCACGGATCGATCGAAGCTGCCGAACTGGTCATCCTGAAGACGGCGCGCATCCACGGCGATGTCAGCTATGATGCGCTGACCATCGAACAGGGCGCGCAGGTGGACGGACGCTTCGCCCACCGCGTTCGTGCGGGCGAGGAACCGTCGCTGACGCTGGTGAGCTAATCTAACCAAACAAAAACTTGCCGATTCGCCTTTCCCGGCTTACATCGGCGAGGTTACAGGCCGCTCCGCGAGGGGCGGCCCTTATTGTATCCGCTTTTCGGGTTGCATCCGCCACTGGCCGGATCGCCCCTTCGGGAGATTGTCCGTGAGCAACCAGCCCACGTATCCGCTGATGCCGCACGCAACCGCGTCGTGGCTTGTTGACAACACCGCGCTGACGTTCGAGCAGATCGCCGAATTCTGCGGTCTGCACATTCTTGAAGTGCAGGCGATGGCCGATGATCTGGCGGGCCAGAAGTACACCGGGCGCGATCCGATCCATTCTGGCGAGTTGAACCAGGCCGAAATCGACAAGGGTCAGGCGAACTCGGAATACAAGCTCAAGATGCAGCGCGCGCCGATCTCGGTCAGCCGCACCAAAGGACCGCGCTATACGCCGGTGTCCAAGCGTCAGGACAAGCCCGATGGCATCGCATGGATCCTGCGCAACCACCCCGAAGTGTCGGATGCGCAGATCGGCAAGCTGATTGGCACCACCCGAACCACCATCGCCGCGATCCGCGATCGCAGCCACTGGAACATCGGCAACATCAACCCGAAAGACCCGGTGACTCTGGGCCTGTGTTCGCAGCGCGAACTCGATTCGCTGGTCGCAAAGGCCGCGAAAAAGGCCGGTATCGAAGATGATGGCATGGCCGACCAGCGCCTTGGTTCGGATCGTGACGCCCTGATCGAAGAACTGCGCGCCGAACGTCAGGCGACGGCAAAGGCCGCATCGGAAGCCGCGCAGGAAGCCGAAGCCGCCGCATGGCTGGCCGCCCGCCGTGCCGAAGGTATCTCGGACAGCTGATCTTCGGCGTAATGCTGAAAACGAAAAAGGCCGCCCTTGCAAAAGGTGCGGCCTTTTTGCTGCCAAATCAGCCGCCTGCCTCTACCAGTATCAGTACGGCGAACAGGCTGAGCGCGGTAAAGGCGAACATGCTGAGAAACCACGTCCGCCACCATGCGCCGAACCACGAAAGGTTATAGGCCCCGCGCAACTGCACCAGCATGTGCAGCGGCGGCACCAGCGCCAGCAGGCCGAGCGAGGGCGTGCCGATCCGCACCAGCAGCATCGTGACCACCGCCAGCAGTGTCATGAAGCAGAGCGAATAGGTGACGAACACGGTGTGGTCATATAGCCCGAATCGGCGGCTGAACGGGAACAGCAGCCACAGGAACGGCACCGAAATCGGGATCAGCGCCCAGCTCAATTTATAACTGTAGGTCTGGACCTTGTAGAGCGCGAGACTGGGATTGTCGCGCCAGACCTTGACCGCCTGATAGATCAGCGGCGATGATTTCAGGCCTTCGATATCGGTATTGTCGTTGCCGAAATTGAAGTTCAGATCATTGGCCTTGAGCTTTTCCAGCCCTTCGATGCTGGCCTTGGCATCAACGATATCGCCATCGATTTCAGCCGTTTGCGCGGGATCGGTCACTGTCACCCGTTTCGCTTCAAGCGCTTTCAGCTCGTCGCGCTGCTGCTGCGCCATTGCGTCCATCGCGGTGGCGCTCGACGGCATCAGGCTGCTGCCCAGCGAATTGATCGTGGTGAACATCAGGAACACGCAGAACAGGAACAGCGCAATGGGCGAGACATAGCCGGCCCGCCGCCCGTCGATATATTCGCGCGTCAGCGTGCCGGGCTTTGCGATCAGCAGTGGCAGCGTGCGCCAGATCTTGCCTTCGAAATGGAACACGCCGTGCAGCAGATCGTGGAAGAAGGCGCCCAGCGTGCGGTGGACATGCGCGGCCTGCCCGCAGGCGTGGCAGTGGCTGCCGATCAGCGCGGTGCCGCAATTGAGGCAGGCGCTTTCATGCGTGTGGCCCGGCACGATGTGATCGCCTGCCGCAGGTTCCACCACGCGCGCCGTCGCCAGCGCTTCGGCCATGCCGCCAAATGTTTCGGTTCCGCTCAAACCCGTTCCCCCATTTTAGCGGCACCATAACCGCGCATCGGCACGCCTGCCACACCCTTGAGACAGCGCGATTTCACGGAAGATTAACCTTGTCCGTGCAGTCCGGTGGCGAAGAGGCTATGGGGCGGACGTGTTTACACCGCGTGATCAGATGCTGGCATTTGCCGGAGCGGGAGGAGGTAGCGGTTTCGGCCTGCGCACCACGCCCCCGATTGCGCCTGAAACTGCACACGAATCAAGCGCAGTTCTGAACAGCACCAAGATGCACCTAGGCGCACTTAGACGCACTTTGGTGACACCAATCGAGCGCTGGTGCGCCGCAAAAGACCTTGCACCCGACCTTGCCGAAGACATCGGCAGCGCTCGCTGGTTTCGCGGCTTCGGCACGATGCTTGGCCTGGGTGCTGCCGCCGTTCTGATGTGGCCAAACTTCGCCCCGCTGCAGGCCGCACCGCTCACCGCAATGGACGAATCCGCCGTCGATGAATTCCGCGTGCAGGGAATCCGTCCCTTGAGCCTTGGCGCCGACAACGGGCGGCAGATGACCGCGACCGCCGCCGTCATCCCGCTTGCCGCCGCGCCGGAAAGGCCGAGCATCGATCTGACCGCGACGCTGGGCGCGGGCGATACCTTTCCGCGCATGTTGCAGCGCGCAGGGCTTGCCAGCAGCGATATCGTGCAAGTGCTTGATATGGTGGGCGGACAGATCAAGCCCGGCACGATCCCGCCCGGCACCCGCTTTGCCATCCGCCTTGGCGCGCGCACCAGCCCTGCACAGCCGCGCCCGCTGGAGCAATTGTCGTTCCGCCCGCGCTTCGATCTGGCGCTGGATATCAAGCGCAGCGGTGGCGGGCTGGCGCTGGCGACCAACGCCATTGCGGTAGACACCGCCCCGATGCGCATTCGTGGAATCGTCGGCGGCAGCCTTTACCGTTCCGCCCGCGCGGCGGGCGCGCCGCCTTCTGCCGTGCAGGACTATCTGCGCACGATCGACGAACACATGGCCTTCGAGGAAATCGCGCCGGGCGACGAGTTCGACCTCGTATTCGCTAATCGCCGCGCCGCCAGTGGTGAACAGCAGGCGGGCGACCTGATTTATGCTGGCGTGGTCCGCGCGAACAAGCCGGTGTTGCAATTGCTGCGCTGGGGCAAGGACGGGGAATTCTATTCGCCGCAGGGCATGGCCGAAGGTTCGCAGGAAACCACCGGGTTCCTCGGATCGCCGGTCAATGGACGGATCACATCCCATTTTGGCGCGCGCCGCCATCCCATCCTGGGCTATGTGCGGATGCACGCAGGCGTGGACTTTGGCGCAAGCTGGGGCGCGCCGATCTACGCCGCCACCGATGGCCGGGTGAGCATTGCCGGATGGCACGGCGGACACGGCAATTACGTGCGGCTCGATCATGGCGGCGGCATCGGTACGGGCTATGGCCACATGAGCCGCATCGCCGTTTCTGCCGGGATGAGCGTGCGGCGCGGGCAGGTTATCGGCTATGTCGGATCGACCGGCCTTTCGACCGGACCGCACCTTCATTACGAGATGTATCGCAATGGGCAGACGGTAAACCCGCTGTCGATGACATCGATCACCCAGCGCGCCACGGTTGATCCCGCGCAGCTTGCGGCCTTCAAGGCGAAGCTGGCGCAAGTTACCGCGATCAAGGCCAATACCTTACGGTGATTGCGACAAGTGGGCCAGTTCGCTAGGCCTGCCGCCCATGACCAGCTATCCCATGACTCGCCTGCGCCGCACCCGTTCCACTGCATGGAGCCGCGCCATGCACCGCGAAGTGCGCGTCACCCCTGCCGACCTCATCTGGCCGCTGTTCGTGACCGAGGGTGAAGGCGTGGAAGACCCGATCCTTTCGCTGCCGGGCGTATCACGGTGGTCGGTTGACGGCATCGTGGCACGGGCGAAGGAAGCCGTTGCACTAGGCATCCCCTGCCTTGCGCTGTTTCCCAATACCCAACCCGAACGCCGCAGCGAAGATGGCAAGGAAGCGCTGAATCCCGACAATCTGATGTGCCGCGCCATCCGCGCGATCAAGGACGCTTGCGGTGACGATATCGGCGTGCTGACCGATGTGGCGCTCGATCCCTATACCAGCCACGGGCAGGACGGACTGATCGACGGCGAAGGCTATGTGTTGAACGACGCGACGGTGGAAGTGCTGGTGGGCCAGAGCCTGAATCAGGCCGCTGCCGGGGCCGATATCATCGCCCCGTCCGACATGATGGACGGCCGCGTCGGCGCGATCCGCGAAGCGCTGGAAGATGGCTGCCACGTCAATGTGCAGATCATGTCCTATGCCGCGAAATATGCCTCGGCGTTCTATGGCCCGTTCCGCGATGCCGTGGGTTCGCGCGGGCTGCTGAAGGGCAACAAGAAGACCTACCAGATGGACCCCGGCAATGCCGAGGAAGCGCTGCGCGAGGTGGAAATGGATCTGGCCGAGGGTGCAGACAGCGTCATGGTAAAGCCGGGCCTGCCCTATCTGGATATCGCAGTGCGCGTGAAGGAAGCCTTCGGCGTGCCGGTCTTCGCCTATCAGGTGAGCGGCGAGTACGCGATGATCGAGGCGGCGGTGGCCGCAGGCGCGGCGGACCGTGATGCGATGGTGCTGGAAACGCTGCTGGCGTTCAAGCGTGCGGGCTGTTCGGGCGTGTTGACCTATCACGCGGCCCACGCCGCGCGGCTGATGGGGGCCTGATCGGGCGTTGAGCTTCCTTCTGGAAACACCGCGTCTTGTCTTGCGGGAATGGCAGGACGCTGATGCCGCGCCATTTCATGCGATGTGCAACGATCCACGCGTGATGGAATTTCTCGGCGCTCCCATGACGCGCGAGGATATTGGCGCAGCAATCGCTCGACAGCGCGAATATCAGCGAAATCAGGGCTATTGCTTCTGGGCGCTGGAGCGGCGCGAGGACTCGGCATTCATCGGTTTTTGTGGGATCAAGCCGGGGCCTGATGAAACCCCGCTTCAGGGCTATGCCGAGATCGGCTGGCGGCTGGCCCATCACGCATGGGACAGGGTTATGCAACGGAGGCGGCTGCGGCTTGCCTCGACTGGGGCTTTGGTGAGTTCCGCCTGCCGGAAATTCGCGCAATGACGGTGCCCGGCAACATGCGTTCGTGGGGCCTGATGAAGAAGTTGGGCATGGAAAGAATGCCAGAGCTGGATTTCGATCATCCCGCGCTCGCCCAAGACGATCCCTTGCGCCCACACATCGTCTATCGCAAGCTGGCGCGATCATGATCCAAGGACAGAGGATGACACACTACCCCGACGTTTCCATCATCACGCTGAACGGCAAGACGCCGCGCATTCACGAATCTGCGTTCATTGCGCCGGGATGCCGGATCATCGGTGATGTGGAGATCGGGCCGGATGTGTCCATCTGGTATAACTGCGTGCTGCGCGGCGACGTGAACCACATTCGCATCGGTGCGCGCAGCAACGTGCAGGATGGCACAGTGATCCATGTCGACAGCCCTGCGCCGGGCAAGCCCGAAGGTTTTCCCACCATCATTGGCGAGGATGTGCTGATCGGCCATCTGGCGATGGTTCATGGGTGCGTGGTCGAAGATCGCGGTTTCATTGGGCTGGGCGCCATCGTGATGAGCGGCGCGCATATCGAAAGCGATGGAATGCTCGCCGCAGGTGCCATGCTGACCGGGGGGAAGCGCATCGGCGCACGGCAGCTTTGGGGCGGACGCCCGGCGGCCTACATGCGCGACCTGACCGACGCTGCGCTGGTCGATATGCAGCGCGGTGTGCAGCACTATGTGCAGAACGGCTACGCGCACAAGGCAGCTGTTCTTGGCACGCCCGAAAGCTGAACTTCCCGCCGCCGACGATCTGCGCGCGCTGGCCGATGACAAAGGCCGACTGGCGGTGCGCGTAACGCCGGGCGCGCGCAGCGAAGGCGTGGAAATCGTTGACGGGCGGGTTCTGGTGAAAGTGCGCACCAAGCCGGAGGACGGCAAAGCCACCGCTGCCGTGATCGCGCTGCTGGCGCAAGCGCTGGGCACTGCGCCATCGAACGTGGAAATGTTGCGCGGCGCAACTTCACGCGAAAAGCTGCTGCGCATACCAATGGGCTGACCAGCTATCCTTTTGCGCGATTGCTGCAATTGCTGTTCAGCCTAGGTTCTTCGGCAAATCAAGGGAGCGGCAGATATGAGCAGGCAACTGGCCGGGAAGACCGCCCTCGTCACCGGCGGATCACGCGGGATCGGACGCGCGGTGGCGCTGCGGCTTGCACGCGATGGCGCGCGGGTGGCGGTCAACTATCGCAGTGACGCCGATGCTGCGCGACAGGTTGTGGCGGATATCGAGGGGCTGGGCGGCAGTGCCTTCGTGCTTCAGGCCGATGTGGGCCGGATCGACCAGATTGAGGCAATGTTCGCCGCGTTCGACGCGCAGGCGGATGGGCTGGACATTCTGGTCAACAACGCGGGCATCGGCACGATGGCTTCGCTGGCTGAAACAGACGAAGACTGTTTCGATCGGCAAATGGCGGTCAACGCCAAGGGGCCATTCTTCGTTACCCGCGCCGCCCTGACGCGATTGCGCGATGGGGGGCGGATCATCAATCTTTCATCGATGGTGGCGCAGGCGGCCTATCCGTCGTGCCTTGCCTATGCGATGAGCAAGGCGGCGATCAACCATTTCAGCCTGTCCCTGGCCGCCGAACTCGGCCCGCGCGGCATCACGGTCAATGCCGTGGCACCGGGCGCGACGATCACCGATTTTGCGCCCGATCTGTTCAACGATCCCGCGACGGTCGAACATCTGGCAGGCATGGCGGCCCTGCGCCGTGTGGGCCAACCCGATGATGTGGCGCGGGTGATTGCGATGCTGGCAGGTCCGGATGCAGGATGGGTGACCGGGCAGGTGATCGAAGCTTCGGGCGGGATGCACCTATAACGCGGGATCGGGCGGCAGGCGCAGCGCAACGCCGACCATCAGAACCGCCCAGCCCGATGCGATCCACAGGCAGCCCATCGGCATCCGGTCTTGCACGAATGCCCCCAGCACGGCTCCGCACAGCAAGCCGCCCCACAATGCGGCCCATGCGGTCCACCCGCTGTTTGACTGGCCAGCCAGCGCATTGGCAAGGCCCTGCCCCAGCTTGACCAGAGCGCCGGTCATATAGGTAAGCCCCACGCTGACCTCCCCCCCGCGCTGGAACGTGTTGTTGAGCGCACCCATCGCCATGACCATACCGCCGAGCATCAAAGCCGGAAGCGCAAACAGGCGGCCTGCGGCAGCGCACAGCAGCAGCAGCGCCACGAACGCCAGCACCACCGGCTTGCGCAAATTGCCCGCCCACCGCGCCAGCAACGCGCCGCCGGTCACGCCACCCAGAAACCCTGCGATCAATATGGCGGGCATGGCGGCGCTGGCAGGATCGGTGCCGAGCGAAACGCCGAGCCGCGTGGAATTGCCCGACATGAACGAGACGAAATAGCCGTCCGCCGACAGGAACCCGACCGCATCGATGAAACCGGCCATTGCGGCAAGCGCGATGGCGAAGCGGCGGCGCGGGCGATCATACTGGATCATCGGCGCAAGGGTAGCGCTGGAACTAGTCGCGCGCCATGCCCTTGGCCATGCGGGCGAGAACTTCGGTCATGGCGTCAGCGATCTCGCGGTCCTCGGGCGCGGCATCGGCAATCGCGCGGGTCATGCAATCGGCCCATTGCCCGGCGGTTTCGCGCGTGATCGGGAAAGGTTTGTGCATCGACATCATGCACTTTCCGGGATTGGCATCGAACCACTGACGCGGGCCGCCACACCATCCGGCCAGAAAGCCCGGCAGCGATTCACGCATCGGCGAAAGGTCGGCAGCGTGCATATCGCGCAAGGGTTTGTAGGCCGGGTCGGTGTCCATCAGATCGTAGAACCGATCAGTGATGCGGCGCAGCGAATCTGCTCCGCCGATGCGGTGGTAGGGCGTCTGGATTTCGGCTTCGCTGGCCACGGTTTCGCTCCGGCTGGGAATCGGGAGCCTTGGCTGTGCCGCATGGCGGGGCCAGCGACATTGATGCCAATCAAGTTTTTGCAGGCAGCGCCTTGGCCGCGAGGCGAGCCGCCATGCCGCCCAGCACGGCACCGATGGCAAGGTTGGTAGCGGCTGCATCCCACTGCCGATAGCGGGTCCAATCGCCGCCAGTGCGCAAGGAGACCCACGCAAGTTTTCCCAGCACTGCCGCAGGTGCCACGAACAGAATATTGGACATTATCGTTCTCTCCCCGTTGTTTATCGCACAACGGGGATTGTCTTTCGGGGTTCCATCCCGGCCTCCGCTCATCCTGAGCCTGCCGAAGGATGCTTGCGCTACGGAACGGCCCCCTTCGACAGGCTCAGGGTGAGCGGGGTTGAGAAATCAGTCTGCAATCATAGCCTTGAGTGTGTCGAGCCGGTCCGCCTCATGCGCGGGCTTGTCGGTGCGGATGCGGCTGATGCGGGGGAAGCGCATGGCGACGCCGGATTTGTGGCGCTTGCTGGTGTGGACCGAATCGAAAGCAACTTCGAAAACCAGCGATTTGTCGGTTTCGCGCACCGGGCCGAACTTGCCCACGGTGTGCTGGCGGACGTGGCGGTCTAGGAACTTCAGTTCCTCATCGGTGAAGCCGAAGTAGGCCTTGCCCACGGGCAGCAGTTCCGCCCCGGAATCAGGATCGCCGTTCCAGCAGCCGAAAGTGAAATCGGAATAGAACGAGGAGCGTTTGCCGCTGCCCCGTTGGGCATACATCAGCACGCAATCGATCAGCAGCGGATCGCGCTTCCACTTGTACCACAGGCCGGTGCGGCGGCCAGCGACATAGCGGCTGTCCCGCCGTTTGAGCATGACTCCTTCGATAGCATCGTCGCGCGCACGGCTGCGGATCTCGGCAAGATCGTCAAAGTCCTTGGCCGGAATGACCTGGGATATATCGAAACGGGTGGCGTCAAGACGCGGGACGAGTTCTTCCAATCGGGCGCGGCGCTGTTCCCATGCCCATTCGCGCAGATCTTCGCCGCCGTCGATCAGCAGGTCGTAGAGGCGGACGAAGGCGGGGAATTGCGCCAGCATGGCTTTCGAAACGGTCTTGCGGCCAAGGCGCTGTTGCAGCGCGTTGAAGCTGGCCGCGCCTCCGGTTTCGCCGCCCTGATGCGCACCGCGCACCAGCAGTTCGCCGTCCAGTACGCAAGGGGTGGTCAATGCGGCGGTGACTTCCGGGAAAGTCGCGGAAATGTCGTCTCCGCTGCGGGAATAGACGCGGGTTTCGCCTGCGACGTTTACGATCTGCACGCGGATGCCGTCCCACTTCCATTCGGCGGCATATTCGGACAGGTCGAGACTTTCTGCCTCAAGCGGGTGGGCTAGCATGAAGGGTCGGAACAGCGGCAGCAGATCGGTGCGCGGCGGGGCTGCGCCGTTTGCGGCCCAATCAAACAGCGGCGTGTAGGGCGGCGATTGACCGTGCCAGTATTCCTCAACGTCCTCCACATTGACATCGAAGGCCTGCGCGAAGGCGACTTTGGCGAGGCGCGAGGAGATGCCGATGCGCATCGCACCGGTTGCAAGTTTCAGAATTGCATAGCGACCGTTGACGTCAAGACGGTCAAGCAGATCGGCCAGAATGGCGGGCGCGGTGGTGCGGGTGGTGGCGTGGAGCGTTTCGACGACTTCGGCTACGGTGGGGGCGGGAAGGCTTTCGCCGAGCGGTTCGGGCCAGAGCAGGCTGGCGGTTTCGGCGGTATCGCCCACGTAATCGCGGCTCAATGTCCACAGCACCGGATCGACGCGCTCGGCCATCAGGCTGCGGATCAGGCTGGCTTTGACTGCAGGGAAGTCCAGTCCATCGGTCAATGCGGCGAGCGCCCAGCCCCGGTCGGGATCGGGGGTTTCGCGCAGGTAGTCTGCCAGCAGCGCCAGCTTGGCATTGCGCGACGGGGTGAGCACGAGCGCGTCGAGCAGGGCGGCGAAGCGGTTCATGGCGCGGCCCTTGTGCGGTATGCTTCGACAAGCTCAGCATGAGCGGAGTTGTAAGGCCCTGAAAAGAGCCGCTCAGCCTGAGCTTGTCGAAGGCCCCCAGCGCTACGCATTAGTCGTCCTCGTCCTCATAGCCGACCAGCGCCAGAGCGCGGGCCTTTCGCTGGGTGAGTTCGCACCAGCGCAGGAGCGCTTCCTCGCGCCCGTGGGTGACCCAGGTTTCGGCGGGGTTTACCTCGGTTATGGTCTGGGTCAGTTCGTCCCAGTCGGCGTGGTCCGATATGATCAGCGGCAGTTCGACACCGCGCTGGCGGGCGCGCTGGCGGACGCGCATCCAGCCCGATGCCATCGCGGTGATGGGATCGGGCAGGCGGCGGCTCCAGCGGTCATTCAGCGCGGACGGAGGGCAGATGACGATGCTGTTGGCTAGCGCGGCTTTAGGCACGCCCGCCACGCCTTGCAGATCCCCCAGATCGACGCCGTGGTCTTCATAAAGGCGGCACATCCGCTCCATCGCACCGTGCAGCCAGATGGTGTCGCGATGGCCAGCAGCGCGCAGTTCCGCGATCACGCGCTGCGCCTTGCCCAGGGCATAGGCGCCAACGAGAACGCAGCGACCCCGATCATTTTCGCGCGCGGCGAGGAGTTTGGCCATTTCATCGGCAATCGGCGGATGGCGGAAGACGGGGAGGCCGAAGGTCGCCTCGGTGACGAACACGTCGCACGGGGTGACTTCGAACGGCGGGCAGGTGGGATCGGCGCGACGCTTGTAATCGCCCGTCACTATTACACGTTCACCTGCGTGTTCGAGCAGGATCTGGGCCGAGCCAAGGACGTGGCCTGCGGGGATATAGGTGGCACGGACGCCGCCCTTCAGCGTCACCGTCTCGCCATAGGCAACGGGCGTGCTGCTTGTTTCCTGCACGCCATAGCGCAGCGCCATGATGGCGAGCGTTTCGGGCGTGGCGACAGTAAGGCGGTGGCCGCCCCGTGCGTGATCCGCATGGCCGTGGGTCACAAGCGCGAGATCGACAGGGCGCGCCGGATCTATCCATGCGTCAGCAGGCACGACATGGAGGCCGTATGGTTCGGGTTTCAGCCAAGAGAAAGGAGCGGCCATCGTGTGAACAATGGCCGGATGCCGTGCGCGGTTCCAGTGCCCTTCATGCCGTGAAGTTGCGCCGCGCAACTTTGGCCCAACGAAAAAGGCCCACCCGAGAGGGCAGGCCTTTATCCTTTACGCTTGCGCTGAAGTCTATTCGGCTTCGTCGGTGCTCGGCTGCGAAGCGGCCTTGCCCTTTTTCGCCTTGCTCTTCACCAGCTTGGGCGCGGCAGGCGTCAGTTCAAAGGAAAGCACGTCTTCCTTCAGGCTGACATGGACTTCGCCGCCATTGGCCAGTTTGCCGAACAACAGTTCTTCGGCCAGCGGCTTCTTGACCTTCTCCTGAATCAGGCGGGCCATCGGGCGGGCGCCATAGAGCTTGTCGTAGCCCTTCTTCGCCAGCCAGTTACGCGCATCGGCATCGAACTGGATGTGGACGTTCTGGTCGGCCAACTGAAGTTCAAGCTGCAGCACGAACTTGTCGACGACGCGGCTGACGACTTCGGGCGGCAGGTAGCTGAACGGAACGATCGCATCGAGACGATTGCGGAATTCGGGGGTGAAGAGCTTCTTTACCGCTTCGTCGCCCGCGTCGGCCTTGGACACATCGCCAAAGCCGATGCCCTGCCGCGTCATATCCGATGCGCCCGCGTTGGTGGTCATGATCAGAACCACGTTGCGGAAATCGACAGTCTTGCCGTGGTGGTCGGTCAGGCGCCCATTGTCCATCACCTGCAGCAGGATGTTGAACAGATCGGGGTGAGCCTTTTCGATTTCATCGAGCAGCAGGACGCAGTGCGGCTGCTGATCGATCGCATCGGTGAGCAGACCGCCCTGATCGAAACCGACATAGCCCGGAGGCGCACCGATCAGGCGCGAAACCGAATGCCGTTCCATATATTCCGACATGTCGAAACGCTGCAGCGGGATGCCCATGATCTGGGCAAGGCTGCGGGCGACTTCGGTCTTGCCGACGCCGGTAGGGCCGCTGAACAGGAACGAGCCAATCGGCTTGTCAGGATCGCGCAGACCGGCGCGTGACAGCTTCATGGCCGAGGACAGCACTTCGATGGCCCTGTCCTGCCCGAAGACGAGGCGTTTCAGATCGCGTTCGAGGTGTTCCAGAACCTTCTTGTCGTCGCTCGACACCGATTTGGGCGGGATGCGGGCCATCGTGGCGATGACCTGTTCGATCTCGCGCGCGGTGATGGTCTTCTTGCGCTTCGAAGGCGGCACCAGCATCTGCATTGCGCCCACTTCGTCGATCACGTCGATCGCCTTGTCGGGCAGCTTGCGGTCATTGATGTAGCGCGCCGAAAGCTCGACCGCGGTCTTGATCGCATCGGGGGTGTACTTGACCTTGTGGTGATCCTCGAAGGCCGTGCGCAGGCCTTTCAGGATCTTGATCGTGTCCTCGACGGTCGGCTCGTTCACGTCGATCTTCTGGAACCGGCGCAGCAGCGCGCGGTCCTTTTCGAAGTGGTTGCGGAACTCCTTGTAGGTGGTCGACCCGATGCAACGGATCGTGCCACCCGAAAGCGCAGGCTTGAGCAGGTTCGACGCATCCATTGCACCGCCGCTGGTGGCTCCGGCACCGATGACGGTGTGGATTTCATCGATGAACAGCACGGCGTGCGGCATCTTTTCCAGTTCGGAAACGACCTGCTTCAGGCGCTCTTCAAAGTCACCGCGATAGCGCGTTCCAGCCAGCAGACTGCCCATGTCGAGCGAATAGATCACCGCTTCGGCCAGCACTTCGGGCACTTCGCCTTCAACGATCTTGCGCGCGAGGCCTTCGGCAATCGCCGTCTTGCCCACGCCGGGATCACCCACGTAGAGCGGGTTGTTCTTCGACCGGCGGCACAGAATCTGGATCGTGCGATCCACTTCGGGACCGCGCCCGATCAGAGGATCGATCTTGCCGGTGAGGGCCTTCTCGTTGAGATTGACGGTGAACTGGTCGAGCGCCGTTTCCTTCTTCTGGCTCTTGGCGTCGGTCTTTTCTTCCTGCTGCTTGGGCGCTTCTTCCTCTGCCCCCTTGGGATTGCGACCTTCGACCTGACGGCCACCCTTGCCAATGCCGTGGCTGATGAAGCTGACCGCATCAAGACGGCTCATGTCCTGCTGCTGCAGGAAATAGACGGCGTAGCTATCGCGTTCGGAAAAGAGCGCGACCAGCACGTTGGCCCCGGTCACGGTGTCCTTGCCCGAGGACTGCACGTGAAGGATGGCACGCTGGATCACCCGCTGGAAACCGGCCGTCGGCTGCGGATCGGCCTTTTCCTGCGTTTTCAGCGACTGATATTCCTGATCGAGATACTGGCGCACAACGTCACCCAGATCGCCCAGATCGACGCCGCAGGCCTGCATGACCTGCGCCGCATCTGCATCATCGATCAGAGCCAGCAGGAGATGTTCGAGAGTCGCGTATTCATGGCTGCGCTCAGACGCATTGGCGAGCGCGGTGTGCAGCGTTTTTTCGAGACTCTGGGCAAAACTGGGCATGTTTTGGCTACTTTCTGGCTTGCGCCGGTGGGTTCTCCATCAAGGAGAGTGCACACACGTTATTAACCACGGCTAAACCATGTGTGAGGGTGAAAACAGATGGCCCAAAGGCATCCGTATATCGAGCGATATGGGAACGCCCTTCGGCAAAGGGAAGGGCGCGAAAATTCATCCTGCGCTGCCTGAAGGCGGCGGCTTGCCGAACAGCGCTTCGGCAGCGGCACGATGCGCGCTGGCCTTGTCGCGGTGGGCGACAGTGCGAACAATTTCGAGTTCCAGCAGACGGATACGTTCGTTCAGCTCGTCATGCGAATAGGGGTCGAGCAGTTCGGTTGCCAGCTGGCTGGCCAGATCCCCTTTCGGGCGAGGGCGCTCATCCATATCCATTGCGGTCCACTTTGTGCGCCGCAATGCCTTGCTGTCAACGCCCTGCGTGGCTAACCCAAGCGCTAATTGGTATTCGATGACGACAGGGGCTGATTGATGACCGGCGTTCCCGCAACGATGACGGCAATCGGATGGGACGCGCCCGGTGGGCCGGAAGTGCTTCGCCCGGAAACAGTGGCAGTGCCGCAGCCGGGGTCGGGCCAGGTTCTGATCAAGGTGGCTTTTGCCGGGGTCAATCGGCCCGATGTGATCCAGCGGCAGGGTTTCTACCCACCGCCGGCCGATGCATCGCCCCTTCCCGGTCTGGAGGTTGCCGGGCAAGTTGTGGCGATGGGCGAAGGAGTGACCTGGCCCTTTATCGGCACGCCGGTATGCGCGCTGGTGGCAGGTGGCGGCTATGCCCAATATTGCATTGCGGAAGCCGCGCAGTGTCTGCAGGTGCCGACAGGTCTTTCGCTGGCAGAGGCTGCGGCGATCCCCGAAACGCTGTTCACCGTGTGGCACAACGTGTTCGAACGCGGCATGGCGGCCCCCGGTGAGACCATCCTCGTTCACGGCGGAACCAGCGGCATCGGATCGATGGCTATTCTGCTGGGCAAGCTGTTCGACGTGAAGGTGATTGTTACCTGCGGCGGCGCAGACAAATGCGCGCAGGCGCTGGAAATCGGCGCGGCCCATGCGATTGACTACAAGGCTGTGGATTTCGTCGAAGAGGTAAAGCGCCTGACCGATGGCCGGGGCGTGGACATGGTGCTCGATATGGTCGCGGGCGATTATGTGGCACGCAACATCAAGTGCCTTGCCGATGACGGGCGGCATGTGACCATCGCCGTGCAGGGCGGGGTGCGGGCAGAGATCAACATGGCTGAAGTCATGCGCCGCCGACTGACGATGACGGGATCGACGCTGCGCCCGCGCTCGAAAGCGTTCAAGGCGGCGCTGGCGTCCGAAATCCGCGAGACGGTGTGGCCGCTGGCAGCAACGGGGGAATTGCGCCCGATCATGGACCAGAGCTTCCCACTTTCCGAAGCCAGCGCTGCGCACGCGCGGATGGAACAGGGTGCGCACATCGGAAAGATCGTTCTGGCGGTGGCGTGACCGAAGAAGTGCAGAAATACGAATCGCTTCCGCATCGGATTTCGCGCGACATTCCCAAAGCGCACGCATTAGGCTAGTCCCATGCCCATGCTTAGCGCCGTGACCGCCGCCCGCCAGATCCTTACCTCGCTGCATGAGGTCATGGCGTCACGTGCCGGGGCGCAGGCCAAGCTGAACCAGATCGTTGAAGTGATCGGCGAAAACCTCGATTCAGAGGTCTGCTCGATCTACCTCTTGCGCGAAGGAATGCTCGAACTTTTCGCCACGCGCGGCCTCAATCAGGCAGCCGTGCACGTTACCCGTCTGGCCGTGGGCGAAGGTCTGGTCGGCACGATTGCGGGCAATGTCGAAACGCTGAACCTTGCAGAAGCCGCTGCACACCCCGACTTTGCCTTTCGCCCGGAAACGGGGGAAGAAAAGTTCCACTCCTTTGCAGGCGTGCCCATCGTGCGGCGCGAACGGGCCGTGGGCGTTGTTGCCGTGCAGCATGTCGAGCCGCGCCGGTATGAAGAGGTCGAGATCGAGGCGTTGCAGACGGTGGCGATGGTGCTGTCCGAACTCATCGCCAACGCCGAGCTGATCGACGACGAAGAAACGCTGGGCGTGCCTGCGCACCTCACCGGGCCGGACAGACTGAATGGCCTTACGCTGGTAAAGGGCCTCGCCAGCGGCGTCGCGGTATTCCACCAGCCCCGCGTGACGATCGAACATGTCGTGGCAGAAGATACCGAGGCCGAGCGCCAGCGCGTGTACCTCGCTTTCGACAAGATGCGCGAACAGATCGATCGCATGGCCAGTCAGGCCGAGTTCGGCATGGGCGGAGAGCATGAGGAGGTTCTCGAAACCTATCGCATGTTCGCATACGACGAAGGCTGGTCGCGCCGGATCAACGAGGCGATCGATTCCGGGCTGACGGCGGAAGCCGCGATCGAGCGGGTGCAACAGCGCACGCGGATGCGGATGCGCCAGATCGACGATCCGCTGCTGGCGGACCGGATGCACGATCTGGAAGACCTGTCAAACCGGCTTCTGCGCATCGTATCGGGCCAGCTTGGCACGGCAGCGAGCATGGGGCTGAAGGGCGACGCCATCCTGATCGCGCGGAATCTCGGCCCGGCCGAGCTGCTGGAGTATGACAGGCGACGGTTGAAGGGCGTGATCCTTGAAGAAGGCTCGCTTACCGCGCACGTGGTGATCGTGGCACGCGCTATGGGCATTCCGGTGCTGGGACGGATGCGCGCGCTGCGCGGCAAGGTGCGCGAAGGCGATCATCTGCTGCTGGATGGCGATCAGGGCGTGGTCGATGTGCGTCCGGCGCCTTCCCTGATCGAAGCGTTCGAAGCACGCTTTGCCCGCAATCGCGAACGGCAGGCGCACTATGCCACGATGCGCGATGTCGAACCTTTCACGCGCGACGGAACCCGCGTGACGGTGCTGATGAACGCGGGCCTGCGCGACGATACGCCGATGCTGAATCTGACCGGGGCGGACGGCATCGGCCTGTTCCGCACCGAATTCCAGTTCCTTGTTTCGGCCACCCTGCCTTCGCGTGAGCGGCAGACCCGGCTCTATCGTGATGTACTGGACGCTGCTGGTGACAAACCGGTGGTATTTCGCACGGTCGATATCGGCGGGGACAAGGTGCTGCCCTACCTCCGCCACAACGATGGCGAAGCTGAGGAAAACCCGGCGATGGGCTGGCGCGCGCTGCGCGTTGCGTTGGAGCGCGATGGGCTGCTGAAAGTGCAGGCCCGCGCGCTGCTGGAAGCTGCCGGGGGGCGCACGCTCAACGTCATGTTCCCGATGGTGACCGAGCCGTGGGAATTCGATGCCGCAAAGGCCGTGTTCGACAGCCAGCTTGCCTTCCTGCGCCAGCGCAAGAAAGTGTTGCCCGAAGCCCTCCGCTATGGCGCGATGCTGGAAGTTCCGGCACTGGCCGAATGCCTCGACATTCTGGCACCCAAGCTTTCGTTCCTGTCAATCGGCACGAACGACCTGACGCAGTTTCTGTTCGCCGCCGATCGCGCCAACCCCAAGCTGGCTGAACGCTATGACTGGCTTTCGCCCGCCATCCTGCGCTTCCTGCGCCGCGTCGTCAGCACAGTCAGCCCGTTCGGCACCGACGTGACCGTGTGTGGGGAAATGGGCGGACGCAGGCTTGAAGCTCTCGCCCTGCTGGGCCTTGGCATCACGCGCCTGTCGATCACGCCTGCAGCAGTCGGCCCGGTCAAGGAACTGGTGCGCAAGGTGGATATCGAGGACATCCGCGCCGCGATGAACGCCTGGCTGGCCGAGCCGAGCGTGAGCCTGCGAACGACGCTGGCCAACTGGGCGGCTGAGCGCGGGATCGAATGCGATTGACGCGGGACAGAGGGCATTTCATCGCCGTTTAGGGTCATTCCCCGCTTTACATCGTTGACTTTCACCGCATTGCAGCGAACCTTCGGCAAACGGTTGCCAAGCACGAAATGAAAATGACGGGAGTCGCGTTTTGACCGAAGCCGGCGGTCTGCAGGCCATTACCAATTCGACCGATGCGCAATTCCCCGCAGGTGAGCCGCGACGTCCCGCCGTGGGCCAGACGCTGCGCGCCGCGCGTGAAGCCGCAGGCCTTGATATAAAGCAGCTTTCACAGCTCACGCGCGTGACCGCGCGCCATCTGGAAGCTTTGGAAAGCGGTGATTACGCCGCGCTTCCGGGCCGCCCTTATGCCCTAGGCTTTGCCAAGAGCTATGCGCGCGCCGTGGGTCTGGACGAAAAGGTCGTGACCGATGGCATCCGCGCCGAACTTGATAGGCAGGCTCCGCCCCCACCGCCGCGGGTGATCAACCAGTTCGAAGTGGGCGACCCTGCCAAGACACCGACGAAGCTGACCACATGGCTCGCGCTCGGCCTTGCCGTGGCTATCGCACTGGCCGGGCTGGTGTTCTGGCGCAGCTACTACGTGCCTTCGGCCGATCTGCCGTCGCTGGTGGGCGCCGAAGAGCAGGCCCCTGCGCCGGGCGCTTCGGGGCAGGTTGCAGTCGTTCCCCTGCCCAGCGCAGCACCTTCCGGCCCGGTGGTATTCACCGCCACGGAAAATGCGATCTGGGTGAAATTCTATGACGGACAGGGCCAGCAGATCCTGCAAAAGCAACTGGCGATGGGCGAAAGTTTCACGGTGCCCGAAACCGCGCAGAATCCACAACTGTGGACCGGACGCCCCGATGCGCTGAACATCACCATCGGCGGTCAGCCGGTGCCGCGTATCGCCGAGCGCGAAGGCATCGTGAAGGACGTGCCCGTCAGCGCCGTCGCGCTGCTGGGCCGCAATACTCCTGCCCCGGCAGGATCGCAGCCCGTTGCCGCGCCCGCAACATCTGCGACCACCGCCGCCAATGTGCCGCAGCGCCGTCAGACGAGCCGCCCTGCCATTCGCAACCGCGCCCCTGCGGCAAACAACGCGCCCCTCGCCGCCGAGGTTCAGCCTGCATCGGCAGAAGTTCCGGCCGCCGAAAATCCGCCCGCATCCACCGGTTTGCGCTGACCGCATCTCGACTTGGGTTACGCGCTGAGGCATTGATACCGAACGGTTAACGCCAAACGGTCAAAAGGCGCGCGCAGGGATCGTGCGCGCCCGCGAAACGGGAATGACGATGACTTTGAAACTTCGCGGCGCGCTGCCGCTTACCGCACTCCTTCTTGGCATGGTGGCTCCGATCGCCACACCGGCTTTCGCGCAAACGACGACGCAGACTGATGGCGAAGTGCGCCTGCGCCGGATCGAAGCCGAAGTCCGCGCGATCCAGCGCAAGGTCTTCCCCGAAGGCGCCGGCAAGACGTTTGTTCCTGAAATCACCGCAGGGCAGACCGCGACCACCCCTGCCGGCACGCCAGCGGCCTCTGCTGTCACCGACATTCTTGCCCGGATCGACGCGATGGAAGCGCAGATGACGCGGCTCACCGCGCAGGTGGAAGAAGGCCAGAATCGCGCGGCCAAGCTGGAAGAGCGCCTTGCCAAGCTGGAAGCTGCCGCCCCGGCGGCAGACGCGCCTGCACCGGCAGTAAGTACGGCGCCGAGCACGGCTGCACCACTTGCGACCACACCGAAACCCGCGACCACCGCGCCTACCGCGCCCAAGCCTGCAGCGACGGCTCCGGCCAAACCTGCCACGCCAGCAGCTTCGCGGGTTGCGGCGGTTCAGGCCATCGAAAAACCTGCGACGGGCGATGCCGGGCTGGATGAATACAACTATGGCTTCCGCCTGTGGGAAGCGAAGTTCTATCCCGAAGCGCAGCAGCAGTTGCAGATCTATGTCGATCGCTATCCAAAGCACAACATGATCAGCTTTGGCCGCAATCTGCTGGGCCGTGCGTGGATGGACGATGGCAAGCCCGGCACTGCCGCGCAGTTCTTCCTGCAGAACTATCTGGCCGACAAGAAGGGCGCGCGTGCGCCTGACAGCCTGTTGATGCTGGGCACGGCGATGGTCAAGCTCAAGGATACGGAGAAGGCCTGTGGCGCCTTTGCCGAAATGGCCGCCAGCTATCCCACCGAGATCGCCGGTCGCCTGAAGAGCCAGTATGATGCCGCGCGCGCTTCGGTGAAGTGCAAGTGACGGTATCGGGGATAGTCTGACCGCCGCCGCTGCGCGTTTCCGCGCGCAGTGGGAGGCGGTTGCTCCTGACGGGAAAGTGGGCCTTGCCGTTTCTGGCGGGCCGGACAGTCTTGCCCTGCTTGCGCTGGTCCACGAAGTTGCGCCACGCAACTTTGCGGTTGCCACGGTCGATCACGGACTACGGCCAGAAGCAGCGCAGGAAGCGGCCGTTGTTAGCGCGATCTGTGCCAATAGGGGCATCCCTCATCACACGCTCACACTCTCGCTGCCCAAAGGCAGCGCGGTGCAGGAACGCGCCCGCACCGCGCGTTATGGCGCGCTTTCGCAATGGTGTGCCGACCAAGATCTTGCCGCGCTGGCAACAGCGCACCACGCCGATGATCAGGCAGAAACGATGGTTATGCGCCTTAACCGCAAAGTGGGCCTTCGCGGTCTTGCCGGGATGCGGGCAGTAGCCGTTGTGCCCGGCACGCCCACGCTGCCCCTGATCCGCCCACTGCTGGAATGGCGGCGCACAGACCTCGCCACAATCGTCGAGGATGCAGGGCTATGTGCGGTCCATGATCCGTCAAACTGCGACACCGCTTATGAGCGCGTGCGCGTGCGCGCCGCCTTGACGTCATCTAATGCCTTTGATGCCAGCGCCTTTGCTGCAACCGCCCACCATCTGGCCGAAGCCGACGAAGCGCTGGAATGGGCAGTCGCCCAGCTTTGGCAAAGTGTTGGTCAGCAAGACCAGAGTTTCACGTGGAACCCTCCCGCCGATTTGCCGCAAGTTCTTGCCTTGCGGATTCTGGAGCGCATTCTTGCCGAGTTTGAAAGCGCCGTTCCGCGTGGGGCGAGCCTGTTGCATTGGCTGGCAACCCTGCGGTCGAATGGTGTTGCCACGCTCGCAGGCGTAAAGGGCGACGCGCGGCGTGCGCCGTGGCGTTTCACCCGCGCGCCGGAACGCAAGACCAGATCCTGATCCAACTTCGGTTCAGGTCGCTGAAAAACCAGACCTGCGTTATATTGCGATTCACCCGGCTCATCCTACATTGTTCGGGCAACTGCTGTTTACGGCGCCATTAACGGCGATTCCAGAAAGACCCTCGATGAACGACGACCAGCCTCAGGGCAATCCGTGGATCAAGAGCCTCCTCGTCTGGGGCGGTATCTTCCTCGCACTCCTGCTCGTGGTTTCGATGTTCGGATCGCGGGTCGATCAGAACGCGACGACGATCCCCTATTCGGCGTTCCGCAGCCAGGTGGCCGAAGGCGCGGTCCGTTCGGTGGAAATCGCGCCTGACCGGATCAGCGGTACACTGAAGAACGGTGGGCAGTTCACCACCGTGCCCGTGCCCGGTGATTCCGATCTGCCCAAGCTGCTGCAGGACAACAGTGTGCAGTATGCGGGCAAGGCTGCCGAACAGCCCAACATGCTGATGTGGATCATCGCCAATTCACTGCCGTTCCTTTTGATTTTGGGCGTGGCGTTCTTTGCACTGCGTCAGGTCCAGAAGGGCGGCGGTTCGGGCGCGATGGGCTTTGGCAAATCGAAGGCCAAGCTGCTGACCGAGCGGTCGGGCCGGGTGACGTTCGATGATGTCGCCGGTATCGATGAAGCGCGTGAGGAACTGGAAGAAATCGTCGAATTCCTGCGCGATCCTTCGCGTTTTTCGAAGCTGGGCGGCCAGATTCCCAAGGGCGCGCTACTGGTCGGTTCGCCCGGCACCGGCAAGACTCTGCTTGCCCGCGCCATCGCGGGTGAAGCGGGCGTGCCGTTCTTCACCATCTCTGGTTCGGACTTCGTGGAAATGTTCGTGGGCGTAGGCGCAAGCCGCGTGCGCGACATGTTCGAACAGGCCAAGAAGAACGCGCCCTGCATCGTCTTCATCGACGAAATCGACGCGGTGGGCCGCCATCGCGGCCACGGCCTCGGCAATTCGAACGACGAGCGCGAACAGACGCTGAACCAGCTTCTGGTCGAGATGGACGGGTTCGAAGCCAACGAAGGCATCATCATCATCGCGGCCACCAACCGCCCCGATGTGCTTGATCCCGCCCTGCTTCGCCCGGGTCGTTTCGACCGTCAGGTGGTGGTGCCGATCCCCGATATCGAAGGCCGTGAAAAGATCCTGTCGGTTCACATGAAGAAGGTGCCGCTGGCCCCTGACGTGAACCCACGCACCATCGCGCGCGGCACGCCCGGCTTTTCGGGCGCAGACCTTGCCAACCTTGTGAACGAAGCCGCCCTGCTTGCGGCACGCCGCAACAAGCGCCTTGTTGCCATGCAGGAGTTCGAAGACGCCAAGGACAAGGTGATGATGGGCGCGGAACGCCGGTCGATGGTGATGACCGACGACGAGAAGAAGATGACCGCCTATCACGAAGCCGGTCACGCTATCGTCTCGGTGCATGAACCTGCGTCCGATCCGATCCACAAGGCCACGATCATCCCGCGCGGCCGTGCGCTTGGCATGGTCATGCGCCTGCCGGAGCGGGACAGTTATTCCTACCACCGTGACAAGATGCACGCGAACCTGTCGGTCAGCATGGGCGGGCGCGTGGCCGAGGAAATCATCTTCGGGCATGACAAGGTTTCGTCAGGCGCATCTTCCGACATCCAGTACGCGACTTCGCTGGCCCGCTCGATGGTGACCAAGTGGGGCATGTCCGACAAGCTGGGACCGTTGCAATACGAAGAGCAGCAGGAAGGCTATCTCGGCATGGGTGGTTCGGCCCGTCTCTTCGCATCGGACGAGACGAACAAGCTGATCGATACCGAAATTCGCGGGTTGGTGGATGGCGCGCACGCGCGTGCGACCGACATTCTCAAGACCAACGAGGACAAGCTGCACCTGCTGGCGCAGGCCCTGCTCGAATACGAAACACTGACCGGTGACGAAATCAAGGATCTGCTGGAAAGTGGCAAGCTGGACCGTCCGCAAAGCCCGAGCGGCCCCGCGCGCCCGGTGGCGGCGCAAGGTTCTGCCGTACCGCGTGCGGGCAAGAAGTTCGGTGGTTCTGCCAATCCGCAGCTTGCCTGATCTTCAAACCGATCATTTTATCGAAGAGGCGGGGGTAAACTCCCGCCTTTTTCTTTCCCCCTGACGCAAAAGAGCCGCCCGATAGCGGGCGGCTCTGTGATTTGTGCCTTGGAAGGCGGCGCGATCAATGGGTGCCAGAAAGCTCTTCCTTGATCTTCAGCTTCTTGCGTTTGAGCTGAGCCACCAGCGTATCATCAGGGAGGGGCCGGGACATTTCCATCTGGATCTGTCGTTCAAGTCCGGCGTGCTTAGTCTGGAGTGCGCTGATGTGCGTCGATTCCATGCGTTTTCCTCCTTTAGGGAAAGCCCCCTTCAGAAACCCGCACGAGGCCTTCCCCGCGCGGGGCGGCGCTGCCTGCCATATTGCCGTGTCCGATTGTTTCCGACTCAGGGCGGCGGCGCGTTGTCATGCTCCCACAATCACCGTATCTTGCAAGTCAAACCGCGCCGGGACGTGCGGCTTTACGGGTTCGACCGTAGGCCGCAGGAAAGACCCGATTCAGCGCGGCCTATCTTGTGCGAAGGAGTTGGGCGTACAGTGACCGAAGAGGAAATGCGCAAGCGACTGGCGGCGCTGTCCATCGAACATCGCGATCTTGATGCCGCGATCGATGCGCTGACGTCCGCCGGGGTGCGCGACCAGTTGCAGATTGCCCGGCTGAAAAAGCGCAAATTGCTTTTGAAGGACCAGATCGCAATGATCGAAGACTATCTTATCCCGGATATTATTGCCTGATTTCATATAGATATAACAGAATCGCAGTGCCTTGAACCTGTCCCGTTAAGATACGTTCAGGAAAGGGACAGTTACAAATCGGTTGCAGTCTTGGCGAAGCGCCAGACTGCGGCCTAATGCGATGGTCATGGCCCTTCTGCCCAGTCTCAACCCGCGCATCGTCGAAGCGCTCTATGCCGAAGCTCTCGGCCTTGCCGAAACCGTGCGCCTGCGCTTCGAACGCCTGCGGCAGGAAACCGCACAGGCCACCGGTGCCGATGACGAGGATCTGCGCCGCGTGCAGGTTAGCTGTGAAGCGCTGCGCACCACCACGCGCGTGATGCACTGCCTTGCCTGGCTGCTCAATCACCGTGCCCATTTTGCGGGTGAGCTTTCGGAACTGCAATTGCGCCGCCACGGTCGGCTTATCGCGAACTTTCCGACCAGCGAAGCCGATGTGGTGGATACGCTGCCGATGGATGTGCAGGTGCTGGTCCATGAAAGCGAACGACTTTATCAGCGCATTCAGCGGTTGGAGCAGTCGTGGCGCACGCAAGGCATCAGCGGCGAGAGCGCAGTGCGCCGGTTACGCGAACGGCTTTCGCGCGCAGTAGGTGAATAACTTCCTGATTCAGACGGGTAGGGTTGGCGTCATGACATCTGGCGGATCGTGCTTTCTAGCACCGCAGCCTCTTCGGCGCTGAACCACAAACCCAGCTTCGATCGTCGCCACAGCACGTCATCCACAGTCTGCGCCCACTCGCGCGAAATCAGGTGATCCAGTTCCGCTTCGGTAAAGCCCTGTCCGATGGCTCTGCCCATATCGCCGCGCACGAAACCCAAGGCCTCTGTACCGTAAGCACGCGCAAGCCGGTGGATCGTGGGGCGCGACAGGTTCTGCGCCTGCGCATGAATTTCCTGCTCCAGCGGGGCCAGGTTATCAGCCTCATCCAGCCCGTCAGGTGTGAAATCGCCGCCAGGAAGCGCGGAAGTGGCCGTCCATCCTGCGTTATCCGTCACGCCGAGCCGGTCCAGCGCCGCTTCGGCCAGAGTGCGGTGCGTGGTAATCTTGCCGCCCAGCACCGATAGCAACGGGGCGGAATGGCGATCGCTACCCCGGTCGAGTTCAAGGCGATAACCGCGCGTTGCCGCTTCTGGCTTACCTGAGCCATCGTCTGCCAGAAGGCGAAGACCGGCGAACGTCCAGACCACATCCTCGCGCGAAATCTGCCTGCGGAAATGGCGGTTTGCCGCATCGAGCAGATAGGCGATCTCCGCCTCGCTGGCGTGAGGCGGATCAGCGTCGACATTATCTTCGCTATCGGTCGTGCCGATCAGCGTGAAGGCATATTGCCACGGAATGGCGAAGCACACGCGGCCATCGGGCAATTGGAGAAACAGGGCGCGCGGATCGTCATGCAGGCGCGGCACCACGATGTGTGAGCCGCGCACCCGGCGCAGCGCGGCAGGATTTGGTGCGTGCGCGAGATCGAGCAACTGGCCGACTTGCGGCCCGGCTGCGTTGACGGTCATCGCGGCGTGGAACGTTTCATCCCCTTCGCTCGATCTGGCCTCGATCCGCCACAGATGCCCCTCGCGGCGCATCGCCGTAACCGCGCAGCGCGTGCGCACTTCGGCACCACGATCCGCCGCATCACGCGCCAGCAGCACGACAAGGCGCGCATCATCCACCCAGCAATCGGAATATTCGTAGCCACGCCGGATATCGGACTGCAGCCCCATCCGCCCCGCCAGCTTGACCCGCCGTGTTGGTGGCAGGGCCTTACGCCCACCGATGCGATCATAGAGCCACAATCCGCTGCGCAGCATCCACCACGGACGGCCTTCCGGCACGAGGGGTGCAACGAACCGCATCGGCCAGATGATGTGTGGCGCCTGTCGCCAAAGGATTTCCCGTTCGTGCAGGCCTTCGGCCACCAGCGCGAATTCACGATGTTCGAGATAGCGCAGACCGCCGTGGATCAGCTTGGTCGATGCCGAAGACGTGCCCTGCGCCAGATCGCCGCGTTCGAGCAGCAGAACCGACAGGCCTCTTCCCGCAGCATCGCGGGCGATGGCCGCGCCATTCACCCCTCCACCGATTACGGCGAGATCATAGGGCGCATCCATCGACCGGTCCATGCACCCATCCTGATACGAGCGGTCACGTTGCGCAAGGTTGCACCGGCTAAGGACAAGGCCCATACCGGAGCAATGGCTCAGATGCCCCCCATCCCCGATCGCAGTGAATGGCCCGTGGGCCGTGCGGAATACCTCGAGCCGCTGGTGCGGCGCGTGCTGGCGCCCAATCCTTCGCCTTACACTTTCACCGGCACGCAGACCTATATCGTGGGCGCTGGCCAGGAATTGGCCGTGATCGATCCGGGGCCGGATGATACGGGCGCTAATGGCCATGCCGATACCAATGGCGAAGGGCACGTTGCGGCAATCCTTGCAGCGGTGGGTGAAGCGAAGATTACCGCCATCGTCTGCACGCACACGCACCGCGACCACAGCCCGGCATCGCGTCCGCTGCAAGCGGCGACGGGCGCCCCGATCATCGGTTGCGCGCCACTGATGCTGGATGACGATGGCCCGCGCGCCGATGCCGCGTTCGATCCCGACTATCTGCCGGATCGGGTGCTAACCGATGGTGAGCAGATTTCTGGCGATGGCTGGACGCTGCAGGCAGTCGCCACGCCGGGGCACACCAGCAACCATCTGTGCTACAGCGTGGTGGAAAGCGGGGCCTTGTTTACCGGTGACCATGTGATGGGCTGGTCCACCTCGGTGGTATCGCCCCCGGATGGTGACATGGCTGCCTATATGGCAAGCCTGCAGAAGCTTTATGACCGTGAAGACCGCGTGCTTTATCCCGCACATGGTCCGCAGATCGACAATCCGCGCCAGCTTGTCCGTGGAATGCTGGGCCACCGCAGGCAACGCGAGCGCCAGATCGTGCGCCTGCTGGAAGACGGCGGCCCCCATGCGATCCCCGAATTCGTGAGCGGGATGTACAAGGGATTGGACGAGCGACTGCACGGCGCGGCCGGGCGCTCGGTTCTGGCACATCTGATCGATCTGGAACGGCAGGGCCGGGTGCGGGTTGAGGATGAACGATGGATGATACGCGCCTGACCTCTTCGCCCTCCGCACCCGCAGCCAGCCCTACGGCCTCGCTGGCACGGGTTTCGTTTCTGCCGTGGGCGCTGTTCCTGATAGCGCTGGCCAGCGCGGTATTTTTCGCTTGGAAATGGTGGCAGCCCGAAGATCTGGGCGACCCGCTTGCCACCAGCCTTGTGGCCTTTGAAAAGCAGGACAAGTTGACCGTGTTCAGCGCGGAACTGGCACCGGTGGTGTCCAGTAACGATTCGCGCATGTTCGGATTGGTCAATTCCAAGCAGGTCGCCGTGATTCCCGCCCGTATCGATTACACCATAGACCTTTCGAAGGTGGGGCGCGAACGGTTGAACTGGGACGCGCAGACGCAGACCCTTGGCGTGAAATTGCCGACTTTGACAGTGAGCCGCCCCAATCTTGATGAGGCGCGCGCGCAATATCTGCGCGATGGCATCTGGATCACACGCGAAGCGCAGGACAAGCTGACGCGCGACAATACCCGCCTGGCCGAAGCACAGGCAGTGCAACAGGCGGCCAATCCCGTCCTTATGAACCTTGCGCGACAGGCAGCCAAGGAAGCGATTTCGCAGAATCTTTCGATCCCGCTGCAGGTTGCCGGCTATGGCAAGGCCAAGGTCGTCGTCACTTTCGACCCGTGAGACCCGGCGGAATGGCGCAGGCTATTGCGATAGAAGGCGACGCCCCCTAAGTCCGCGTCTCGCCCGAAGGATCAAAGCGGGCGGGAGGATGCGACACCATGACTGCCCAGCCTTTGAACCTTTCCGGCCTTGATCTGCGCGCCGAGATCGACCGTCTGCGCAAGGAGCGCAATGCGTTGATCCTTGCGCACTATTACCAGCGCCCGGAAATTCAGGATCTGGCCGATTTTGTGGGTGACAGTCTGGAACTGTCGCGCAAGGCAGCAGCGACCGATGCCGATGTCATCGCATTCTGCGGCGTGAAGTTCATGGCCGATACCGCCAAAATTCTGTCGCCCAAAAAGATCGTGGTGCTGCCCGATATGGACGCGGGATGCAGCCTTGAAGATTCCTGCCCGCCGGACAAGTTCAAGGCCTTCCGCGAAGCGCATCCCGATCATATCGCGCTGACCTACATCAACTGCTCGACCGAGGTTAAGGCCCTATCGGATGTGATCGTGACCTCATCGAGCGCTGAAACGATCCTTGCGCAGATCCCGCCCGAACAGAAGATCATCTTCGGTCCCGACCGCCATCTCGGCGGCTATCTGAACCGCAAGTTCGGGCGCGACATGCTGCTTTGGCCGGGCGTGTGCATCGTGCACGAAGCGTTTTCCGAAACCGAACTGCTCAAGCTTATGGCGCAGCATCCCGGAGCACCCGTGGCAGGCCACCCGGAATGCCCACCGCACATCATCGACCATTGCGATTATGTCGGTTCGACCAGTGGCATCCTGCAATTCGCCAAGACCTTTACCGGCGATACGCTGATCGTGGCGACCGAGCCGCACATCATCCACCAGATGCAACTGGCGATCCCGGAAAAGACCTTCATCGGTGCACCCGGTGCAGACGGCAACTGCAACTGCAACATCTGTCCGTACATGGCGCTCAACACGATGGAAAAGCTCTATATCGCCCTGCGCGATCTGGAGCCACGCATCGAAATGGACGAAGACCTTCGCCTCGCTGCCAAGAAGAGCCTCGACCGTATGCTGGACATGGCCAGCGGCACCGTGGGCCTGGGCGATCTGGGTGCGCGGCCTTTCGGGGGGTAATTCAGCCCGCTGCCATGACCCTGCGCACCATGTCCGGCTCCGCCTCGATCACTTTGAGATAGGAGCGGACGGCAGGCGGGGGCATATAGCGACCAATTTCGTACTGCCGGATGGAATTTGCCGGAATTCCGAAAATCTCGGCAAATTCCTTTTGGCTAAGACCTAGCCGATTGCGCAACTTGCGCACACGACGGCCCATCAGGCCGCGTTCGAGGGCGGCGACTGTGACGTCAAAATCTTCCGGGTCATTCGGGTCCGCCGGTATGGCGATCGTAGTCTCTTTGTTCACCAGCATTGCTCCGTCTAACCGAGATCAATCGCACCTTCTCGCCCCGCCAGACATGGACAGCAGTGTATAGCTTTCCATCAACTAGACCGATGGCCTTTAAGCGGTCTTCACCATCAATCGGCCTGTGCGAAGCTACGACGATGTGATCGTCGTGGTTGAACACCCGCATCCCGAATGAAAGCCGCAACCCGTGTTTGAACCGGTTGGCTTCGTCCTTTGCGGGATCGAATTCGAACTCCATCGGCTCTGACTATGTGAATCACATATAGCAAGCGAGCGTCGATGTGTCGAGAATGGCGGTTTCAGTCCGGCTTGCTCTCGTCCACCGGCTCGGCACTTCTGGCCAGAACCAGCGCGGCGCCGACCAGTGTCATGCCGATGGCATCTGGCAGGGCAAGCACTTCGTTGAAAGCAAGCCAGCCCACCAGTACCGAAACCGCAGGCTGGGTGAGCAGGACAAGGCCGATCACCAGCGGAGGGAAGTGCCGCAGCGAATAGACGAGCAGACCCTGCCCAACGATCTGGCTGGCGAACATCAAGCCAATCAATGGCCACCAGTTCGTTGGCCAGACCGCTTCCCCCAGTACCAGCGCGGTGACCAGCATTACCGGGACACCCGCAAGGCTGGACCAGAACAGCAGGCTCCACGAGCCGAAGCGCCCGCGAATGCCCTGCACCAGCAGAATGTATACCACATAGAACAGCCCGGCGAGGATGCAGAACAAGTCTCCGGCAAGGGTGCGCGCATCGATTTCCATCGAACGGCCCAGCAACAGGCCAGCACCGCCCAGCGCCATCGCCACTGCAGCAAACTCCCGAAGATGCGGGCGGCGGTGCATGGTCACCAGCCCCCAGACCATCAGGATCAGGCTGCCTGAGTTGCCGAAGAGGGTGGCGTTGCCCAGCTTGGTCATTTCGATGCCGACGTGCCAGCTGGCGAGATCAAGCGCGAAGACGACGCCTGCCGCCACAATGATCCACCAGTCCCTGCGCGCATAGCCCCACATCGGCTCGCGCCCGCGCAGGGCGAAAAACGCCAGCAAGGGCAAAGCCAACGCGAGCCGCCACAATCCGGCAGATACAGGCCCGCTATCGGCAAGGCGCACGAACCACGGTCCCAAGGCCAGCGCAATGTTTCCTGTCAGCAGGGCAAGGAAATGCTTCGGACTGGGGCGAAATGACAAGGCTGCGTCACTTGAATTCGTCATTGGCGCCGCCTAATCCAGTTGCAAAGCGAAACCCAGTGCGTCTCGCTGATTTTCTAACGAAAGGTCTCCTACCCATGCATGACCCGCTGTTCCAGCCCGTGCGTCTTGGCGCGATCGAAGCACCCAACCGCATCATCATGGCGCCGCTCACGCGCGGACGTGCGACAGCAGATGGCGTGCCCACGCCCAGCATGGTGGAATACTATCGCCAGCGGGCCAGCGCCGGGCTGATCATCACCGAAGCCACCGGCATCAGCCGCGAAGGCCTTGGTTGGCCGAGCGCGCCTGGCATCTGGAGCGACGAGCAGACCGAAGCGTGGAAGCCCATCGTGCAGGCCGTGCATCAGGCCGGGGGGCGCATCATCATGCAGCTGTGGCACATGGGGCGCATCGTTCATCCCTATTTCCTTGGCGGGGAGCCGCCAGTTTCGGCATCGGCCACAACGGCGCCCGGCCACGCTCACACGCCCGAAGGCACCAAGGATTACGAGGCCGCTCGCCCACTGCGGATCGATGAAATGCCGCGACTGGTCGACGATTATGGCCGCGCCGCCGAAAATGCGAAGAAGGCAGGTTTCGATGGCGTCCAGCTCCACGCGGCCAATGGCTATCTGATCGACCAGTTCCTGCGCGATGGCAGCAACTTGCGCGATGACGATTACGGCGGCAGCCCGCAGAACCGCGTGCGTCTGATGCGCGAAGTGATGGAACGGCTGATCGCGATCTGGGGCAAGGAGCGCGTCTCGATTCGCCTGTCGCCCAATGGCGATTCGCAAGGGGTGGACGACAGCAACCCTGCTGCAACGTTCGGTGAAGCGGCGCGGGTGTTGCAGGAACTGGGCGCGAGCTTCGTCGAACTGCGCCAGCCGGGGCCGGATGGAACCTTTGGCCAGACCGACGTACCTCAGCAGGACGGTGTGATCCGCTCGATCTATACCGGTCCGCTGGTGCTCAACAGCGACTATACACCGGAAGACGCCGCAGCAGATGTGGCATCGGGCCGGGCCGACGCGATCAGCTTCGGTCGCCCCTTTATCTCGAACCCCGATCTGGTGGACCGCATCCAGCAGGGCGCGCAGATCAATCCGAACAAGGGGGTGCCGCAGACGTGGTATTTCCCCGGCGAAGCAGGCTATACCGACTATCCGACGCTGGCGGAGGAAACCGCTGCAGTCGACTGATGGAGAGTTACCCTATGCCGCCCAGATCATGGCTATTCGTTCCCGGTGACAGTGAAAAGAAGCTGGGCAAGGCCATGACCACGGGTGCGCACGCGGTGATCATCGATCTGGAAGACGCGGTGGCACCGGCCGCCAAGCCAGCCGCCCGCGCGCTTGCGCAGGGCTGGCTGGCGGCCCACCGGCAGCACGTGACCGAGAATCGGCCCGTCGCACGCTGGGTGCGGATCAATGCCATCGACACCGGCATGTGGCGGGACGATCTGCAGGTGGTCATGGCCGGCGCGCCAGATGGCGTGATGCTGCCCAAGTGCGAAGGGCCGGAACAGGTACGCCTGCTGGCTGCGGAAATCTACGAACTGGAACAGCGCCACCGCATCGCCAACGGCAGCACCCGCATCCTGCCGCTGGTGAGCGAGACGGCAAAGTCCGCACTGACCATCCCGGCCTATGTCGATGCGGCGATGCCCCGCCTTGCCGGGTTGACGTGGGGGGCGGAAGACCTGTCCGCTGTGCTGGGTGCCAGCCGGAAGCGCGATGCCGATGGGGCATGGACCGATGCGTTCCGCTTTATCCGCGCGCAATGCCTGCTGGTGGCGCACGCCAGCGGCATCTGGTCGATCGACACCCTGCATGACGATTTCCGTGATGAGGCAGGCACGCAGCGCGCAGCACACGCGGCGCGCGCGGATGGTTTCACCGGAATGCTGGCGATCCACCCTTCACAGGTGGCGATCATCAACGCCGCGTTTGCCCCAAGCGCAGCGGAACTGGCCGAAGCCGAAGCGATCATCGGCCTATTTGCGCAAAATCCTGCTGCAGGCACCCTGCAATACAATGGGCGGATGATCGATCAGCCCCACCTGCGAATGGCGAAACAGCTATTGGGTATCAGCTGACGCATCAGCCGGGGCAGCGGCTTCAGGCGCAGGTTCGGCTTTTTTCTGGTCCGTCGCGTCGGTCTTGTCTGCAGCGTCTTTCTTTGGCGCCGAATGTTTGACCGGAGCGAGCGGCGGAGAAGCCGTCGAGGTATCGAGATCGATCATCTCGTCCGAAATCGAACCGGGCAGGACTTCGCCCCCGGCAGCGGTGGCCTTGCCCTGTTCTGCCTGCTGGTTGCATGAGGCGAGGAGCAGGCCGAGAGCGAATATGGCAGTACTTCGGATCATGCAGCCTCCGGTGGCGTCGATGGGGTAAGGCGTTCAGAGTTGATCGGGCAAGGCGTATCCAGCTTGGCCAGAAACGCATCGAAGTGGGCGAGCAACGCCTCATCCCATGCTTCGGCGCTGACATCGCGGCCCAATGCGGCAAGGCTGGTGACGCCAAATTCCTCGATACCGCATGGCACGATGCCCCCGAAGTGCGAAAGATCGGGCGCAAGGTTCACCGAGAAACCGTGCATCGTCACCCAACGGCGGATACGCACGCCAATCGCGCCGATCTTCGCCTCGCGACCATCCGCGCCCCGTGTCCATATGCCGACGCGGCCCTCGGCGCGCCACGATTCCACACCGAAATCGGCCAGCGTATCGATTACCCAGCCTTCGAGAGCATGGACAAAGCCCCGCACATCGCGCGCGCGCTTGCGCAGATCGAGCAGAACATAGCCGATGCGTTGGCCGGGGCCATGATAAGTGTAGCGCCCGCCACGCCCCGCCTCGACCACTTCAAAGCGCGGATCGAGCAGTTCCTGCGGATCGGCACTGGTGCCTGCCGTGTAGACCGGCGGGTGTTCCAGCAACCACACAAGTTCCTGCGCGGTATCATCGGCAATCGCCGCGTTGCGCACGGCCATTTCATCAAGCGCGGCGCGATAGGGCACTTGCGCGGTTTCGCGGCGGATTTCGATGGTGTTTGGGCCCGGCATGGTATTCCGCATGGCGCAGATGCCTCGGATCATCAAGAGGCCGCAAAGCGCACGAAGCATCGGGGTTCGACAGACGCCGGTTTGCACTGCTAGAGGAGCGCCATGACCGTCCATCTCGACAGCACCCTTGCGTGGAAGAGCGCCACACGCCTCGTTTCTGCCAACCGCGACATGCTGATGGCAATTGCGGGGGTCTTTTTCCTGCTGCCAAGCCTGGCCTTTTCGGTTTTCGTGCCAGAACCGCAGATGCCGCCCGGCACGCCACCACGGGCCATGATGGAAATGCTGACCGAAGCATGGACCGCTTCGCTGCCGCTTCTGGTAATTGTCACGCTGCTGCAAATGGCAGGAACGGTTACGATGTTGATCGTCATGACCGACCGGACAAGACCGACTGTAGGCCAAGCCATTCATCGGGGTTTTCTGGCACTTGGGCCATATGTGCTGGCGCAGATCATAGTCGGTGGCGCGCTGGGCACGGGTTTCCTGCTGCTGGTAAGCGCAGCGGCGTTGACCGGCCAGCAGGCCATCGCTGCCGTAGTCATCATCGGCGCATTCATTGCGATGATCTGGTCGAGCCTGCGCATGGCCTTGGTCGCACCAGTGCTGGCGATCGAGGCGGAGCGCAATCCGATCAATGCGCTCAAGCGATCCTGGGCGCTGACCAGCGGCAATTCAGGACGATTGCTCGCCTTCTTTGTGCTGGCCGGGCTGCTGTTCGCGGTGGTTTACGGACTTGCCATGATGTTGGTGGGCGTGGTGCTGGTGCTCACGACAGATGGCAGCGTTCAACAGGTGTTGACGGCAGCGGTATCAAGCTCGATCACCGCAGGCGCGCTGGTCTATTTCGTGGCAATGCTGGCAGCGGTATACCGCCAGCTTGCCGGAGAAACCGCCGAAGAGATCGGCGATATCTTCGGCTGAAGTGCTGAAGTGCTGAAGTGCTGAAGGTTTATTCCTTCCAGCCCCAGCTGATCACGCAGGGCGGCACGTTGACTGGTTCGAAACCCTTGTCGATCCGGCGGAAGAACTGGCCCATCAGATCGCGCGCACGCGCGGTGTACTGATAGACGAGAAATGCGCCGCCGGGACGCAGCACGCGGTGCGTTGCCCCCATGATTGCCGGCCCCACACCTTCGGGCAGGTTCGAGAACGGCAGGCCCGACAGCACATAATCGGCATGTTCGAAACCGTTGGCGCGGACGATTTCCTCGACATCGGTGGCCGATCCGTTCACCGCGATGAAGCGGCTGTCACCGATGGTCTTCTGCAGATACTCGATGAAATCGGGATTGGTGTCGATCACGATCAACCGGCCATCGCGGCGCAGCTTTTCCAGAACCGGGCGGCAGAACGTACCCACGCCAGGGCCATATTCCACGAACAGGCGGCACTCTTCCCAGTCCACGACCGAGAGCACGCGCTCAATCGTGCGGTTCGACGACGGCACGATCGCCCCGACCATAGCGGGATGTTTGAGAAAGCCTTTGAAGAAGATTCCGGCTGGGCCGAGCAGGCGTTCTGCCTTGCGCTTGGCCCGCTGGATAAGGGGCTGGCGCGCAACCTGGGTCGAAGTCATTGCAGGAAGATGTCCTCTGCCGGTCTTGATGACCCATGCGGGTCGCAAATTTGTCACGCCATTGCAAGCATTGACCACCACGCCTACCCCAAGAGAAAGAACCAGTCGTGGAAATGTAACGGGATCGGACATGAACGAAGGGCCAATCCGTCTACCGAGAGAGCGCATGGCGCTGCTTTTTGCCGTGATGCTGGTAACGGCGGCAGGCAACACGGCGATGCAATCGGTCATGCCTTCGATCGGCACCAGACTGGGGATTGCCGATGTATGGGTGAGCCTTGCCTATTCATGGTCGGCGCTGCTGTGGGTCATGCTCGCCCCGTTCTGGGCACGGCGATCGGACCGGCGCGGGCGCAAGGCGATGATGGCGCTGGGCGTCACGGGCTTTATCCTGTCGTTCACGCTGTGCGGCATGATTCTTCATTTCGGATTGGATGGCTGGTTCAGCGCAGCCTTCACCATGATCCTGTTTGCCCTGGCACGATCCTTTTATGGCTTGCTCGGTTCAGCCGCACCTCCCGCCGTTCAGGCCTATGTTGCCAGTCGCACCGGACGGGCAGAGCGTACCAAGGCTTTGTCGCTGGTCGCATCAAGTTTTGGTCTGGGCACTGTCCTTGGCCCGGCCTTGGCACCGTTGATGATCCTGCCGGGTCTGGGACTGGTGGGGCCATTCGCCGTCTTTGCGATAATGGGTGTGATCGTGCTGGTGTTGCTGCGCACCCGGCTTCCTGATGATGATCCCCGCTTTGCCGCGCGCGGCGAGGTGATGGCCGCGCCATTCAGCGCATCGTCGAACCCCCGCATCGTTGAAGACCATCCCGACGGATCGCCCGACGAACTGCCCGCCGCCGAACCGCAGCATTCCGGCACGGACCGGCTGCGCTGGTCGGATCGCCGCCTGCGCCCCTGGTTACTGGCAGGGCTGATCGGCGGCCATGCGCAAGCGATGGTGCTGGGCGTGATCGGCTTTCTCCTGTTGGACCGGCTTGGCCTACGCGGCGACCCTGATGCGGGCGCAGGGCCGGTCGGCCTTGTTCTGATGGCAGGCGCAGTGGCGACGCTGCTGGCGCAGTGGGGCCTTATTCCCATGCTCGCCCTCGGGCCGCGCACTTCGACCCTGTGGGGCATGTGCCTTGCCGCGCTCGGCATCCTGCCGATCGCCATAGGCAAGGATTTGCACACCATTGCGGTCGGTTTTGCCATCGCATCGCTGGGCTTCGGACTGTTCCGCCCCGGATTCACGTCTGGCGCAAGCCTTGCCGTCAGCCCGCGCGAACAGGGTCAGGCGGCGGGCGTGGTCGCCTCGGTCAACGGCGCAGCCTATATTGCAGCTCCGGCCATTGGCGTGTGGCTCTACAACCATTCGAACTGGCTGGCATGGAGTATCATGGAAGCACTGGCGATCTCGGTGGTGGTGCTCAGCGCCTTGTCGATGCGCAAAGACCCGGCGTGAGACCTATCCTCATGCTTGCAAACCTCGCCGATTGAAGCCAAGCGGCCCGCGTCATGCCGCCCCCAAGTTCACCAGACTCTTCATCTTCGTCAGACTCTTCAGGGTCGCAGAGGGTCATTGCGCGCGGAGCCGGTTCGAACGCGCTGAGTTTCGTGATCCGCTTCGCCGCGCGGGCAGGATTTCTCTATGTCGGCGCGCGGCTCTATGGCGCGGCGAATTACGGCGTGTTCACGATGGCCAGCGCAATGGTTGAACTGGCCGTGCCCGTCGCCAGCCTTGGCCTGAAGCGCATGATCTTCCCGTGGCTGGAAGAGGAAACCTCTGCCGCGCACGGCAGGCTGGCCACACACGTTCTGCTTGATGCGCTGCTGCTGGCCATGCTTACGGGGGCAGCCGTATCGCTGGCGATAATTGGCGGCGTTCTGCTGTTACCGGAAGGTGCAATATCCGAAGCGTTGCGCCTTGCCATTATGCTGCTGGCCCCCGCAGTGCTTGGCCAGATCACAGGCGACATCGCACTGGCGGCAACGCGCTGGACGCACAAGATGCGCTACGAAGTTGTCGGGCGCGGCCTGGTGGAACCCTATGCGCTGACCGGCGTGGCGCTGGTGGCATGGGAATTGGGCCTGCAGGACACTGGAATGCTGCTCGGCTACTGGGCAGGATCGATTGCGCTGGCGGTATTTTCAGTGTGGAGCGCGCGGCATTGCCTTGGTTCGCTGCACCTGCGGCGCTGGCGCCCTTCGCCAGCCGCGCTTTTGCAGCGCGCGCGCGCGCTCGTCCCCGCAAGCGGCAGCGATTTCCTGACCACGCTGGCGCAGCGCATAGACCTCTATCTCGTCGGCTTCCTGCTCGGCGACGCACCTGCAGGTGTTTATGGCGTGCTGCGCCAGTTGCGCACGCCGATCCTGCAAGTGCGGCAGGCGTTCGACGGCATCCTGACCCCGCTGACCGCGCGCACCATGCGCAGCGACGGCGATGTGGTGACCGGCGAGGCGACCGCCGCCGCCACGCGCGTGGTGCTGACGCTGCAACTGGGCGTCGTGCTGATGATGGCCGCAACGGGCGATCTGCTGCTGAGACTGTTCGGTGTGGGCCAGTCCGGTGCCTATGCCGCGCTGCTGGCGATGGTTCTGGCCGAAACTGTCAACGGCGCATTCGGGGTGTCGGAACTGATTCTCTACTATCGCCGCCCCGCACTGGCCTTGCAGGTAAACCTGATCCTGATCGCGGTGGCAGGCCTTGGCATTCCCCTGCTGACGCCCGATTACGGAATCGTAGGGGCGACCGTAGCCATGCTGATCGCCGCGCTGTTCGCTGCAGGCCTTCGCCGCCATTGGCTCGTCGGTCTGGGGGTAAAGCCACCCCTGCTCCATGCTGCCCTGCCGATTATGGGAGCGAGCATGGCCGTGATCATCGGACAGCAATGTGCGCGGGCTATGCCGCAAAGCGCCCCAACCGCCGTTCAAGATGCAGCGCCTGCCGTAATCGCGCTGGCGCTCTATACGGCGTTCGTGTTGGTCTGGCGCAAGCTGCGCCCCGGTGTTCTTTCGCTTGACCGCTACAGGGTTGGTTAGAGCACTTTCCGACCAATCTGGATCATCGTGATTGCGATAGGAAGCTCGCTGGCAAGGCGCAGCGTGCAGCAGGGGCTGGTTGCCCCTGCAAGCGATGCAACGCTGTCCAGCGAGCTTCCTATCGCAACCGCAAAGCGGCGGGCCGAATTTGTTCCAGCGCAGCGTTGCTCGTCAGTCACAATGCAACAGCATTGCTCCTTCCTCGCGCCTCGCCCTGAAACAAATTCGGCTCCGTCACGGTGAACCAGATTGGTCGGAAAGTGCTCTAGAGTCGCGAAGCTGTCCTCACTGCGGCGCGATTGTGCAACTGGACCGAGATCAGCAGCAGCACGTTCAGGATCACGGCCTGATAGAAGAAATACCACACGGGGCTGCCCGCGATCATCGACAGTCCCAGAACGATGGCGCGGGGGTTTGGCCCAAGCAGCTTGAGAAAATCGAGAAGCGGCTTCTGTTCGCGCGCCACTTCGGCCCGGATCGCCGCAAGCGCGGTGTCATCGCCCGTTGCCATCGCTGCGCCAACCGCCGCGTCGATCTGCCGGGCGTGGGGCGTCATACCGGCGGCAAGATAGAGATATCCGCGTGCAATCGGCTCGAACACCTTGGCGAAAACCCCGCCCGAACCGAACAGGCCGGTGCTGTTCTCCTTAGAATTGTTCAGCCACGGCACGCCATAGGTCCAATACTGGTAGAATCGGCGCTGCACCTCGACATGATTCGACTGGATGATGTGCGAGACGCCCGCAGCCACCGTCCATGCCCACGCCTGCCCCGCACCCACTTGCCGGGTCAGCACGAAGGCGAGCAGCACGTAAACCACGATATGGCTGGCGTAATCGCAGATACCGTCAACCATCTCACCGATGGGGCTTGATCTGCCAGTGATCCGCGCCAGATCGCCATCGGCACCATCCACCACATGCCAGCTCATATGCAGCGCCATGCCCAGCAGCGCCCCCCACGGCCAGCCGAGCGGCCAGGTGCCTCCAGTAGCGTCCATGTTGAAATAGACGAGACCCGCCGCCACCACCAGCAGCCCACCGAATACCGAAACCATGTTGGGTGTCAGCGGCGTATGTGCGAGCAGCCGCGCCAGCCGCCACGCCAGCGGGTGGTAGAGGTGAAAGTTCAGGCGATCCTGCATTTCACGCGGACGTTTGGGGCGCTCTATCGTCCCTGTCCGTTTTGCCACGTTCACCCTTGCCATCCCTCTTCGAAAGCCGTCTTGGCGCGACCGGTAGCGGTGTCTATAGGCCGAGGAAAGTGCCGATGGCGCACACTATAAGGCAGACGCGCTTGGGTAATCCGTTTTTCGTCGCGATTCCAGCCAGTTCCTTTCTGAAACGCCGCATCGGCGGGATCACCGGAATCGCGCGTGGAGTCATTCTTGCAGACCTTGCGGGCGCAAGCGGCGTCTTCGTAATCTCTGATCGAGCGATTGAGGAAGACTGGCGCAAAAGCTTTGCCCTGCGCGCGCGACCTCTTCCGCAAGTCACCATCGTTGCCTCTGCCGAGCAGCTTCCCCCCGGCACCGCGATACTGCCCGCCGAAGCCTTGCCAACGAAGCCCGCACTCGAAGCATTGGCCATCGATCCAACGCTGAATCTGGCTCTTGGGGATCCCAGGCTCGTGCGCGAAAAGAGCGATCATGCAACTGTCATGGCGCTGCTGCGCGCCACGCTGAAATCCACCGAAGGGCCGGTTGGACGCTGGATCAACCGGCCCATCTCGTTCCGCATATCGGCACTTGCGCTCAAGCTCGGCATCGGCCCCGATCCGATCACCTGGTTCACGCTGATGCTGGCGATGGTCATGGCGATCGTCCTTGGGCAGGGCGGCGTTGAATGGCTCGCACTGGGTGGACTGCTGTTCCAGATCGTGTCGGTTACCGATTGCGTCGATGGCGATATCGCGCGAGTCTCATGGGCGATGAGCAGGCGCGGCGCGCTGCTTGATACCGCCTGCGACACCGTGGCGAATTTCGGCTTCGTTATCGGCCTGATGACCGGCGTGGTGCGCACCTATGGCATTGAATATGCGTGGATCGCACTGGCCTGCGTGGTGCTGCTGCTGTGCGGAATAACGGCGATGACCATTCTCCTCCGGCTTGGCCCCAAACGCGGCAGCTTCGATGTGCTGCGCGCCGCTCTCACACGCAGGCTGGAAGGGCGGCCTGTGCTGCAATCGGTCACGCTGACGGTAGAACGGCTGTTCAAGCGCGATGTCTATGTGCTTGTCGCCTGCTGTTTCTGCTTGGCGGGTCTGGCTTGGGTACTGCCGGGTATGCTGCTGGGCGGACTGTGCATCTGGCTGGGCGCAGTGGCATGGTGTGCGCCGCTGATCGCCGCCGACAGCGAAGGGTTGCTGCTGCCGCCCCATATGCGCCAGTTGTAGGGCTTACTGGAAGGCTCGACTGTAAGACTGGCGTAACTGAAAGCCGCCAAAGTCCGGCCCCCCTCTTGCAGGATGCAGAAGGTTCCCCCAAATTGGTGGCGACTAGTCCGCAACCGGGAACCGAGGCACATAATGATTGGCGTGATCCTGGCTGCGGGCCGCGGAAGCAGGCTCGGCGATGCGACCGAGTCCCTGCCGAAGCCGCTGATGGCCGTGGCCGGGCGGACTTGCCTCGACTTTGCGATCGAAGCCCTGCTGGCTGTGACAAGCGATGTGGTCGTCGTGACCGGATACCGTGCAGAGTTGATCGAACAGCACATCGCCCGCGAATGGCCAACAGCCCCGGTGCGCACCGTGCGCAATGCGCTGCTCGAAGCGGGCAACCTCACCTCGCTCGGCGCAGCGCGGCCGCTGATGGGGCATAATGCGTTCGTCCTGACCAATGCCGACCACCTTTTCCCCGGTACGATGTATACGCGCCACTTTGTGCCCGCTGAAACCGGGATCGGCATCGCCTGCGAACGGGAACGCCCTGTGCTGCCCGACGAGATGAAGGTGATCGAGAAGGACGGCCTGCTCGTAGAGATATCCAAGACGCTGCCCCGCTATGATGGTGCCTACATCGGCACGACCTTTGTTTCGCAAGACAGCGTGCAGACCTATTGGGACGCGTTCGATCGGGTTCTCGCCAGCCAGGACATCGCCACCGCTTCGGTCGAGATGGTGCTGCACGAACTGGCGCGTGATTCCGCCAGCGCGCCGCAAGTCTGCTGGATTTCAGGGCTCAAGTGGTTTGAAGTGGACACGCCAGAAGATCTGGCCGTTGCGCGTGAAAGCCTGACCGCATGATGCAAAGTGCAACGGCCTTTTCGCAAAGCGATAGTGCCGATATCCCCGTAAAGCTGCTGGTGTTCGATCTCGACGGCACGCTTGTGCCCACGATGGAAGACTACGCAGACCGCGCCGCGCAACTCATGGAAGAAGCGTTCGGCACGCCCTTTGCCGAAGCGCGCCATTCCTATTTCGCAACATCGGGCCTGCCTTTCGAACGCCAGTTGCGCCAGCTTTATCCCGCGCAGGAAACCGATCCTGTCGCGGAACAGTTTGAAGCGTGGAAGGATGGCTATCTCGCCGGAATAGCCATCGCGCCCGAGACGGCGGCACTGCTCGAAAGCTGGCGCAAGGTCGGGCTTCTGGTGACGATCTCCTCCAACAATCTCGAAGCTTACGTCGACCGCCTGGCACGGGATTGGCCGGTCGATTGCGCACTGGGTTATCGTGCCGCGCAAGGCAGCGATTCCGGCTTTGCCAAGGGCGAGGCGCATTTCCGCGCGCTTGAACATCGCTTCGGTATCGATCGCTCGGAGTTTCTGTTCACCGGAGATTCACCGAACGACGCCCACATCGCCGCTGCGGCCGGGGTGCGGTTCCGTGCCTTGCTGACGAGTGCGTTTAGCGCGCACGATTTCGATAAGGCTGTGCCGGGCACCCGCACGCTGTCCTCGCTTGCTGAACTTGGTGGCGTTTTTGCCACGGTTTCGGCAAACGGGTAACAGGGAGCGGAAACCTAGCGGAAACGCACTATCGCGTGCAGCATTTTTCCGTTAAGGGCCGCGTCCCATCGGAAGATGCTGTCTCTTGCGCGCCTGCCTGTCAGTGCTGCGCAGGGCACAGGGTGCGGATGTGGAACGGGCAAAACGGGATCGGTGCTGCCGAACCGACTTGCACTTCCGCATGACCAACTGAGGAATCGGCTTGCATTCGATGGCATTTCGGTATTTTGAGGCAGTTTGATTACAGTCGCTCTGATGCGCCTGTCTGATAGGGATCGTTATTCATGAAGCCAATCAAGGTCGCCGTGATCGGCGTGGGCAACTGCGCTAGCTCGCTGGTGCAGGGTGTAGCCTACTATCGCAACAACAATTCGTCGCAGGGCCTCATCCACGACCGCATTGGCGGATATGGCGCCGGTGACGTCGATTTCGTGCTCGGCGTCGATGTCGATGCGCGCAAGGTCGGCAAGGATATCGCCGAAGCCATCTTCGCAGCACCGAACAACACCACTGTGTTCCAGACCAACGTACCGATGACGGGTGCAAAGGTCGTGATGGGCCGCGTGTCCGATGGCGTTGCCGCACACATGACTTCGGTCGGTGAAAAGGGCTTCATCGTGGCAGACCAGCCCGAAGCCACGCAGGCCGATATCGTCAAGGCTCTGAAGGATTCGGGCGCTGAAGTTCTGCTCAACTTCCTCCCCGTCGGGTCGCAGGAAGCTACCGAATTCTACATGGAATGCGCGCTTGAAGCTGGCGTCGCAGTCGTCAACTGCATGCCCGTGTTCATCGCTTCGACCCCGGAATGGGAAGCCAAGTTCCGTGAAAAGCGCATCCCGATCGTGGGTGACGACATCAAGGCACAGGTTGGCGCAACCATCGTCCACCGCGTCCTGTCGAGCCTGTTCGCTGCGCGCGGCGTCAATGTCGAGCGCACGTATCAGCTCAACACCGGCGGCAACACCGATTTCATGAACATGCTCGACCGTCAGCGTCTGGGCAGCAAGAAGGAATCGAAGACCGAAGCGGTGCAGGCCATGCTTGCGACTCGCCTGGAAGACGAAAACATCCACGTTGGCCCTTCGGACTACGTTCCTTGGCAGAAGGACAACAAGCTGTGCTTCATCCGCATGGAAGGCCAGCAGTGGGGCAACGTTCCCATGAACCTCGAACTTCGCCTCTCGGTCGAAGACAGCCCCAACTCGGCAGCTTGCGTCATGGACGCAATCCGTTGCTGCAAGGTTGCGCTTGATCGTGGTGAAGGCGGTGCGCTGATCGGTCCGTCGGCCTATTTCTGCAAGCACCCGCCGCAGCAGTTCAACGATGACGTTGCCGCACAGATGGTCGAGGAATATGCCTCGGTCGAAAAGCTGGCAGCCGAATAAGCGAAGCACTTCGCGCAGCAGATTGGGGCCGACCGGACGGATGTCTGGTCGGCCCTTTTCTTTTAGGCGCGAAACCTCTAACGGGAGCGCCGTCATGGACGCCCTGATCATCGCCGCAGGTTTCGGCAGCCGCTTGGCTGACCTATCGCCATCAAAACCGCTTACGCCGGTTGCGGGGGTGCCGCTGATCGAAATCGGCGTGCGTCAGGCCATGCTCGCCGGGATCACCCGCGTTGTCGTGGTCACCGGCCATCATGCCGACATGCTCGAAACCTTTCTGGCCGAACTGTCGCTTCGCGTCGGCGTGGAAATCGTGCCCGTTCGTCTGACCAACTGGTCCACACCTAATGGCCATTCGGTCATGGCCGGGTCAACGCGGTGTGACGGCAATTATCTGCTGATGATGGCCGATCACATGTTCGACGCCGATATCCTTGCACGCCTGATGCTGGAAGATCGGCCCACGCGCGGCGTCACGCTGGCGGTGGACCGCCGGGTAGACAATCCGCTGGTCGATCCTGAAGATGCGACATGGGTCAAGATGGACGGTGATGGCCGGATCACGGCTATCGGCAAGACTATCGCACCTTACGATGCGGTCGATTGCGGGGCTTTCCTTGCCACGCCCGAACTGGCTCTCGCCATCCGCGATGCCATTGCCGATGGCAAGTCAGGCAGCCTTTCAGACGGGATGCAGCGCCTTGCCGACGCTGGTCGCGCCGGAACGATGGATATCGACGAAGCCTGGTGGATGGACGTCGACGATCCACGCGCACACGCGCTGGCCGAAGAGCTGGCCCCCTGGCATCTCGCGCAGACATTCGCCGCTATTGGCGTTCCTGCAGGCGAGTGAGATTGGGGAGCGCGAAGGCTCCCCTTGCCCGATCATGGATATTTGAGGTGAATCCGGGTCGAAAGGCCCGACTTCGAGATGTTCAGCCGCACCGAACGAAACGACGGAATGCTCGCGATCGTCGGCGGGTTGTTGGAAAAGCCGAAACCCTCTTCGGGCAAGCCAAGCACACCGCTACGCTTGATGTTCCGGCTTGCGTCCTCATCATGGTACACGGCCAGCGCATAGACGCCAGGCTTGGGCACGAAAAGGCACATGCGTGTTTCTGGCGCAGTCGCATCGACGCGGCCGACATACATCGAACCCTTCTTGACCAGGAACTTGCGCGGCTCATCCGCATAAAGCGTAACCGCCATGAGGCCATTGCCGTTACGCACGCCATCGACAGTCACGTTGATCCAGGTATCGCTTACCGGCCCGGCGCAGTTGGGCGCATTCGCGCTCGCCACGCTGCTCGCCCCGGTAAGAGCGGTGATCGCAGCGGCAAAAGCAGTGGCCGTGGCGTACCAACGTCTCGGCTTGTTCATATTCAAAAAGCCCCGAATTCGATGTGTCTGTTTGGGCGGCGCGTCCGCAAGGTTCGCCATGAACCTCGTTTATTACGCCAATGTTCCGCCCGTTTCCTCGGCGGCATACCGCCATATTGCTGCATCGTTAAGTACGATTCGCGCAGTGAACGCCCCCTGAACCCTTCCGCAACCCACAGTTCAGCGATAAACCGCCTCCGAACCGGGACATTCCGTGTGGATAAGCCGGTGCAAAATGCTTGTTACGCCGATTCGCGAAAGCTAAGCGAAATGGTGTGGGGTGGCCGTTTGCGGCACCGGTGCGTGTTGGGATGACCTGCCTCCGCTTGCAGGATAACGCCGCCCGATGACTCCGCTGATTTCACCCTCGATCCTTTCCGCCGATTTTTCGAAGCTGGGCGAAGAAGTTCGCGCAATCGATGCTGCGGGGGCAGACTGGATTCATGTCGATGTGATGGATGGCCATTTCGTGCCCAATATCACGATTGGCCCGATGGTGGTAAAGGCTCTGCGCCCGCACACGGCCAAGCCGTTTGACGTCCACCTGATGATCTCGCCGGTCGATGCCTACCTTCAGGCCTTTGCCGATGCCGGTGCCGATATCATCACCGTTCATCCCGAAGCCGGGCCGCATATTCACCGCACCGTTCAGGCGATCAAGGGACTGGGCAAGAAGGCTGGTGTTTCGCTCAATCCCGGAACGCCTGCCAAGATGCTCGATTATCTTATCGATGACGTCGATCTGGTCCTGATCATGAGCGTCAATCCCGGTTTTGGCGGTCAAAGTTTCATCTCCAGCCAGCTTCGCAAGATAGAGGCCGTGCGCAAGATGATCGATAAATCCGGTCGCCAGATTCATCTTGAGGTGGATGGCGGCGTGGATACCAAGACGATCCGCTCCTGCGTCGATGCCGGGGCCGATGTGCTGGTCGCCGGCACCGCTTCGTTCAAAGGTGGACCATCGCAATATGCGGCAAATATCGCAGCACTGAAGGCTTTGGGCTGATATGGCAGACAGCGGCTTCCCTCTTGTCGGAAGCCGCCCGGCGGCGGCCGGTTCACCACCGGCTATTCCGCTCAGTGCAACGCAGGAGGAACCGCTGGCCGAATCACTCGACAGTGCGCTGCCACTCGGCACAGCAACTCCGGCCATTGCAACCGACGCGACCGCAATGGAACCGGGTGTGGTCGAGCCGGGCCGGGCACTGGCGCTTGCCGATTTCACGCCACCGGCGCTGGGAACTGGGGACAGGCTGGTTCGCTTCGCCTACAGCCTCGGTCTGCCCGCCAGCGCAATTCATCCGTTCCGCAAACGCGCCAAAACACGGCTGACAGCCACGGTCCTGCCGCCACTGGCTGGCGATGCCGCCGCGGGCAAAGCTCTGCGTGCGGGGCACTTCCTCGTCTATGGCTTCAAATCAGCCATTGCCGACACCGCCTTTTCCGGCCCGCGCCTGCCGCCACCGTTCGAACGCATGGTCCACGGCTTCCGCTGGTTGCGCGATCTCGAATGTGGCGGCACCCGCGCACAATGCGCACAAGTGGCAGAGCGGATTCTTGCCACATGGCTCGCTGCCAATCCCAAGCCCGATCCCACCCCTGCTTGGGATATCGGAAATGTCGGCCACAGGCTGCTCAACTGGATGGTTCACGCGCCCCTGCTCCTGTCCGGGCAGGATCGCACGTTCCGCAATCGCATTCTCCATACGATCGAGGATACCGCACGCTGGCTTGATCGCCGCGTCACCAAGGCGGATGACAGGCTTGCCGAGGTTGCAGGCTGGTGCGGCCTTGTGGCCACCGGCCTGATCATGGCCGACGGCAAATCGCGCAGACTTTATGCCGAAGCCGGCCTGGTGCGCGCCCTGGGTGAACTGGTCAGCGATGATGGCGGTGTCCTTTCACGCAGCCCGGTTTGCCAGATCGAAGCAATAGAACTGCTGATCGCGCTGCGCGCCTGCTACGAAGCCGTGCGCGAAGAGCCCCTGCCCCAGATCCAGACCATGCTTGCACTGCTTGTCCCGCCGCTGCTGGCGCTGCTGCATGGCGATGGCGCGCTGGGCAACTGGCAGGGTTCAGGCGCTGTTTCAGCGGACCAGATCGAAGCACTGGTCAAAGCCAGCGGCGTGCGGACTCGCCCCTTACGCGATGCGCGCCAATGGGGATATCAGCGCGCCACCGCGGGAAAGGCGGTTTTGCAGTTCGATGCAGGTCCACCGCCAGTTGCCCGCCACGCCCGCGATGGCTGCGCATCGACGCTGGCGTTTGAATTCAGCCACGGCATGGACCGCCTGATCGTCAACTGTGGCGGTGCAGCCTTTGCGGGCGGCATGATCCCGCTGCGGCTTGAACAGGGATTGCGCGCCACCGCTGCGCATTCCACGCTGACGATCGACGATTTCAATTCAACGGCCGTATTGATCAACGGGCGCATCGGTTCGGGCGTGTCCGAAGTCGAAGTCGATCGCCGCACCCTTTCCGCCGATGCCAGCGGTCCCACTGGTGCAGGTGGCGGGGCGACACGGATCGAAGCCAGCCACAACGGCTACGTCAGCCGCTACGGTCTGGTTCACCGCCGCATCCTGATCCTGCGTGATGACGGAACGGAGCTGCGCGGCGAAGACCTGCTCGTGCCTTCGGGTCGCAAGGGCAAGCGCGGGACCATCGGTGTTGCCTTGCGCTTCCATCTCGGCCCGCATATCGAGCTGGCCGCCAGCACGGACGGGAAAGGTATAACGCTTGCCCTGCCCGACGGCAGCCTTTGGCAATTCCGGTCTGGCCGCGATCCGATCTCGGTCGAGGAAAGCCTCTGGGCAGATGGTCAGGGACGACCTGTTGGCACGCGCCAGCTTGTCGTCACCGCCAAGGTTCCCCGCAGCGGAGAAAGCTTCTCCTGGCTGCTCAAGAAGATGCGCTAAAACAGGAAATCCTAAGTGAGCGAAGTGATCATCAAGCGGGCACTGCTTTCGGTGTCCGACAAATCGGGCCTTATCGATCTGGGCAAGGCGCTCAGCGCCCGCGGCGTCGAACTGCTTTCTACCGGCGGCACCGCCAAGGCCCTGCGAGAAGCTGGCCTTGTGGTGAAGGACGTGTCCGAACACACCGGCTTCCCCGAAATGATGGATGGCCGCGTCAAGACGCTTCACCCCATGATTCATGGCGGACTGCTGGCCGTGCGCGACAATCCCGAACATGCCGCCGCAATGGCCGAACATCAGATCGGCGCGATCGATCTGGTCGTCGTCAACCTCTACCCCTTCGAAGCAACGGTAGCCAAGGGCGCGGACCGTGACGAGGTGATCGAGAACATCGACATCGGCGGCCCATCGATGGTGCGCTCTGCCGCGAAGAACCACGAATACGTCACCATCGTCACCGATCCTGCGGACTATGCCGGGCTTCTGGCTGAACTGGAAAGCAGCAACGGTGCTACCAGCCTTGCGTTCCGCCGCCTGATGGCCGCCCGCGCATTTGCCGCAACCGCAACCTACGACAGCATGATCAGCCAGTGGTTCGCCTTTGCCGACCAGCAGCAGATGTTCCCGGAAACGCTGGCCGTGATCGGCAAGCGCGTCGAGGAACTGCGCTATGGTGAGAATCCGCACCAGAAGGCCGCGCTCTATGTGCCGCGCGGTCCTTTCGGAAAGGGCATCGCGCAGGCCGAACAGATTCAGGGCAAGGAACTGTCCTACAACAACTACAACGATGCCGATGCCGCGTTCGAACTGGCCGCCGAATTTCGCGGGCAGGAACCGGCAGTGGTCATCGTCAAGCACGCCAACCCGTGTGGCGTTGCACAGGCTTCGAACCTGCTCGACGCATGGCAGGGCGCGCTTGCCTGTGACGATGTTTCGGCCTTCGGTGGTATCGTAGCCACAAACGTGCCGCTCGATGGCCCAACAGCGAACGCGATCTGCGAGATCTTCACCGAAGTCGTAATCGCGCCTGCAGCCGATGATGCGGCAAAGGAAGCCTTCGCCCGCAAGAAGAACCTGCGCCTGCTGCTGACCGGCGATCTGCCCGATCCGCGCCGCGGGGGGCTGATGGTCAAGCCGATCACCGGCGGCCTTCTGGTCCAGAGCCGCGACAACGGCGTCGTCTCGCTTGATGACCTGAAGGTCGTGACCAAGCGCCAGCCGACCGAGCAGGAGCTGAAGGATTGTCTTTTCGCATGGACGGTGGCCCGCCACGTCAAGTCCAACGCGATCGTCTATGCCAAGGACGGCGTCACCGCAGGCATCGGCGCTGGCCAGATGAACCGCCGCGATTCGAGCCGCATCGCCGCGATGAAAGCAGCCGAAGCAGCCGAAAAGTTTGCATGGACGCAATCACGCACGGTCGGTTCGGCGGTTGCATCGGATGCCTTCTTCCCCTTCGCTGACGGATTGCTCGCAGCGGTTGAAGCGGGCGCGACCTGCGTGATCCAGCCCGGTGGCTCGATCCGTGACGAAGACGTCATTGCCGCTGCAGATGAAGCAGGCCTCGCAATGGTCTTCACCGGAATGCGCCACTTCCGCCACTGAGGCTCATACCAATGAAAAAGGGCCGGTTCCGCAATGGAACCGGCCCTTTTTCATGTCGCCAGGGCGGCGAAATCAACGGTAGAAAATGTGCCCATCGACCTTCGCCATGCGGGTCTTGCCCCAGCGCGGCGAAACATGCGTAGCGTGGAAGAACATCGCGCCTTCCACCGGGCTTTTCCACAAACCATCGTCGGCAATCTGCGCGATGCGCACGGCGGTTGCCCAGGCGCGGCTGTCGCGGTTGATCGCCGGCATGGAATGGCCACGAACAAACGAGAACTGCGAAGGCTGATAAACCACGCCGCAGTATGACGACGGGAAACGGCCCGAATTGGCGCGCGCCACGATCACGCGGCCCACTGCCAGCTGGCCAGCCAGCGATTCGCTCTTCGCTTCGAAGAACACCGCGCCGGCAAGGCACTCAAGCTCGTTCGAAAGCGTGGACGGAACTTCTGTTTCTGCAACCAGCTCGGCAAGCGAGGAAGCATCAGCTTCGCTGCTGTCGGCCGGGGCGTCCTGCTGCGCATTGGCGAGCGGCTGCACCACGGGCTGGGAGATAAAGGTCGCGGCAATGGCGACCGGAGCATTTATGCTCTGTGCGGCGGCGTGGGAACCGCCAGTGCTGAGAAGGGTTGTGATAAAGGTCGCAGCGAGGCTCAGCGTTGCTGCATATTTGAACTTGGTGCTCATTCCACGTCGTCATTGGGCGGTGAGCTTCCGGGCATGGCGCGGTGCCGGGCCGAAATTGCGGAATATTCCGCCTTCCGGTCAAACATCGAAGGGCCATGTCGGTTGCCCCCCGTCTGCGTGCCAATGCGGGTCAGCCCTCATGCCGCCCATCACCGCCTGCGCAAAATCGGTAGCGCGCCTTTAATGTTGCGCTGCGAAGAGTCAACCCGCGTTCAGGCTGTCGTCAGGTTGTCCCGGATGAAGCGTTCCCGGTCCGCGACAGTCAGTTCGACTATCCACACATCCGGATCCTGCCCACTTCGCCGCTGTAAGTAGTCATCAAAATCTGTTTTATTGTCAAATACTTGCACTCTGGATTCCTGCCATTTGCGGGCACCATCAAGCTGCGGCATCCGTTCGTAAAGAACACCAAGTCCCTGATTATCAACCAGAACAACAAGGACGGTGCCACCGTCCCGCTCGCCCTTGTGCAGCACCATGCCGAAGCCGCCCACGGCCTGAACCGCACGGATCAATCCGTTCACTTCGACATGTGCGGGAAGTCTGCCATCCATTCGCTTGGCCTGTCAGGCCAGCGCTGCGCGCAGGCCTGCGTTGTACCCATCAAGGCTGGACAGCGGAATGCGCGAACGCTGGAACGTACCCGTGCCGCGCCCCACTTCCTCGCCCTCTTCGTCGATCAACCGCGATTCCGCCACCAGCACACGCCGACGCCCGGAAATCCAGCGACCTTCGGCAATCACCCGACCTTCCCGGATCGGTTTACTGAAAAACAGGTTGAACGAAGTGGTCAGCAGGAAGCGGTCGGTAACCAGCGTGTTCGCTGCATAGAACGCCGCGTCATCGAGCATCTTGAAATATATCGTGCCATGCGCCGCGCCTGCGGCGTGAAAACACGAAGGCGTCACGTCGAAATGGATGCGCGCAACGCCTTCGCTGGTGATTTCCAGACGGGATTCAAACAACTGGTTGACCGGAGCAGAACCATAGAGGCCTTCAAGTGCCCGCCAATGAAGCGCAGCACTGTCGGCAGAGCCGCTCTCAGGCGGCATCGCGATCGATGACGTTGACCAGCAGACCATAAAGCGCTTCGGCATCGGGCGCGGCCACCAACCGTTCGTGCATCCGTTCATCGCGCATCAGGCGCGAAATCGCCGCCAGCGCCTGAAGATGTGATGCTCCTGCCTGCGTCGGTGAAAGCAGCCCGAACACACAATCCACCGGCATTCCATCAGCCGATGCGAACTCCACCGGATCGGTCAGTCTGAAGAATGCGGCAACCGGACGTTCCAGCCCATCAATCCGCGCGTGCGGAATGGCAACGCCCCGCCCGAAGCCCGTGCTCCCCAGCTTTTCACGCTCTTCGATCCCGTCGATTACCATACCAGCGTCGAGCGCATAGACAGACGCAAAGCAGGCGGCCAGATCGGCAAGGATCTGCTGCTTGGTGTCCGCGCGGATCACGCGCACCGCCTGTTGATCGAGGGTAAAGAGAGCCGACATAACGCCTGAAACGTATCACGTTAGTGCAAATGCACGGTGAATTGGGCCGCGCCATGCGCCCGAATGTCTGGCAAGGCAAGCGTAAAGCGTTTCGTCACATTCGGGAAAAATAACCGCACCGGGAGATGACTTCACATCTCCCGGCGCGCAGAGGGCATTACTTGGGTTCGACCCAGCCGATCGAACCGTCGCCACGGCGATAGACCATGTTGTGCGCGCCAGTGCCCGCATTCTTGAACAACAGCGCGTTGGTGTTGCGCAGATCGAGCATCATCACCGCGTCCGATACCGTTGCAGTAGGCACGTCGACGCGGGTTTCGGCAATGACCAGTGGTGCATCGGCAGGTTCTTCCTCACCCGCTTCGTCATGGACGAACACGGTGTAGGCAGCTTCCTGCGCTTCGAACGCTGCTTCGTCGGTCTTGCGGGCGTGATCGGCACCTTCATGCCGATCCTTGATGCGGCGGCGATAACGACGCAACTGCTTTTCGATCTTTTCGGCCGACTGGTCGAGCGCGATGTGTGCATCCTGCGCCACGGCGCTGCCCTTCAGGATCAGGCCCTGCGTCACATGCGTGACGATATCGCAGCGGAAACCACCGTGGGGCGCCTTACCCAAAGTCACGTGGCTGGAAAGCGCTCGGGAAAAGTGCTTATCGACGATGGCGCCAAGGCGCTCTTCGGCATGGGTCTGCAGCGCAGCGCCGGTATCGACCTGGTGTCCCGAAACGCGAATATCCATATCTCACTTCTCCTGTCATTCGGGCGAGCCGCCCCGATAACGCAGATCAGCCAGCGCCTTTCAGCGCGACCAGATCGGCTCGCTGAAACCCGCCATGAACTGGTCATGCCGGGCAAGCTCCTCGGCGCTCGCCACATGCGGGCGCGGGGAACGGTATGTGCGGGTGACGCTGCTGGTGACCGTCACGGTCTCCTGCGCCACGGTCACATCGGCTCTTGCGGCAATGTCTGCCGCCAGTTCAAGGCCGATCTGCCTACCGCCCATCAGCTCGACATAGAGCTGGGCGAGCAGTTCCGCGTCCAGTAGTGCCCCGTGCTTGGT
>NZ_JBMLSM010000235.1:0-1027 GCF_049240505.1 Novosphingobium sp.
CGACCTGCGGGTTGTAGGTGGCAAAGTTGCGGGTCTCGCCGCCTTCGTAGCGGTGGACGCCGGTCTTCCAGTTGGCCTCGATCGGCAGGTGGCAGCCGCCGCAGGAGGTGGTCCATGACAGGTGGCAGGTAAAGCACGCCATCTCCGGTTCGCGGTGCGCGCGGTCGCCTTCGGAAATGCCGATGCCGAATTCGAAATTGCCGGTTTCCGCGCCATAGCGGCTGACGAGCTTGGAGCGCGCGGCCTTGGCGTTGAATTCGGGCGTGGCGGGATCGACCGAATCCTTGACCAGGCTCATGTCCCATTCAAGGTTCGGATCGATGATCGAGCGCTGGACGAGCTTGCGCCTGCCATCGGGCCCTTCGATCCATTCGAAGCGGCGCTTGCCATCGGGGTTGCGCTGGAGCGCAAGGTTGTGGCCTTCGGGCGGCGCAGCCGGGCCGCTGGTGCGCAGCGTCGGGTAAGCGTCGGGCGTGCCGTGGCAGTCCTTGCAGGTGATCTCGATCGCATTGGCGACTTCGCCGTAGATCAGCCCGTTGCCGTGGCTGTCCTGTTCGAAGTGGCAATCGGCGCACTGCATGCCCTTTTCGGCATGGATATCCATCATGTGCACCGCCTTGCCCGGGTTGACCCCGGCGGGGACGAACTTGCCCTCGTCCTTGCGGCGCCACTTCTCCGGATCATCGGGATCGACGATCTTGCCCTCGGCATCGAGCAGATTGCCCTCGCGGTCGCGCTTGAAGATCGCGCGGAAGTTCCAGCCGTGGCCGTGATAATCGGCGAACTGGGTGTCCTTCAGCGTCGGGTTCAGATCATAGACGTTGCGCAGGAAGTCGATATCGGCCCAGCGCCCGCGCGGAGCGGCGCCTTCGGGGTTGCGATCCGTGATCGCGCGCACTTCCTCGGCGGTCGGGTATTTCTGTTGCTTGGGCCACATCGACGGCGCGTCGGACTCGTAGTCCCACATGGTGTAGCCGAGGAAGGAGTTCAGGAAGATATTGGGCTGGTGCATGTGGCAGTTCATGCA
>NZ_JBMLSM010000236.1:0-44149 GCF_049240505.1 Novosphingobium sp.
CAAAACCCCGGCATCGCGTTGGAGGCGAATCCATCGCAAGCGCCGGGGCGTTCTTCCGGCCCATAAGCGAACGAGCGCAAAAGTGCAATTGCACGCGCGGCTGCAATGAAGCGTTGCGGGGTGGGGTGCTGGAACGGCGCGGCGGTTGGCGTTAGGGTCCGGTGCAAAGGAGACACTGCCGATGACCAGCCCCGCCGCGCGTACTGATGCGATTGCCCTGCTTGCCCGCTATTATGCGGCCTTCAACGCTGGCAACTGGCAAGGAATGCTCGATTGCCTGAGCGACGATGTGGCGCATGATGTGAACCAGGGTGAGCGGGTGACGGGCAAGGCGAAATTCGCCGAATTTCTGGGGCACATGGAACGCTGCTACAAGGAGCGGCTGGAAGGTATCGTGCTGATGGCGAGTGAGGATGGCACCCGTGCTTCGGCAGAGTTCGTGGTCCACGGCGAATATCTGGCGACCGATGAGGGCCTGCCGGAGGCGGACGGGCAGACTTATGTGCTGCCCGCAGGGGCGTTCCTTGCCATCGACGGCGGGAAGATCACGCGGCTGACGATGTATTACAATCTGGCAGACTGGAATCGGCAGGTTATTGGGCAGGTGGTCGGCTGATGGCAATTTCGGTCAGGCCGCTGACCGGGGCTGAGATTGCCGACGCGCTGGACGATCTGGGACGGCTGCGGATCGCGGTATTTGCGGCCTTTCCCTACCTCTATGATGGCGATCCGGCTTATGAAGCAGGTTATCTGGCCGAATATGCCGCTGCGCCCGATGCTGTGCTGGTTGCGGCTTTCGACGGCGCGAGGATCGTGGGGGCAGCGACGGCGGCCCCGATGATGCATCAGAAAGCCGATTTTCGCAGGCCATTCGAAGCGCAGGGTATCAAGGTGGAGCGGCTGTTCTATTTCGGGGAAAGCGTGTTGCTGCCCGAATATCGGGGGCACGGTATCGGCCATGCCTTTTTCGATCACCGTGAGGCGCAGGCGAAGAAGTGCGGGGCGAACGCGGCGTGCTTTGCGGCCGTGGTGCGGGCGAACGATCATCCGGCGCGGCCTGGGGGCTATGTGCCGCTTGATGGGTTCTGGACGAAGCGGGGCTATGCGGTGGTGCCGGATCTGACCACGGAGCTTGCCTGGAAAGAGCATGGGGCTGAGGGTGAGCGGGTGAACACCATGCAGTACTGGCTTCGGCAATGGTGAAGTTCACGGTCGCTGCCGCGCAATACCCCGTCGATCAGCTGGATAGCTGGGATGCCTATGCGGCCAAGCTGACGCGCTGGGTTGAAGAGGCTGCCGAAGCTGGTGCCGCGCTGGCGGTTTTTCCCGAATATGGCGCGATGGAACTGGCCAGCCTCGATCCCGCTACGATGGGCGATCTGGCGCTTTCCATCGAAACAGTTTCGGCGCTGCTGCCGCGCGTCGATGCCTTGCACGCGGAACTGGCAGGGCGCACCGGCCTGCATATTCTGGCCGCTTCGGCACCACGCAAGGATGCGGACGGGCGCTTTCGCAACGCCGCGCGCCTGTTTGCGCCGAATGGCAAAGTGGGCGTTCAGGATAAGCTGGTGATGACCCGGTTCGAACGCGAGCAGTGGCATATTGCGGCGGGATCTGCCTTGCGCCTGTTTGATACGATGCTTGGGAAGATCGCTGTAAACATCTGTTACGACAGCGAGTTTCCGCTGCTGGCGCGGGCTGGTGTAGAGGCTGGGGCGGACCTGCTGCTCGTGCCATCGTGCACGGATTCGCTGCATGGCTATTGGCGGGTGCGGCTGGGATCGCAGGCCCGCGCTTTGGAAGGGCAATGCTATGCCGTGCAATCGCCCACGGTGGGCGAGGCGGCTTGGTCCCCTGCGGTTGACGTCAATCGCGGGGCGGCGGCAATCTATGGCCCACCGGATCGCGGGATACCGGAGGATGGTGTGTTGGCTGTCGGCGTGGAAGGGGCTTCGCAGTGGGTCTTGGCCGAAGTGGACACCGCACTGGTGGCAGAGTTGCGCGCCGATGGTGGCGTGCTTAACGCGCGGCACTGGACAGAGCAGCCGGGCGCGATGGCGCTTCCTGCGGTAGAGGTCGTGGACTTGCGCTGATCGCGCAGGTATCGATGGGTTTCGTTACGAAGGAAACCATCGAAGATGTCGCTTGATGCCGCCGAGCAGGTCCACCGGCAGTTTCTGAACGCACTGGAAAGCGGCACGCTGCGGCGCAGATCCAATCTTGGGCTTGGCGATGTTGGCCTTTCGCCTGAACGGGCAGCAGCGCTTTTTCGTTCTCAGGCCCTGTCTCGCCAACTCGACCGGATGAGCAGGAAACTGCAGGCGCGGGGCGAGGGGTTTTACACCATCGGGTCTTCAGGGCACGAGGGCAACGCCGTGCTGGCCGAAGTGCTGCGCGTGGATGATATGGCGTTCCTGCATTACCGCGACGCCGCGTTTCAGATCCACCGCGCGCATAGCGTGCCGGGCGAGAACCCAGCGTGGGATATGCTGCTGAGCTTTGCGGCGAGCGCGGAAGACCCGATTTCCGGCGGTCGGCACAAGGTGCTGGGATCGAAGCGGCTGTTCATTCCGCCGCAGACATCGACCATCGCCAGCCATTTGCCCAAGGCGGTGGGGGCGGCATTTTCCATCGGTATTGCGCGCAAGATGGGGTTTGAAGAGACGGTTCTGGCGCGCGATGGCGTGGTTCTGTGCAGTTTTGGCGACGCCAGCGCCAACCATTCGACCGCGCTGGGGGCGATCAACACCGCGTGCTGGGCGGCGTTTCAGGGCACGCCGATGCCGATCATTTTCCTGTGCGAGGACAATGGGATAGGCATATCCACCCGCACACCGCCCGGCTGGATCGAAGCGAACTTTTCGGGCCGGGCGGGGCTGACATATATTGCCTGTGACGGGTGCGATCTGATCGACACCTACGCGGCGGTAAAGCGCACAGAGGAGGTCGCAAGGCGGCAAAGGAAACCGGTTTTCCTGCACATGAAGACGGTGCGACTTTATGGTCATGCGGGCAACGATGTGCAGCTTGCCTATCGTTCGAAGGATGAAGTGCGCGCCGAGGAGGAACGCGATCCGCTGCTGGCCAGCGCGGCGCTGCTGATCGAGGAAGGTGTGATGTCTGCGGCGCAAGTGCGCGGGCTTTATGACGAGATCGAAGCGACGCTGGAACGGCAGGTGGAACTGGCGATCCGGCGGCCCAAGCTGCCCGATGCGGCGGCGGTGATGGCGAGCATCGTGCCGCAAAAGCGCGCTGGTGTGGGGCGTCCGCTGGCGGCAGAGGCGGATCGTGCGGCATTGTTTGCAGATGATGCCGAGGCGATGGCCAAGCCGCAGCATATGGCGAAACTGATAAGCTGGGCCTTGGCCGACATGTTGCTGCAATACCCGAACGCGATTGTCTGTGGCGAGGACGTGGGGCCGAAGGGCGGGGTCTATGCCGCCACGCAGAAGCTGCACGCACGGTTTGGATCGGCGCGGGTTATCAATACCTTGCTGGATGAACAGGCGATCCTGGGGCTGGCGATTGGGGCTGCGCACAACGGCTTGCTGCCGCTGCCGGAAATCCAGTTCCTGGCCTATGTCCACAATGCCGAGGACCAGATCCGGGGCGAGGCGGCGACGCTTTCGTTCTTTTCGGATGGGCAGTTCACCAATCCGATGGTCGTGCGGATTGCGGGCCTGCCTTATCAGAAGGGCTTTGGCGGGCACTTCCATAACGACAACTCGCTAGCCGTGTTTCGCGACATTCCGGGCGTGGTGCTGGCGGTGCCGAGCAACGGACGCGATGCGGTGGCGATGCTGCGCGAATGCGTGCGGCTGGCGCATGAGGAGAGCCGCGTTGTGGTCTTTGTCGAGCCGATTGCGCTTTACATGACGCGCGATCTGCACGCGCCGGGCGATGGGCTGTGGGCCAGCGTCTATCAGCCGCCGGGGGAGGGGGCGATTGCCTTTGGCGAGATCGGCGTTGCGGGCGAGGGGACGGACCTTGCAGTCGTGACATATGGCAACGGGTTTTATCTTTCGCTGCAGGCGCAGAAGCTTCTGGCCGAACGGGGCGTGGGCGTGAGGGTTATCGACTTGCGCTGGCTGGGGCCGGTGAATGAAGAGGCGGTGCTGGCCGCGGTTGCGCCGTGCGCGCGGGTGCTGGTGGTGGACGAATGCCGGGTGACCGGCGGGCAGAACGAGGCATTGATGGCGCTGCTGGCGGAGCGCGCGCCGGACAAGGTGATTGCGCGAATGGCGGCGACGGACAGCTTCATTCCGCTTGCCCGCGCGGCAACGCATACTCTGCCGAGCAGGGATGGGATCGTGGCGAAAGTGCTGGATATGGTGCGTGGTTAAGGAAACCGTAGTTGTCGTCTGTCCGGGGCGGGGCACCTATAATCCGCCGGAACTGGGGTATCTGGCGCGGTATCATGGCGGGGCGGAGTGGCTGGCGCGGTTTGATGCTTTGCGGGTTGAGGCGGGCAAGCCGCCGCTGAGCGCGCTTGATGGCGCGGCGAAATTTACGCCCGCGCATCTGCGGGGCGATAATGCCGCGCCGCTGATCCATGCCTGTGCCTGGCTCGATTTCCTGAAGCTGGATCGAGAGCGGTTCGAGGTTGCGGCCGTTACGGGCAATTCGATGGGTTGGTACACGGCGCTGGCCTGTGCGGGGGCGGTATCGCCTGAACATGGCTTTGCCATTGCCGATGGTATGGGTGTTAACTCGCAGAAGCACGCGCCGGGCGGGCAGGCGGTGCTGGTGCTGGCGGATGAGGACTGGACGGTCGATCCGGCGCTGCGGCGCGCGGTGGAAGCGGCGATGGCGCGGCATGGCGTTTGGCCTTCGATCCGGCTGGGCGGGATGCTGGTGGTGGCGGGGGCTGAGGCGGCACTGGATGCGCTGGAGAAGGATCTGCCAGCGCTTTCACGCCCGCCGATGCGGTTGGCGGGGCACGGGCCGTTTCACACGCCACTGATGGGGCCAAGCAGCGATGCGGCCAAGGCGCAGTTTCCCGCAGAGTGGTTCGGGCAGCCGACGATCCCGCTGATTGATGGACGCGGGAAAGTGTGGCGGCGGTTCGAAAGTTCGGCGCAGGAGCTGTGGGACTACACGTTTGGTCACCAGATATTGCAGCCCTATGATTTCACTGCCGCGATGACCGTGGCGATGCGCGAGTTCGCGCCTGATCGCGTGGTGCTGCTCGGCCCCGGCGAGACACTGGGTGGGGCCATCGGTCAGGTGCTTGTCAGCTTGAAATGGCTGGACATTTCGTCACGTAACATGTTCACTGCGGTGCAGGGAGAGGATCCGTTACTCATCAGCATGGGGCGACCCAGCCAAAGAGGTATCGTGATCCCGTGAGTCAACCTTCGGTTCTGTTCGTCTGCCTTGGAAACATATGCCGCTCGCCACTGGCCGAAGCGGCGCTGCGTGCGCGGGCGGTTGAGGCGGGGGTGGCAATTACCATCGATTCTGCCGGGACCGGGGACTGGCATGTTGGGCGGGCACCCGATCCGCGCGCGCAGGCTTTGGCGATGGCGCATGGCATTGATATCTCCGGTTATCGTGCCCGTCAGGTAACATCTGAGGATTTTCGCCGGTTCGGCTATGTCTACGCGCTTGATCCGCAGAATCTCAAGGATTTGCGCAGGATAGAGCCTTCACGGCACATGGCCGAGGTACGCCTGCTGATGGACATGGTGCCGGGTCGCAAGGGCACAGCCGTGATCGATCCCTATTATGGCGATCAGCATGATTTCGAACAGGCATGGGCCGACGTTTGCGCGGCGGCGGATGCGCTGGTGAAGCGGTTCCGCTGACCATTCAGTCTGTTTTCCGCCGCTTGCTTGACAGGGTGTGCCTGCCAGTTAAGCCCTCGCCTCTCTGAAATGTGTGGGGAGGGAAATCTATGCGTAAATTTGTTGCAGGCGTTGTTTTTGCAGGTCTGCTTGCAGGATCGGTCGCGGCGCAAGTGGCTCAACCTGCGGCAACGACTCCGGCTCCTGCCCCCAGCCCAACACCGACGCCAACCGCCAGTGCAACGCCTACGGCAACCGCAACCGCAACAGCAGCCCCTCAGCCTGCATCAACTGCGCAGGCGCAACCTGCGCTGACCGAAAACACGGATTCGTCCTACAGCAGCATTGGTCTGCGTCAGAACAGCACTGGCACCATGTCTGCCGGAAGCGACGGTCCGTAATTTCAGGCGACCTCGTGCCGGTGGACCAGCGCGTGTAATGCCGCCGGCACAAGAGGATCGTCGATTGTTGGCGGCGTCGTCCATTCTTCGCCGTTGACGATCTTCCGCAGAAGATTGCGGAGGATCTTGCCCGAACGAGTCTTGGGCAGGCCAGCGGCAACATAGGCAGTCTTGAGCGCGGCAACGGCGCCCAGTTCCGCGCGCACGGCAGCGACGACCCGGAGTTCCAGCGTATCGTCGACATCGAAGCCTGCACGCGGCACGACGAAGGCGATGGGCGTCATGCCTTTGATCGCGTCATCCGCGCCGATCACCGCGCATTCGGCCACGCCATCCACGCTGGCGACGATTTGTTCCATCTGCCCGGTGGACAGGCGATGGCCAGCGACGTTGATGATATCGTCCGTGCGGCCCATGATGTGGACGAAGCCTTCATCGTCGATGAAGCCTGCGTCGCCGGTTTCGTAATATCCATCGAACGTAGCGAAGTTCTTCGTATAGCCTGCCGGGTTGTTCCAAAGCGTGCGGAACGCGCCGGGGGCGAGTGGGGCCTTGATGGCCACGGCACCGCTTTGCCCGGCGGGGACCGGCTGGCCGCCTTCGTCGAGAATGGCGAAGGCGTAACCCGGCACCGGGAACCCTGCGCTGCCGCGTTTGCGGCGCAGATCGCACAGTGCAAAACACGATGCGATGGCAGGCCAGCCGAGTTCGGTCTGCCACCAGTGATCAATCACGGGCAGGCCGGATTTGTCTTCCAGCCAGCCGATGGTGTCGGGATCGGCGCGTTCGCCTGCGAGGAACACGGCCTGACACTGGCCGGTGCCGATTTCCCGAAGGAACGTGGCGTCCGGGTCTTCCTTGCGGATGGCACGGATTGCGGTGGGGGCGGTGAAGAAGGTCTTCACGCCGTGGCGCGCGATCACACGCCAGAACGTGCCGGGATCGGGCGTGCCAACGGGCTTGCCTTCGAACAGCACGGTCGTAGCGCCGACCAGCAGCGGGGCGTAGACGATATAGCTGTGGCCGACGACCCAGCCCACGTCCGACGCGGCCCAGAACACGTCGCCCGCGTTGATGCCGTAGATGTTGCGCATCGACCATGCGAGCGCGACGGCGTGGCCACCGCTTTCGCGCACAACACCTTTGGGTGTGCCGGTGGTGCCCGATGTGTAGAGGATATAGAGCGGATCTGCCGAGGTGACTGGCACGGGGGCAGGGGCCGGATCGGCTGCGGTTGCGGCACGCAGATGGTCCCAATCGATATCGCGCGAACCTGCAAGGTCGGCGTGCAGTCGGTCCCGCTGGAACACGACAACACGTTCGACCTGATGGTGGGCCAGCGTCAGCGCTTCGTCCACCATCGGTTTGTAGGCGATGGTGCGCGCGCCTTCGATCCCGCACGAGGCGGTCAGCAGGACTTTCGGGGTGGCATCATCGATGCGTTTGGCCAGTTCCAGCGGGGCAAAGCCGCCGAATACCACCGAATGGATCGCGCCCAGCCTTGCGCAGGCGAGCATGGCGAAGACCGTTTCGGGGATCATCGGCATATAGAGGATCACGCGGTCACCCTTGCCCACGCCCAGCGCGGCGAGCATGGCGGCGGTGCGGCCTGCCTCTTCCAGAAGTTCCGCGTAGGTGATGCGGCGGACCGTATCCGTGACCGGACTGTCATGGATCAAGGCCACCGCATCCCCACGACCCGCCGCCACATGGCGGTCAAGGCAATTGGCGCAAGTGTTGAGCGTGCCGCCGGGGAACCAGCCTTCGGCTTCGTCGAAGGTGGCTGACGGTTGCGTGGTCCAGTCCAACGCCTTGGCCGCAGTGCCCCAGAAGGTTTGCGGATCGGCAATGCTGGCTTGCCATGCCCGGTTGTAGGCTTCGCTCATGTCCTTTCCCCTCAATATTCCCCTTCGTCATTGCGAGCGACCGGAGGGAGCGCGGCAATCCAGAGGCGGTGTCCCTCGCTCTGGATTGCTTCGTCGCACAGCTCCTCGCAATGACGACAGGCGATGGCTAGTCAGACCTTAGTCGTCGATGCTGCGCTTGTAGGTTTCCGGCAGGAAGATCAGGCCGAAGACGCAAGTGGCGGCGGCAACGATCACCGGATACCAGAAGCCGTGGTAGATATCCCCGTTGGCCGCCACCATCGCAAAGCCGATGGCGGGAAGCAGGCCGCCGAGCCAGCCGTTGCCGATGTGGTAGGGCAGGCTCATCGAGGAATAGCGGATGCGGCTGGGGAACAGTTCGACCAGCATGGCCGCGATCGGGCCATAAACCATCGTCACCAGCAGCACGAGGTAGAACAGGATTGCCACGACCAGCGGCTTGTTGATCTGATCGGGATTGGCGCTGGCCGGGTAGCCTACCTTTTCAAGATCGCCGGTCACTTCCTTGGCAAAAGCGGTGATGGCGGCTTTCTTTTCGTCGCCCGAAATCTTTGCCGGATCGGGAGCGCTAATGGTGGTGCCGCCGATCTGTACCGAAGCGATGGTGCCTGCAGGCGCTTCGACGTTTTCGTAGTTCACCGCTGCCTTGGCGAGGGCATTCTTCACGATATCGCAGCTTGTCGTGTCGAACTTGTTGCCGCCCACCGGATCGAACTGTGAAGAGCATTCGGCGGGGTTGGCCAGAACCCTGACCGGGGCGTTCGCCTGCGCGCTGGCGAGTGCCGGATTGGCGGCGGCGGTCAGAGTCTTGAACGCGGGGAACAGGGTCAGCGCAGCAAGCGCGCAACCGGTGAGGATGATCTTCTTGCGGCCGATCTTGTCAGACAGCCAGCCGAAGAACAGGAAGAACGGTGTGGCAAGGCCCAGCGCAATGATGATCAGGGTATTGGCGGTGAGACCATCGACCTTGAGCATCTTTTCAAGGAAATACATCGCGTAGAGCTGACCGGTGTACCAAACGACAGCCTGTCCGGCGATGGCGCCGAAGAAGGCGATCAGCACGATCTTGAGGTTCTTCCATTCGCCAAAGGCTTCGGCCAGCGGACGCTTGGATGATGTGCCTTCGTCCTTCATCTTCTGGAAGACGGGCGATTCATGCAGCTTCAGGCGCAGCCAAAGTCCGATGCACAGGAACACGCCCGAAAGCAGGTAAGGAATGCGCCAGCCCCACTGCTTGAACGCTTCCTCGCCCACGCCGGTAACGGGCGAGCGCACAAGGATCACGATCAGCAGTGCCATCGCAAGGCCCGCCGTGGCGGTGATCTGAATCCAGCTGGTGTAGAGGCCGCGCTTGTCGTTGGGCGCGTGTTCGGCAACGTATGTCGCCGCGCCGCCATATTCGCCGCCAAGGGCAAGGCCCTGGAACATGCGCAGCACCACCAGCATGATCGGCGCGGCGACGCCAACGCTTTCATAGGTGGGCAGGCAGCCGACGAGGAACGTGGACAGGCCCATGACCAGCAGCGTGACGATGAAGGTGTAGCGTCGCCCGACGATATCGCCGATGGCCCCGAACACCAGCGCACCGAACGGGCGCACGATGAAGCCCGCCGCAAAGACCAGCAGTGCCATGATGAACGACGTGGTGGGGTTCAGCCCGGTGAGGAACTGCGCCGCGATGATCGCGGTTAGCAAGCCATAGAGGTAGAAATCGTACCACTCGAACACCGTGCCAAGCGACGATGCGGTAATGATCAGCTTTTCGTTGTGCGTTGCCTTGTGATGTTTGGGCACGGCATCGTCCACAGTTGCCATCGGTCCTCTCCCTTGTTCTTAGAACGTATATTTCGCCGCCATTTCGACGCGATCCATCTTGCCCACCAGACCGCTTGCAACTTCGCGCACGGCATGACGGTACTCTATCCCGAAATCGAGATTGCGCACCGGTGACCAGAACAGGTTTCCGGCAACGCTCCACGCTTCGACATTCGCCAGACCGGGCGTGGCCAGCGTATCGGGATAATCGGCGTGCTGATAGCCCGCCATGAACGTGGAGCGCAGCGTGTCGGTCCAGCCCAGCTTGACCGAGGCCCAGCCCGCCATGTTGCTGACCAGATTGAGCCGATCGGCCACCGCGCGGTCGTAGATCGCATCAGGGGCATAGCCGACGGTGAAGTAGCGTCCGATCCCGCGACCGGCGGAGGCGACAAAGCGGAAATCGTGTCGCAGGTTCGGGCCGAACAGGATCTTGCCGCCGACGGTGCCGCCAAAGCCCAATGCGCTGTCGCCGGTGCCGGCGCTGTGAACCGAAACGCTGCGGACCAGACCTGCGACGTGCAGTTCCTTGGTCTTATCCTTGAACGCCAGCTTGGCGATCAGATCGGGCATCCGGTCCTGATCGTTATCGACCATCGCAGCGGAGGTGGAGGTGAGTGTTTCGGTCTGCGGGTTTTCGGCGGCAAGATAGAGGTCAAGCCCGCCGCCCAAGGGCCGGCGATATTGCACCATCATCTGCCGCACGAAGATCGACCCATCCATCGGACCGACGAAATCGGTGGTTTCGGGCAGGTGCGCGGCGTTCTGGAAAGTAGTCCATTCCTGCCCGATCAGCAGGTTGCCATAGCTGATGAAACCGCGCCGGAAGGTTGGGGTATAGGCATTGGTCGCGCGCTGTGCGCCGAGCGGTGCGGCGGCAAGGGCGAAGTCGAATTCGATGTGGCCTTTCAACTCCTTGCCAGCAACCGGGGTGCTGGTGGAGAAGAACAGCCGCGTCTGGCGCGCATGGCCGATAACGTCGGTGCTGGCAGCGCCGCCCACCGGGATCTGCTGCGGCAGGAAGAATTCCTTGCCCAGTGAACCGCCCGCGAGTTCGCCGTTGCCGAAGCGGGTGACGCTGCCGACGACTTTGACGAAGCCGCCCATCTTGTAGGTCGTGCCACGCACCTTGAAGCCATCGGCTTGGGGCTTTGCCTCAAGCGCGGCAAGTTTGGCCGTGGCGGCATCGGCCTTGGCTTCGGCGGCGCGGGCGACTTCGATCGCCACTGCGTCGTCTGGAACTGAAGAGGCGCTTCGTTCTGCGCGGGCCTGCTGGAGGTCGGCCTTCATCGCGGCCATTTCCGCCTCAAGCCGCAAGAGGCGGGCTTCTAGTTCCGCCTCACGGTCGGTGGGAGCAGCCTGCGCCAGCGCGGGCAAGCTCAAACTGGTTGCTGCAAGAAGCAAGGCTACGCGCCTTGCGATCGATCCCGACATTTTCCCTCTCCCGGCGTGCGTACTGTGCACTGTCCGGGTTGCAGGCTGTCGCACGCAGCGCGGTGCCACCAGCGCGCGATTGGTGTTAGATATTCGACCAAAGTCGTGGACTACGACCAGTGGCCCGCAAGGCATGATGTGCGAAAGGCCACGAAACGCGGGACTTGCCGAACGGGCGGCGATGAATAAGCTGGCGAGACGCGGGCGATATTAGACGAACGTGCGGTGGCCAAACGGGGGAGCCAGGTTGAGCGAAACGATCCTGATCGCAGACGATCATCCGCTGTTCCGGCAGGCCTTGGCGCTGGCGGTGGCGAATGTCGCGCCCGACGCGCGCGTGGTGGAGGCGGGAACGCTGGCTGCGGCAGCCAAGGCTGCCAGCGATGCGCCCGATCTGAAACTGATCACGCTGGATCTGAAAATGCCCGGAGCCATCGGCTATTCCGGCATTGCGCTGCTTCACGCCGAACGGCCCGACGTGCCGATACTGGTCGTATCCAGCGCCGAAGGGGCAAAAGTGGCCGAGGAGGCCCGTGCGTTTGGCGCGGTGGGCTTCTTGCGCAAGGATGCGGACCTGGCCCGGATCGAGGATGCCATCCGCGTCGCTTTGGGCGGAAGCTCTGCCACCGTGGTCAGCGACGAACCGGTTGAGCAGGTGCGGCGCGAAGTGGCTGGGCTTACGCCGACGCAACTCAAGGTTCTGCTGGAGGTGCTGGACGGTAAGCTCAACAAGCAGATCGCGTTCGATCTGGGGATGAGCGAGGCAACGGTGAAAGCGCACATGACCGCCATCATGCGCAAGCTGGACGTGCAGAACCGCACGCAGGCGGCGCTTATCGCCCGTTCGCTAGGGCTGGACCTCATCAACTGACCGGGCCGCAGCATCTGCCAGAAAGGCAGCAAGGGCAGCGGGGTCGGCGGGTTTGACGAAAAGCGGCACGCGCCGCATCCGCAACCGGTTGCGCAGCGCAGGGCCGCTCTCTGCACTGACCATCGCGATGACCAGCGCCGGATTGCGCAGCCGCGCCTGATCGATCAGGCGCAGCCCGTCATCTTCGCCATCAAGGTGGAAGTCCGCCAGCAGCACGTCGATCTGGCCGACATGGACCAGCGCTTCATCTATGGTGCGTGCGCCGATGGCGCGGTGTCCCAAACCTGCGATCATGGCCACCGATGCATCCACGATGTCAGGTTCGTTATCGACCACAAGCACGCGCAAGGGCTTAAACTGCACAGCAATTGTGGTGGGGACCATCGTTGCGACCGAAGGTTCGGGCAAGGCGAGGGCAGGGAGTGTGATGCTGAACCTGCTGCCGTGTCCTTCGCGCGATGCAACTTCGATCCGTGCTTCCAGCAGCCGGGTGATGCGTTCCACAATGGCAAGGCCAAGGCCCAATCCTTCGGCCTCTACCGTGCCAAGCCGTGTGAATTCCCCAAATATCTCGCGCTGGCGATGTTCGGCAATGCCGACGCCGCTATCGATGACATCGATCCTCAGATCGCCCCCGCGCTGCCGCACCCCGATAATGACGCCACCTTTGGGTGTATAGCGCACGGCGTTGGTGACGAGGTTTTGCAGCACCGAACGAAGCAGGCCGGGATCGGTCATCACGGCACCGCGCAAAGGGCCTGTGCGCAGAATTAGGCCCTTTTCCTCGGCCAGAGGGCGCAGAGTCTCCACCACTTCGCCGATCAGCGGGGCGAGGGCGACCGGTTCCGGGCTGGGCTGGATGCCGCCTGCATCCAGCTTCGAGATATCGAGCAGTGCGCGCAGCAAGGCTTCGGCTGAAACGATGGATCGGTCGATGCGTCCCGCCAGCGTCCGCGCCGATCCTTCAAGGTTGCGGTCGAGCGCGGAGGTGAAAAGTCGCGCTGCGTGCAGCGGTTGCAGAAGATCGTGGCTGGCTGCGGCCAGAAAGCGCGTCTTTTCGCGCGTGGCCGAAGCGAGGCGCTGGTTCACCTCGCGCAGTTCGAGCGTCCGCTCGGCCACACGCTGTTCAAGCTGTTCGAGTGTGCGGTTCAGTTCCGCGCGAACCTGTGCTTCTTCGGTAATGTCGGTGAACGATGTCAGATAGCCGCCGCCCGGCATCGGCCCGCCGACAGACTTGATCACACGCCCATCGGCCCGCACACGTTCGGAAACATAGGCACGCCGTGCGCGCAGATGGGTGAGGCGTTTGTCCACTTCAGCCTCGGCTGGCCCGGCGAAGGCACCGCGCATTACGTTGTAGCGGATCAGATCGGCGATGGGCACGCCCACGCGCACCAGCCCCGGCGGGTAGCCGAACAGATCGACATAGCGGGTGTTCCACGCCACCAGATTGAGATCGGCATCGATCACGCTGACGCCAGATTGGAGGTTCTCGAACGTGGCGGCCAGCAACTGGCGCGAGAAGCTGAGCGATTGCCCGCCTTCGTCAAGTAGCCGGGCAACGTCCTCTACGCTCATCCGCCCGCCCGCGAGTGCAGAGGCAACCAGCGCGCGGGCCGAAGCATTGCCCACCACGCCGGAAATCAGTTCCTGCGCCAACCGCGCTGCGTGTCGATCAACCGGCTGTGCGTGGCGGGCCGGTGGGAAAGCGGCGCAGGCCCTTTCTTCACCCACGAAGCGCGCGGTGAGGGCGGTGAGATCTCCGATGTTACCCGCGCTGCGACCGCTGGACAGCAGCCGTGGCAGACGCGGGGCCTGCTTTTTGCCCGCGCGGACGAGTGCCAGAACCGCAAGGTTGGCGGCGAGGCTCCACACCACGCCATGTACCAGCGGCGTGGCACGTCCGATGCCGAACAGCCGCACCGGATCAAGCAGAGAGCCTTCCAGCCCGGCCAGCACTTCGCGCGGCAGGATAGGCGGGAGGGCGAGCGTATAGAGCCAAAGGCCCAGGCCAGTGAGCAGACTGGCGCGGGCGGCCACCGGATCGTGCCCCGGCGACGATACAGCCAGCAGGAGATGCGGCACGAACTGCACCATCGCGGCAAAGGCGACGAGGCCGATGGATGCCAGCGACCGGCCCGGATCGACCAGCAGCGCCCATAGCAACGCCAGAGCCACGATGCCGATGATCGCACCGCGCCGCACGATCAGCATTCGCCGGCCAAGATCCCCGGCTTGCGCTTCGCTTTCGTTGCGCAGCACGGCTGGGAAGATCAGATCGTTGGACACCATGATCGCCAGTGCCGTGGCATCGACGATTACCATCGCGGCGCCCGCGCTGAGACCGCCCAACAGTGCCGCCACGGCAATCGCGCCATATCCCGCGCTGCCCGGCAGCATCAGCACATAGCGATCGGGCGATGCGCCGGGTGGCAGGGCGACCAGTCCCGCCAGTGCGATGGGCACGACCAGCCCAGCCATCGCGAGGATATAGATCGCCAGTCCCAACCGCGCCTTTGGCAGGTCGCGCGCCGAATGCGCCTCTGCCAGCCCCATATAGAACTGGCGCGGGAGAACGATGATTGCAAAGGCCGATACCAGCGCGATCACGCCGGTTTCCAAAGTGATATGATCCGGCGCGAACTGCTGCGCGATGGCGCTGGCCGCACCGGCCAGACGATCCGCGTCTGCATCGACCAGCACTGCGATGGCGACGATACCGACCAGAGTCAGCGCGATCAGTTTGATCAGCGATTCCAGCGCGATAGAGAACACCAGCCCTTCGCTGCGGCCTGCGATTTCATACCGTCTGGCCCCGAACAGTATGGCGAAGACCGTGAGCACTATTGCGGCTGCGATCATGGTCGGCACCGCCACGTTCTGGCCCGACGATGCGGCTATCGCCGTGCCGATAGAGCGCAACTGCAGTGCGATGTATGGGACGGTCCCGCACAGCGCGATCACCGTGATGATCCGCGCGACGCCCGGATCATGGCCGAAACGCGCGGCGATGAAGTCTGAAATGGTCGAGGTGCGTTCGCGGTGAACTTCCTCGGCCAATCGGGCCAGAAAGCCGGGTGCGGCGATCAGGAACAGCGCGGGCGCAAGGTAGATCGGCAGGTAGTTCCAGCCTTCGCTGACCGCGGTGCCGACCGCGCCATAGAACGTCCAGCTTGAACAATAGACGCCCAAGGCCAGCGTATAGGCACCGTGGCGCAAACGCGGCTGCACCCGCCATTTCAGCCCGCCGCGTTCAATCGTGGCGGCAACGCCGAATAGCAGCGCGAACAGCGCCAGCGCCATCAATGCCGCGATATTCGCACTCATCACGTCAGAGTGGCCCGCGCCTGCGCCATCGGCAAGTGCAATGTCGCTCGCTGGCGCTGGCACCGCCGCTGCATTTGCCAGATCGTGCAGGAGCGGCTAGGTCCGCGCGACTTCCATCGCAGCAGGGCGGCGTGTGATGATCCGTGCAAGGCAATTCTTGATTATGCCCGGCGTTATTGCCGTTCTGGGCGCTTGCGCCGGTCCTGTTGAAACCCGTGCTGGTTACGATGGGCGGGGTCTTGATGGGGGCGGGCTTGGCGGCCTGTCGGCAGTTGCGGTCGTATCGACTGATGCCGCGGACGGCGTTTCGGAACAGGCGCGAACCGCCGTGGCCGAGGCATTGGGTCGGCGCAATGTAGCTTCGGTTATCGCCCAGTCTGGCGCGCCGAGAGTTACTGTTTCGATTGCAGAACGGCCTTCGTCGCTTGCCGTGCTGACTGATGATGGCCGGGTCGTGTCCGGGGCCAAGCGCCGCCGCTTGTTGCAGAACTGCGAAGATCGCACCCAGCGGTTGCTGCTCGTGCTCGAAACCGCAGGCGCACCGCCAGTACGAGCCTGGGCGGAAGAGGATCATTGCAAGGGCGAATTCACGGCAAGCCTGATGCCGCTGGCCGAACGGGCCGTGGCCGCGCTTGCTGATCGCCGGGCGGGGGTTACCTTGCGGTCGGGGCGGGATTGAAGCGTATCAACCCTCGTCCAGTTCGTCTTCCAGCTGCGCCAATGGCAGTTCGACCGTGAACTGCGCGCCATAGCCTGCGTGATGGCGATAGGTTACCTTGCCGTCGTGGCGCTGGGTGATCGTTTGCACGAAGGCCAGGCCCAGACCAAGGCTACCGGTATCGTCAGCGGCGCGGCCTTCGGCATAGAGCGCGAAGGGATTGGCCGCACGGCCCTGCGGCATTTCGGGGCCGGGGCCAGTGACATTCAGAACGGCGCAGGCATCCACAGCCTCCACGCCGAAGCGGACAGTCGTGGCATCGGGTGCAAACTTCACAGCGTTTTCCAGCAGGTTCACAACGGCGCGCAGGATCAGGCTGCGATCGCCCAGAATCCAGATTTCGCCATCGACGCATTCATCCTGCACGACGACCTGTTTTTGCCGTGCGCGGGGCCATACAAGGTCAGCGGCTTCACGGGCTACGTCGCACAGATCGACCGGCTCCGGCTCCATCGGCCTGCGTCGAGCACGGGCGAGCTGTACGAAATCGTCGGCCAGCTTCAGCGCGTGGCGGGCATGGAGCCGAATGGCACCCAACGTTTCGGCAGCAGCCTTGGGAGAGCCGGACTTTCCGCCCAGCTTTTCCGTCTCAAGCAACGTGACGATGGCAGCGTTGGGCGAGCGGATATCGTGTGACAGAAACTGGAGAATATCGTCGCGCTCTTCGGCAATGCGCTGAAGATCGGTCACGTCGGCATAACTGAGAATGCGATAGTCACCTGAAAAATCAGCAGTTTCGGGCAGGAAGAAGCGGCCTTGCCGGTCACGCAAAAGCCCGTGATCCTTGTCTGGCACCAATGATAGGCCCGCGGTGACCGCTGCGATCGGCCTGCCTACAATATCCTCACCGAGAAGCGCCTTGGCAGCGCGGTTGCTCAATACGATCTGCCCATCCTGATCCACCACGCAGATGGCAGCGGGCAGCCATTCCACGGCTTCGCTCACAAAGCTGCGCAATTGGCGAAGCTGCTCGATCAGGTCGGAAAGGCGATTGGCATCGCGTGAGACGATATCCGCGCCACGCCGGTTTGATCGGGTTGCCAATGCCAGCCCCGGCTCCTTCTCCAAGGTAGCGATACGCGATATGACGAACCTGCCGATCACGTTCAGGCGCCGCCACCCCCACAGGATGTGCGCGGCCACAAGGCCAGCTATCGCACCTGCCGGGGGCAACCAGATATGGGCCATCACAAGTAGCCCAAGGCTGATGATCAACGTTCCAGAAGCGAGGCCGATGGCGAGCCAGAAGCTGCCGGACGGGGATAGCCGCAGAAAACCGATCATCAGCAAGATCAGCGGGATCAGCGCCAGTCCGGCCCGCTTTTTGGGGGCGATGGTGCGGATACCTGCATTCTGCAATTGGGTGTTGAGCAGGTTGGCTTCGATCTCAACGCCAGCAAGAAGCCCTCCTGCAAAGCGCGGCACGGGCTGCTGGTTGGCCAGGCCCGGCGCTGTTGCCCCGATGAGCAGCAGTTTGTCGCGGACCAGCGCGGACGGCACTTCTCCGGCGGCCAGGCTGGCAAAGGAGATTCGGCGGAAACTTTCGCGCGGGGCATAGGCGATCAGGTCTGCCTCGCTGGCATCCCCCCTCTCAGGCGCGGCGAGGTGCGAAAAGAGCGGTGGAATCCCGCCCGGTGCCGCCGGTTTGGGCATGGCGCGGATAACGCCATCCTCGTCAGGCAGAAGATCGACCGTGCCCAACCCGGCAGCGGCCGATTTCAGCGCTGCCGGCGGCAATTGCGCGGCCAACGCTTGCCCCGTGCTATCGTGTTCGACCAGCGCAGAGATATAGACCGGCGCTGCGCGGGTCAGAGCGCCTGCCAGTTCGGAATCCTGCAGCGTTTCGTCCAGAAACAGCACGTTGTAGGCGATGGCCTTGGGTCGATAGCTGGCAACCGTATCCAGCAGTTTCGCATGTTCGCTGCGCGGCCACGGCCAGCGACCCAGCGTTTGCAGGCTTGGCTCATCAATCTCAACGATGAGGATGCGATCATCCACCGGCGGCGCGGCAAGGCGCAGCGCCTGATCGTAGATGCGGTTGTCCACCATCGACAGGCGCTGGTTTGCGGTCGCCAGCCATGCCAGCGCGCCGGTGACGAGCGCGACGACAAACCATTCGCCATAGAGCCTCCGGTGAAGCACGGCCCTATTCCGGTGCCGCCACGGTAAGCTGCTCGAAGGGTAGCCAGTTTTCTACCACATCGGTGCCGTCATCCTGCCGCACCCCCACGCGCCAACGGTATACGCCGGGGGGCAGGTTGCGCAGACTGACACCACCGGTCTGCAATCCGGCTTCGTTGATCAGCCACGCGGCTTCGGCAGGCAGGCCGGGCTTGGCTACAGGGCCTAGCTGAAAGGCATAGCTGCGCTGCCCTTCGCCTTTGCCGCCCCATGTGAAACGCATCGTATCGGCATCGGCCTGTGCCGCAGCGGTGACGCCTGCAAGGACGCGGCGCATCGCAAACGTCTGGGGCAGCCCTTCAAGGCCCGATCCGGCGATGCCGCTTACGCGCACGAACAGGCTGCCGTTGGGAATGTCGGCAAAGGCGAAGTTCTGCGCGGCGTCCGTTCGTTCGGCCAGCACTTTGGCGAAGCCCGCGTCTTCGGATATCTGCACGTGATAGGCGCGCGCGCCGGGAAGGGTTGCCAGCGCCAGTTTGACCAGTGGATCGGTTTGCACGCGGCCCGGTTGTAGCAGATCCGGCGCGGCCAGCAGGTTTTCGGTGGCAAGATCGCCGCTGGCCGATACCACCGCGCCCAGCCCTTCGGTCAGGCTCGCCTGCGCGCGCGTGGCCTCGCTGCTGGCGGCAACGGTGCCCTCCAGCACTTCGGCAAGCGATGTATCCTCGCCAAAGCCCACGCGAAAGCGGGTGCCGCGCACGGCGGTGATGGCACGCGGGGTGCGGATGCGGAAGCGGTTGTTGCGGTCCTTGCCCAGCGGGCTGGCGGATGTTTCAACCTTGCCGCCTTCGACCGCGAAGTCATAATCGATGCTGCCCGTCAGAGCGATGCGGTGAAGCCGGGTGATACGCATCCGCGTGCGCGTGGGCATCGATGTGCGCGATCCGTTGGGCAGTTGCAGGGTGACGAACCCATCGGCCCCAGTCTCGATCGCCGCGCCGGGCGTGATTTCGCTGCCCACGCTGGGCGACAGCTGCCGTCCCGCCTGCTGCACCACCACATTGCCGCGAACCGCCACGATCCGTGCGGAAAGCGGTTCGGCTTTCAACAGGTCCACCGGAATGCGCAGGACCGTGCCCACCGGGATGCGGCGTGGATCGGCAATCTGGTTGATCCGTTGCACCGCGCGATAGCTCTCGGGCCGCACCAGCGATTGCTGGGCCAGCGTGAACAGATTGTCGCCCTTGCGCACGCCATATTCGATGATGTCCTGCAAGGCCGTAGCATCGACAATCGGGATGCGGCTCGTCTTGGCGGCTGCAGGGTGGGCGCCCCCTGTGGCCAGTGCAAGGGACGCCCCCGCGATCCACACGAAGGTTGCACGCTTCATCAGCAGGACTCCAGACGATAGCCATAGTTGAACACCGTCTGCAGCCTGTATCCGTTTTCCGAACGGAGCCGAAGCTTGGTGCGTATGCGCGAGACGTGCATGTCGAGCGTGCGAGTGGTCAGATCGGCAACCGATTTCCACACCGATTCCATCAGATATCCGCGCGACAGCGGTTTATGCTGATTGGCGAAGAACAGATAGGCTAGCGCAAATTCCTTGCCCGTCAGCACGATGGGATCGCCGCCCAGCGAAACCGTTTCGCCCGTCCGGTCGAATTCATAGGCGCCGAACCGTTCGAACCGTTCCGTCGCCGCTTTTGGTTGAACGCGGCGCAGCACGGCGTGGACGCGCGCGGTGATCACGATCGCGGATTCTGGCTTCACAATGTAATCGTCCGCTCCGGCGTGAAGCGCGGCCGCCACGTCGTCCTTGTCCGACCGGCTGGTCAGCATGATCACCTGCGGACAAGGCGTGATATGGGCCTGCACCCAGTTGAGGATATCCATCCCCGACATATCGGGCATGTTCCAGTCGAGGATCAGGAGATCGAAAGTTTCGCGCGCAAGCGCACTGACCAGATCGCGACCGCGCCTGAAGGATACGCAGCGAAATCCTTCGCCGTCGAACAATCGCGACACGAATTGTAGCATCGTGTCGTCATCGTCAACGATTCCGATTTTCATGATCTGCCCCGGCCAGCCTTTCAGAATGCCGCCATACCGTGCGGTTGCGCGCTCGTAACGCCAAAGTCTGCAAGTTTACATCTCTTTACAACCATCCTGCCGAATTGTCGGTTACTTGTCCCGCGTCGGGTCAAAGGAGCGGCGCAATTGGAACGGGCAGAAAGCAGTCAACCGCGTTGGGGGTTTGGACGGGAGCGTCTTGCCGTGCCCAAGTTGCTGGCAGCGCCCGGTCTGGCGCTGGTGCTTTGGGCGCTGATCGGCATTGCTATGCTGGTTTTGGGCTGAAGGTTCCGTTTTGGATCGCGGGGTTTTCGGCAATCCATTCGGTCGGTCGTGCGCCGGCGATCCGGCAATTCGCTGCCATCCGGGGTAGGCAGTGGCATTCTCAAAGTCCTCGGGTCGCACTCTGATCGGACCGCATGTGCTTCGCATGTGCGGTCCGGTCTTCAATGGCTTCACCAATTTACAGGGTCAGATCAGATGTCGGCAGTCCATTTCCTTCAAAAACCGCTTGAGGAGCATGGTCTCGAGATGAACCTGTACCATGTTGCCAGAAATTATCGCCGGCACCTGCAGGAATGTGAGAACCTGCTTCCCGGCCTTCAGCCCGCAGGATCGGGCTGGGTCATGCTGGCAGAACTTTACATTGCCAAGATCGAACATCGCAAGATGTCGGTATCGGGTGTGTGCGTTTCCGCTGGCGTGCCGTCCACCACCGGCCTCAGGTATCTCGACATGCTGATGGGTGTGGGCATGGCTGTGCGCATCCCTGATGAGAACGACCGTCGCCGGTCGTGGGTCCGTCTGACCGATGCCGGCGTAAAAGCGGTGGAACTGATGCTGACCGGCTTCGTCAACGCGATCGACTCTTCTCAGCGCACCTCCCGCTGAAACGAACTAGGTAGGTTCACCTAACCGGCGGGTTTCCTCAAATAGAGGAAGGTACGCTACTTCGGCAGGCGGTCCCATCACCGCCTACGGAGTGCGTCGTCGCCATGACGATACGTCAATCATGATGCCCGCCACGGGTGCCCTTGCGCAGATCGGCCTGCTTTGCAGCGTCCTGATCGCGACTGTCCTTTGGCCACATGCCGGAAAACCCGTTCTGCTCGTCCCGCTGGCCGGGGCAGGGCCATCGGGTTTGCGCGGGCTGGCTGATGAAGGCTTTGCCGTTACTGGCGCGGGAAGTCTGCCGCACAGCCTTGTGGTCTACCGGCACGATACATTCTCCATCCTTGCGGTTCTCAAGCAGGGCTACCTGCCGCTCGCCGCTCAAACAGTCCTGTGCAGCCAGAACGGCGTGCGCGGCTGATCCCTATTCGAGACGGAACCCCATCATGGAAGATCTGGTCAAGTTCAGGCAGCAAGGGCTGTCCATCGTCGTGGCAGTGGCATGGGCATGTAGCGCGATCATCGCCTTCGGCGCGTTTCTGGCGGAAAGTGGAATCGTGCCTGTCGTGCTTGCGCTGGCGATTACAGCCTATCCCACGCTCGCCTATTTCCGAAAGGCTTCGGACACCGTTTCGCGCTTTGTCATCGGCGGCACCATGCCGTTGTACTGCGCCATTTTGCTGCTGCAGTGGTCCGGCTCCGCATGGCAGATCGATCTGCACATGGCATTCTTCGCCATGATTGCGATCCTGGCGATCTTTGCCGACTGGCGGCCTGTTCTTGCCGGGGCGGGCGTTACTGCCGTTCACCACCTCGTCCTGAACTACGCCGCCCCCACGCTGGTGTTTACCGGTGGCGAGCCAGATCTGGGCCGCGTGGTTCTTCATGCGGTGATCGTCGTGGTTGAAACGGCGGTGCTGGTCACGCTCACAGTCAGGCTGGAAGCGCTGATCATCGCGCAGTTCACGGGCGAACGCGAACGGATTGAGCTGGAGGCCGCTACCAATGCCGAACGTACCCGCCGCCAGAATGAACAGCAGGGCGTTGTGGAGAAGGTGGAGGCCGGTCTGAAGGCACTGGCCCGTGGCGATCTCGATTGCCCGATCCAGCACCCGTTCCCGCCAGTGTTCGAACCTCTGCGCACCGATTTCAACACCACGGTGGCCACGCTGCGCTCGCTTGTCAGCAGCGTTGCCGGATCGTCGCGCCAGATCGAAGCCAGCGTTTCCGAAATCCACCACGCCGCCGATGACCTTGCACGCCGCACCGAAATCGATGCCGCAACCGTGGAGCAGGCTGCCCACACGATTACGCAGATGACCGCATCGGCCACCAGCGCGGCAACCCGCGCCACCGAGGTTCAGGGCGCGCTGGACGAATCGCAGCAGCGTGCCGTGCGGGGGCGCGAGATCGTGACCCGCGCGATGACCAGCGTGCAGAAGATCGAACAGTCCGCCAACGAGATCGGGAACATTGTCACCCTGATCGATGGGATTGCGTTCCAGACAAATCTGCTGGCGCTCAACGCAGGCGTCGAAGCGGCGCGTGCGGGTGAGGCGGGCAAGGGCTTTGCCGTGGTCGCCACCGAAGTGCGCGCTCTGGCCGAGCGGACCACAGAGGCTGCGCGGAACATCAAGGCGTTGATCAATACCTCGACAGTGCAGGTCAGCGAAGGCGTGGATTATGTGACGCAGGCTGGAACCGTGCTGCAGGACGTGATGGTCGAAGTCAGCGAAATCGGCGCACTGGTGACCGAAATCACCGAAGCGACACGATCGACCGCGCAAGTCCTGTCCGGCGTTCAGAACACGTTCGTCGCCATCGACAAATCGACCCAGCAGAACGCTGCAATGGTCGAGGAAAGCAATGCTGCCGTCCGCTCGCTGGCGCAGGAGGCCAAGGCGCTTATGGCGACGCTTGGCCAGTTCTCGCTGCGGGATGACAGATCACCGCTGCGCGCAGCAGCTTGATCGGGTGGCGTCAGGGCGTGGGTGAAAGCAGGCTTTTCATGGGCCAGAACGATAGCGTATGTTCGTCATGTGCGCTGGTCCACACGCCCTTGGGGGTATAGCGGATTGCGCCGCTGCCTGCCGGTTTCCCGTGCCGACCGGTGACGGTCGTCGAAACAGGATCAATCACGGCAAAGACCTGATCATCGGTGGTGCGCAACCAGATTTTGCCGCCGCCTGTGTCGATATCGCCCCACTTCAGGTTGGCGCCGACTTTCACCCGGCCCACGACCTGTCCGGTCGCAGGATCGGCGCGAACCAGCGTGCCGTCGCCCTGTTCCTGCACCCATACGCCGCCTTCGCCTGCAGCCAGAAAGCCGGGCATGGTGCCGAGCGAGGCGCGGGCAACGACAGTGTTGGTCTTTGGGTCGATCTTCTGCAGGGTCTGCTGGGTCGCGCTCACCGCCCATACCGCATCATAGCCGTAGGTGACATACCAGGTGTCCGCATCGACCGGGATACTGGCGATCACCGTGTTAGTCTTGGGATCGATGCGCGCGACCGCGCCTTCGGGTTTGCTGGCGATCCACACCGATCCTGCACCCGTTGCCACGATCAGTTCGCCTTGCTTCTGGTTGGCGATGCCGGTGGGGATCGTGGCGACGATCTTCGCACTTTCCAGATCGATCCGCACCAGCGTGCGTTCTGCACAATCAGCCACCCACAGCGAGCCGAACTCGATGGCCATCGCTCCGCAAGGCCGGGCCACGGGCACCTCGGCCACCTTTCCGTTGCGCGACCACTTCTCCACCTTGCCGCGGTTAGTCGCCCACACCGCATCGCCGTCAACGGCAAGGAAATCGGCAAATCCGGGCACGGTCTGCGCCTGTTCCTCCTGGGCGTGTACGGTGGAGGCGGCAAAAGCGGCAGCGAGGGCGAGCATCTTGCGGAGCATCGGGGAAGGCCTTTCGCTGAGGGATCAGGATTTGCTGGCAATATAGGCGCGCCACCCGCCAAGGTGCGTGATGTCTTCCGCCCCGGCAAGCGCGCGCGGCTCTGAAACGAAGCCTTTCACGCTGCTGCCGTCGGCCAGTGTCACCGTGCCGATGGCCAGCGGTGGGGGCACGTCCACCACGAAGCTGCCGAATTCGGCGACGCCCATTTCATAGACTTCCAGCTTGATCGCCGCGCCATCTTCGCTGAACACCAGCGCTGGCTTGGGCGGTACGCTGTCGGCAATCGCATAGAGTTTATAAGTGGGCGCGGTTTCGAACGCACCGACGAACGTGGCGTTGCGCGATGTCAGCTGCCAGTGCAGCGGCATTCCTTCCAGATGTGCGCCAACGACGGCCAGTTTCACGGTCTGCATCTTGCTCTCCAGATCGAGCGGGGGTGGGGGTGGTAATTGCGCGGCGGCGAGCCATGCTTCGGCGGCGGTCAGCAGGGCGCGGTCGCTGTCTGCCGGGCCGATCAGCGTGATGCCAAAGCCGGTGCCATTGGACCGTTGGCCTGCAGGCACGGCAACCGCTGCCATATCGAGCAGGTTCACGAAGTTGGTGTAGGCACCAAGATTGCTGTTGAGCGCCACTGGCGCCGCGAGCAGTTCGTCCACGCGATAGGTCGTGCCCGTGGTGGGGAAGGCCAGCATGTCGACCTGTTCGAGCAATCCGTCGGCATGGCGCTTCAATTCGGCCATGCGATAGATGCCGTTCCAAAGTTCGACCGCACTCTTGGCCCAGCCTGCTTCCACCACGCTGCGCACGGTGGGATCGACGGCTTGGGGGTTTTCGGTCAGCAGCTTTGCAATGGCCGCAGTGCGCTCTGCCACCCACGGCCCATTGTACAGCAGCAGCGCGGCTTCCTGCAGCGGGGCCATGTCGATTTCGATGACTGTCGCCAGTTCGCCCAGCTTTTCCAGTGCCTTGTCATAGAGGTATTCGGATTCCAGATCACCGAACCACAGCCGTTGTTCGCGCCGGGGCACGCCGATGATCTTGGCGGCAAGGTTCCGGTCGGCCAGTGGTTTCGACCACGGATCGGCGGGATCGAATCCTGCAATCACCTCGTCTATCAGGCGCGCATCGGCCACATCGTCGGCAAATACAGTGATGCAATCGATGCTGCGGCAGGCGGGGACAAGCCCGGTGGTGGACCAGCGACCCTTGGTGGGTTTGAAGCCGATCAGATGGTTGAACGCGGCAGGCACGCGACCGGACCCTGCCGTATCGGTGCCCAGCGCAATGGGCACCAGCCCTGCGGCCACGGCTACGGCAGACCCTGAACTCGATCCGCCGCTGACATAGGCAAGGTTCGAAGTATTGCGCGGAATGCCATAGGGGCTGCGCGTGCCGACAAGGCCAGTGGCGAACTGATCGAGATTGGTCTTGCCCACGCAGATCGCGCCTGCTGCCGTCAGTCGCGCGACGGCGGTAGCGTCGGCTTGCGGCTCGTAGGCAAACGCTGGGCAGGCGGCTGTCGTCTGGAACCCGGCAACATCGATGTTGTCCTTGGCCGCAAAGGGTACGCCTGCCAGCGGCAACCGCTCCCCCGCCGCGACGCGCGCATCCACCGCGCGGGCCTGTTCCAGCAGGCTTTCCGCCGATGCGCGGCTGATCCACACTTGCGGCTGCACCGCATCATAGGCGGCGATGCGCGCCAGCGTCTGCTCCATCATCGCCACCGCACTGGTCGCGCCTGAACGGACCGCTTCGGCAATTGCGGTGGCACTTTGCCGGAACGTCGCGCTCATGCCGCTTTCTCCAGCGCAAAGATCGGCGCGCCGGGCTGCAATGATTGCCTCTCGCTGACATAGAGCGCCACGACTTTGCCCGAATTGGGGCTGAGCACGGGGCATTCCATCTTCATCGATTCAAGCACGGCAATCGTATCGCCCGCTTGCACTTCGTCTCCCGCAGCAACGAGCAACTTCCACACGCTGCCTCCGAACGGCGCTTCCACCACATCCGCGCCATCGGGCACGGCAATCGTGGTTTCCGCAGGCGCATCGGCATCGGTCAGCGCGGAAACGCGGTCGAACTCGCCCTTGGCTTCCCAGTCGGCACGCTCGGCATCGAACGCGGCTTTGCGGCTGGCTTCGAAGGCGCTGATCGCTTCGGCATTGTCGGCAAGGTATTGGCGGTAATCTGAAAGCCGGAACTCGGAAGGCTCGATCCTGATGGACCGCCGCCCGCTGGGGAAATCGCGCCGCCATTCGGCCAGTTCTTCGGCGCTTACCGGATAGAAGCGGATCTGGTCGAAGAAACGCAGCAGCCACGGCTTGCCTTCGATGAAGTCGTCTGTCTGGCGGTGGGTGTTCCACACCTGAACGGTGCGTCCGAAAAGCTGGTAACCGCCGGGGCCTTCCATGCCATAGATGCACATATATGCCCCGCCGATGCCGACGACGTTCGGCGGCGTCCAGGTGCGCGCCGGGTTGTACTTGGTTGTGACCAGACGGTGCCGGGGATCGACCGGAGTGGCCACCGGCGCGCCGAGGTAAACGTCGCCAAGGCCCATGACCAGATAGCTGGCCTCGAAGATCAGGTTCTCCACCGCTGCCGCATCGGGCAAGCCGTTGATGCGGCGGATGAATTCGATGTTGTCCGGGCACCAGGGCGCATCGTCGCGCACCGCGCCCATGTATTTCTCGATCGTCTCCAGCGTGGCCGGATCGCGCCAACTCAGCGGCAGGTGAACAATGCGCGAAGGGATCGCGAAATCCTCAAGATCGCCAAGCCGCTCTTCGGCTGCGATAAGCGCGGCCAACGCTGCAGCCTGATCGAGCGCCGTGCCATCGAAGTGCAATTGCAGCGAACGGATGCCGGGGACGATGTCGATCACGCCGGGTAGGGCCATGCGCTCAAGTTCGGTCATCAGCGCGTGGACGCGGATGCGCAGTTCGATGTCGAGCACGATCGGGCCGTATTCTACAAGGATGTTGCGGTCGCCCTGCTGGCGATAAACGGTGCGCGGTCGTGCCGGTCCTTCGGGCAGTTCTGCCAGCACCGGAGTCTGCGTTGCTATCGCGCAGGTGCGGCTAGGTGTCACCTTGGTGCCGTTCAGAAACAGGTCGTTTTGCGCCGTTGCAGCGGCGCTTGCTTCAGCCATGTTCACGGGCACGAAGCGCAGCTTGTCTCCGGCGGAAAGCTGGCCGACCTTCCACAAATCCGCCGCGATCACCACGAAGGGGCAGACGAAACCGCCCAGCGATGGGCCATCGGGGCCAAGGATGATCGGCATGTCACCGGTGAAATCCACCGCGCCGATGGCATAGGGATTGTCGTGGATGTTCGACGGGTGCAGCCCCGCTTCGCCCCCATCGCGCCGCGCCCATTCGGGCTTGGGGCCGACAAGCCGCACGCCGGTGCGGTTGGAGTTGTAGTGCACCTGCCAGTCAGCGGCGACGATCATGTCGATATCGTCATCGGTGAAGAAATCGGGCGCGCCGTGCGGGCCGTATAGCACGCGCAGGGTCCAGTCGGCGGGCAGTTCGGGCAGCGGAATGGCAGGCGCGGCAACGGCGGTCGGCGCGTTTACAAGGTGCAGCACATCACCAGCAACCAGCCGCCTCGCCGCGTGGCCACCGAACTGGCCGAGTTCGAAAGTGCTGCAACTGCCGAGATAGGGCGCAATGTCCAGCCCACCCGCAATCAGCAGGTAGCCGCGCATTCCGCCGCCAGAGGCTCGGCCCATGCTGAGCGTCTGACCTGCTGCGACATCGAACGGGGTGCCCGGCGGCACGGCTACACCATCGAGCATCGCGCCGAAATCCGCGCCGGTCAGGCATATGCGCGCGCCTGCCGAGAACGTCAGCGTGGGACCGGTCACGGTCATTTCCAGCCCGGCCATGCCTTCGGGGTTGCCGAGCAGGCGGTTGCCGATGCGGAAGGACTGGTCGTCCATCGGGCCTGAAGGCGGCACGCCTACAGCCCAGAGCTTCTGCCGTCCCGGCCAGTCCTGCACGGTGGTTGCAGTGCCGCCGCTGACAACGCGGATGCTTTGCGGGGCATAGGCCACGCTTTCCAGCGCGCGGGTGGAAACTTCGCCAGTGGTGAACGCATCCGAGGCTACGACGCTGCGCAGCCAGCGCAAATTTGTCTCGATTCCGTCAATCCGGCTGTGCGCCAGCGCCGCCTGCATCGCGGCTACAGCCGCATCGCGGCTGTCGGCATGAACGATCAGCTTGGCCAGCATCGGATCGTAAAACGCGCTGACTTCACTGCCCGCCATGATCCACGTTTCGGTGCGCACGCCTTCGGGGAACTGCACGCAGGTCAGCTTGCCGGAGGTAGGGCGATAATCGAGCGACGGGTCTTCGGCATAGAGGCGGACCTGCACGGAATGGCCGCTTGGCGTCTTTGGCGCAGTATCGAGAAAAGCGTAATCGCCTGCTGCACCCCGGATCATCCATTCCACCAGATCCACGCCGAAGACCATTTCGGTCACGCCGTGTTCCACCTGAAGGCGGGTGTTCATTTCAAGGAAGAAGAACTCCTTGCGGTCGGCATCGTAGAGGAATTCGACCGTGCCTGCGCTGCGGTATTGCGCTGCTTCGCCCAGCCGGATCGCGGCAGCGAACAGTGCTTGCCGCACCGCTTCGGGTAGAAGCGGCGCGGGAGCTTCTTCGACAACCTTCTGGTTGCGCCGCTGAAGCGAGCAGTCACGCTCGCCCAGTGCCACGACGCGGCCTGCGCCATCGCCGAATATCTGCACTTCCACGTGCCGCGCGCGGCGCACGAAGCGTTCGAGGAACACGCCCGCGTCGCCGAAATTGCTCTGGCCGAGCCGCGCCACGGCGGCAAAGCCATCGCGCACGTCGGCTTCGTCCTCGCACACGCGCATCCCGATGCCGCCGCCGCCTGCGGTGGCCTTGAGCATCACGGGAAAACCGATGGTGTGGGCTGACGCAATGGCTTCGGCCTCGTCGGTCAGCAGATCGCTGCCGGGGGCGAGGGGAAGGCCATGCGCTGCCGCCAGTTCGCGGGCACTGTGCTTCAGGCCGAAGGTGCGGATGTTGTCCGCCGTAGGGCCGATGAACACGATTCCCGCTTCGGCACATGCTGCCGCAAATTCGGTGTTCTCCGAAAGGAAACCGTATCCCGGATGGATTGCGCCTGCGCCGGTGCGCTTTGCCGCGTCGATGATCCTGGCAATGTCGAGGTAGCTCTCGCTTGGCCGCGCCCCGCCGATGCACACGGCTTCATCGGCTTCCGCGACATGCAGCGAGCCTTCATCCGCATCCGAATAGACCGCGACAGAGCGCAGGCCCATGCGCCGCAGCGTGCGGATGATCCGGGTGGCAATCGCGCCCCGGTTGGCGATCAGGACGGTATCAAAAGTCATGCGGCCACGATCATGCGAACGGGGGTGGGGTTGAAGGCGTTGCACGGATTGTTGATCTGCGGGCAGTTCGAGACGACGACGATCACGTCCATCTCGGCCCGCAGGTCCACGGTCAGGCCGGGGGCGGAAATGCCATCGACGATGCCCAGCGCTCCGTCAGCTTCCACCGGGACGTTCATGAAGAAGTTGATGTTCGAAACGATATCGCGCTTCCCCCGCCCTTCCAGCAGGTTGGCCTCAAGGAAGTTCTCGACGCAGGCATGTTGCGATTTGGTGTGATGGCCATAGCGCAAGGTATTGGATTCGCAGGAACACGCTCCGCCGATGGTGTCGTGATAATCCACCGCCGAAGCCGCGATGGTCATCATCGGGCGGCCTTCGTTCGACATCAACTGCGTGCCGGTGCGCAGGAACAGATTGCCCTGCGCCGCCACGGTATCCTGCGCGCTGTAACGCTCGGCATCGTCGGCGGCGCTGTAGAGCAGGAAATCGACCGCCTGATTGCCTTCAAGATCGACGATGCGCAGCGTCTGACCTTTCAGCACATGGTAAAGCCAGGGCGCGCGTGCGGGCACGATCTCGTCATGGACGATGGTGGCGGGAAGGCCGGAGAGATGGGGATCGCTGGTCATTACGGGCATCCTCGTGTCAGCGGCGGTAGTAGTCTTCGACGTTGAGGAAGGCGCGCAGGCCCTCTGGCGTCGCGTTACGGATGGGGTCGGCTTCGGCCGCCACTGGTCCGCGCCATGCGGTTGCCCGCAGCGGGGTGGCGCTGTATTCCGGCCTTGGATCAAGCACATGCGGGCAATTGGCGATCACAACGATCACGTCCATTTCCGCCCGCAGCACCACCTGCCGTCCCGGCGAAAAGGGGCCGATCTGCGGTGTGATCGTGCCGTCCATTTCTATCTTCGTGCCCTTGAAAAGGTTCACGCAAGGATGGACATCGCGCCGCCCGAGGCCGTGCTTGGCGACCCCCAGCAGGAAGCGGTCGCGCCCGTTGGGGTAGGCACCGCTGTTGCGGCCTTCTCCATATTTGGCGAGGTTGGTGGTGGCGTTCGATGTGCCGGAAAAGCAATCGTGCGTTTCGGCATCGTCGGCTTCGATGCTCATCAGCACGCGGCCCATGTCTGACAGGAGCAACTTACCTGCAGCGAGATAGGCGTTCCACTGAACCTTGACCGTATCGGCCACGTTCAACCGCTCGGTAGGCATTTCGGCGTTGAACACCTGAAGGCCCGCGCAGGCATCGCCCTTCACGTCGATCAACCGCAACCTGCTGCCGCGCGCCAGACGCCGTGTGGCATAGCCGCTTGGCGCAATCGTTTCTTCCCACACCACGTCATCGGTAGAAATGCCTGCCGGAAGATCGGCGGCAACGGGTGGCAGCACCGGCATGGCTTCCACCACGGTGCCGCCCATGCTGCGCGCATGATCGCGTGCGGCCATCGGGTTTGCGAGGGTCTGCGTCATTCCACCGCTCCATCGGTTTTGCCTTCGCTTCCGTCCTGCTCGTAGAGCGGCGGGAGAAGGGCGGTTGTCGTCACGAGTTCAAGCTGCTGCACGCCGCGCACCCGGCGCAGCGCATCGGAAAGGTCTTTCAGCCGCACGGCCGGTCCCTGAACCAGCAGCACTTCCAGCGACTGGTCATCCTGCAGAAAGACATGCTGCGAGGAGATAACTTCCTTCAGGTAGTGCGCCTGCGTTTGCGCCAACTGGTGCCGCACGCGGCCACGGTCGCCGCGATAGACGACGGTGATGGTGCCCGCGAGCATCTCTTCCGGGCGGGTATAGGCTTCATGCGCGGCGAGCGCATGGCGGATCAGTTCGGCAATCAGTTGCGAGCGTGAGGGCAGGCGGCGCTCTTCCACCATCATGTCCAGCTTGCGGAACAGGCTGGCGGGCAGGCTCATGCTCATCCGCGCAAGCGGTTCGGGCGAGGGCGTCATGCCGCTTCCTCCTCTTCCGCAACCGGAGCAGGCTTGGTCAGCGGCAGGTCATAGACCGCCGTCGCACCAAAGCGGTGCGGCGCGTGGGGATCGTGGCGGCGCTTGTCCAGCGCCAGAACGCGCGTACCGAGCGAAAAGGCTTCGCGGATATCGTGCGTGACCATGATCACCGTCAGGTCATACTGCCGCCACAGCTTTGTAATCAGCGCGTGCATGTCTGCCCGGATGCCGGGATCGAGCGCACCGAACGGCTCGTCCAGCAGCAGGATGCGCGGGCGCTTGATCAGGGCCTGCGCGATGGCAAGCCGCTGCTGCATCCCGCCCGACATCTGTGCGGGGTAAAGGTGCATACTGTCTGCAAGGCCCACCGCTGCCAGCATTTCTGCGGCTTCCGCTTCTGCCGCCTTGCGCTTTGCGCCGAACAGGCGGCCCAGCAGCGGCGCTGCAGTGCATTCCAGCCCGAACACTACGTTGCCCAGCACGGTCAGGTGCGGGAACACCGAATACCTCTGGAACACCACGCCCCGGTCCGGCCCGCACTCCGGCGGCAGCGGCGCGCCATCAAGCGTGATCGTGCCGCGCGTGGCTTGTTCCTGCCCCAGCACCACCCGCAGGAACGTGCTCTTGCCCGCGCCCGATGGCCCGACGACGGACACGAATGAGCCTGCCGCAACATCGAGATCGACTTTTTCAAGGACGATGCGGTCGCCATATTCGACCCACACGTCGCGTAAGGAGAGGAGCGCGTTCAATGTGCTGCTCCATGCGCCCAGGGGAAGGCTTTGCGGCTGAGCTTTGTCAGCCCGATGTCCATGATGATCGCCAGCAGCGCGATCCACGCGACGTAGGGGATGATCACGTCCATCGACAGGTAGCGGCGCACGAGGAAGATGCGGTAGCCAAGGCCGACATCTGATGCGATGGCCTCTGCCGAGATCAGGAAAACCCATGCCGGGCCAAGCGCCAGTTTCAGCGCCACGATAAGCCGGGGCAGCGCCTGTGGCAGGGCCACGCGCAGCAGGATCTGCCAGCTTCCCGCCCCCAAAGTCTGCGCTTTTACGATCTGTTCGCGCGGCAAAGCGCCCACGTGCCCGGCCACATCGCGGACCATGACCGGGGCAATGCCGATGACGATCAGCGCCACCTTGGCTGTCTCGCCCAAGCCCAGCGCGATGAACAGGATGGGCAGGAGCGCGATGGGCGGGATCACGGCGATGCCGGTCACCAGCGGGCCGAACATGGCACGTACCGGGGGCAACACGCCCAGCACCAGTCCCACAAGCATGGCCATCAGCGTGGCAATGCCAAGGCCAAGGCCAAGGCGCTGCAGGCTGGCCAGCGTATCGGCCCAGAACACCAGATTGCCGGTCAGTGCATCGGGCTGCAGCATCATCTTCCACAGCGCCGATGCCATGCCCGTTGGCAGCGGCAGGATCTTGTCGGCGGGGTTCAGCGCGTGGCGCTGTGCCGATGCAACGAGGTAGGCGATTGCCAGCAGGACGATCGGGATCGCGCCAAGGCCGATGGCTTGCCTGCGTCCGATCTGTCGGTTTACCCAGCGCATTCTTGCGCCTCCATCAGCGGGGATTTGAACGCGGAGCGGATCAAAGCTTGCCGTCGGCAGCCAGCTTCATGAAGCTTTCGTCAAAGCGCAGCGTCACCCGCGCCGGATCGCCCAGCGTTACGCCGCCGGGGAAACCCATGCCCACCGCATCGGCAGAGGTCGCGCCCTGGAACAGCCCTTTCGAGAAGCTGAAATCGCGCACCTTGGTCATGGTGGTGATCAGTTGCGGCGCAGTGGTTGCGGCTACGGCTTCCTTGGCATCGACATAGAGCCGCGTGGTCTTCAGCTGTGCGTCGAACACATCGGGCGTGGTCCCGGCCAGCTTGGCCATCGCGGCGCGGGCTTCCTTGCCCTGCGCATCGTCGCGCACCATCAGGCTGACGGTTTCGTACCAGATGCCCGCCAGCGCCTTGCCCAGATCGGGATTGGCCTTCAGGGTGGCGGTATCGACAACCAGCAGGTCGAGGATTTCGCCGGGAATGTCAGCGGAACTGAAGACCTGATTGACGCCCGTCTGTCCGCGCATCACCGAAAGCTGCGGGTTCCATGCCACGGCGGCCTTGGAATCGGGGCTGGCGAAAGCGCCGACGATGTCGGCGTCGGATGTGTTGATCGTCTTCACATCGGTCAGCGACATGCCGTTCGAATTGAGCGCGCGGGCAAGCAGATAGTGCGAAACCGAAAGCTCGACGAGATAGACCGACTGGCCTTTCAGCGCGGCCACGCTGTTGCCGCCCTTAAGCAGTACGCCATCGTTACCGTTAGAATAATCGCCCACGATGATTGCGCTGGTGTCCTTGCCACCTGCTGCGGGGATTGTCAGCGCGTCCATGTTGGCCACGGTCACGCCGTCAAACTTGCCGGCGGTGTACTGGTTCACCGATTCAACGTAGTCGTTCACCTGCACCACGTTGATCTTGATGCCGTATTTGTCGGCCCACTTCTTCACGATCCCGGCCTGTTGCGCATAGGGCCAGGGCATCCAGCCAGCGTAGATCGACCAGCCGATGCTGAACTCGGTCCGCTTTGCCGCAGGGGCATCGGCAGAAGGCGAACACGACGCCACGGCCAGCGTCGCCGCGATCAGTAGCGTCTTTCCGGTCCTGCTGATCAGTCTGAGCACTGGTGATTCCCCTTTTGCACTGCAACATCATCTTGATGGGGGAATTTACCGAGGCTGCGTATTACGCTTTTTGCGTATGGTAATAATGGCTGCGCGCCATGATACCGCCCTGCCAAGGACTTTGGCCCGTGCGCTTTTCCCCGTCAACGCGGGGTTCTTACGTCAATCGACGTATGCTATCGTCGAATGCGGGCCGCATACCTTTCTTACGTCTTCAGGAAGGCTGTCGGGGCATGAACAAGGGCATCGGAAAACTTGGTATCGACTTGCTGCCGCCAGTCATGGTGGCCATTGTCGTCGCCTTTTGGGCCTATGCGCCCGAAGCGTGGATCAAGAACACGTGGGTCGTGATTGGCGTCAGTTCAGCCATCACGCTGACGGTCTTGTTGCTGGAAATTCCGTTTGAACGGCACGCGGGCTGGCGCATCAACCGGCGCGAGTTCTTCACCGACCTTTTCTATGTCGTGCTCAGCGCCACGGTCATTTCCAAGGCGACCAATTTCCTTGCCGAACAGCCGCTCGAATCGCTCAAGAAATCATGGGGCATCGCCACGCCCTGGGCGGAACATATGCCTTGGCTGCTGCAGGTGGCGCTGGTCGTGTTTCTGGTTGAGTTCGGGCAATACTGGATGCACCGGCTGATGCACAACTGGACGCCGTTCTGGCTGACCCACGCGCCGCATCATCATATTACGCAACTCAATGCAATGAAGGGTGCGGTCGGCAATCCTATCGAACTCTGGTTGATCAGCCTGAGCGTGGTGGCGCTGTTCGATCTGAACCAATCGGCGGCGCTGGCGGGTTACAGTGTGATGGGCGTGGTTTCCACGTTCGCTCACGCCAACGTGCGCTCCAATCCGCCGCTGTTCTATTCCTTCTTTTTCACCACCATCCGCCACCACAGCCTGCATCATTCGGTTCCTTATGAGGATACGCGCTGCAACTATGGCAATTCGCTGATCGTGCTGGACCGGATTTTCGGCACCTACAAGGAGGGCGAAGCCTCGATCGTAGGGCAGGATGAACGGCGGCGGCTTTCGATCATGGAGCAGTGGTTGTTCCCGTTCACACCGCTGATCGAAAGGTACAAGGCGGGCAGGGCGAAAGCTGCCTGACGCGATTGCATCAGGTGTGAGCCAATACGCGGCTTTTGACCATGTGCATCCCCAGCCACACGCCCAGCACCACGGGCACAACCAGCAGTCCGATGACAAGTTCGTCCGAGATGCCCAGAGCCCCGTCAGGCACTGCGTAAAGCGCGTACTTCAGCAGCCCCAACGCATAGTAGCTGAGCGCGACCGCAGACAGGCCTTCGACCAGTTGCTGCAACCGTGCCTGCATCGTGATCGATTGCTCCATCGAGCGCAGCATCTCGGCGTTCTGGTTCTCGATCCGCGTATCGATCCGGGCGCGCAGCAGCGAGGTCAATTGTTCGGTGCGCGCGCCCAGCCGTTCAATGCGCTCACCCGTGGCGAAGCAGGTGTTCATGGCGGGGCGGAACCGGCGCTGGGTGAAATCCACCAGCGATGCGAAGCCTTCCACCGGCAGCACGTCCAGTTGGTCAAGCCGCTCCTCCACGATCTGTCCATAAGCGCGCGTGGCATCCATTCGGAACGAGATCGCGGTGGAAACCGATGCGAGATCGAGCGCCAGCCCTGATAGTTCGGCCAGCAGGCTGTCATCGCGTGCATCGCTATTGGCAATGCGGTTCGCAAGATCTCGCAGACGCGCTTCGGCAGCGTCCAGCTTGGGCCAGCATTCGCGCGCCACCGGAAGGCCAAGCAGGGCCTTGTTCCGGTAATTTCCCAGTTCCTGCATCCGCTGCATCTGCCGCGTCAGATCGCGGGGATCAGCCCCGTTGGCTGCCACCACCAACCGTCCGAAGCCATCGTCCATTACGCGGAAATCCGACCATATGCGGATGTCACCGTCCAGCGTGCTGGACACCAGCTCATCACGATTGAACGACTGGCTCGCCAGCACGCGCGCGACGTCGGCATCGCTTTGCCCGATCCACACACGGGTGCTGCGGACGACTTGCCCGGGCAGGGTTTCAGCCCATGCGATGGCTTGGGCAATCAGCGGGTCGGCTTGTGCGTCGACAAAGCCTGCCTCGTCACAGGGGCTGGCGAACAGCGTCAGGCTGCTGCCCTCGCTCTGCCTTTCCCATGTAAAGGTCACGGCGGCATTGATCCGCCCTTCGCGATGCGCAGGATTGTTCACGGCATCGCGTGCATCGCAGCGCGCATGAATTGCGGAGATTTCCTCCGCCCGCTCGTCTTCTGAGATGGCCAGCACCCATTGTATGATGTGACATGGTGCGGGTAGCAACGGCCAGCGGCGCAAGTGCATTTCTCCCACCGCACGGCGTCTGAGTTCGTGATCGCGCACCGGTGCATCCCTCTGCATTGGCGGCTCTGCCGGACCATCCTTGCGTCTCGCCGCTTTGATCAAGCGCTATTGCACGATGATGATCCGGCCAAACGGATTGCCCACTTTATGAGGCATTCCGGCCAAAAGGATGAGACGGGCAAGCGGTGGCTGGTCAGCCCGTATGTGGCGGAATGGCGCCTTTATGACTACCGGTGGACATACGACTTCGGTTGCGCGAAAAGGGTGAGAGAATCCCAGCGCAGCCGGAGAGGAAATGGCCGTGTTCGACCGCAGAATGTTTCTTGCCGGAGCAGGCGTGGCGGCGCTTGGCGGCCCAGCCATCGCGGCTGAACGTGGCGTGACGCTTCCGTTCGGCAACGGCGCAAGGCCGCTGGTGCGAATGCCGCAAAAGCGCGAGATGATCCTGCTCACCACGCGCCCGCCGCAACTCGAAACGCCTTTTGCTGTGTTCAACGATGGGCTGCTGACGCCCAACGATGCGTTTTTTGTACGCTATCACCTGTCCGGGCTGCCGACTGTGATCGATCCTGCCACCTTCCGGTTGAAAGTGGGCGGGCATGTGGGCAAGCCGCTCGAACTTTCGCTCGCCAGCCTGAAGCGCGATTTCCCGGTGAGCGAAATCGTGGCGGTAAATCAGTGTTCGGGTAACAGTCGGGGCTTTGTGCAGCCGCGCGTGGGCGGCGGGCAACTGGGCAACGGGGCGATGGGCAATGCGCGCTGGCGGGGCGTGGCGTTGAAGCATCTGCTTGAAAAGGCGGGGCTTCGAGAAGGCGCGCGGCAGGTGACGTTCAACGGGTTGGACAATCCGCCGCTCGACGGCATCCCCGATTTCGTCAAGGCGCTCGATCTGGATCATGCGCTGGATGGCGAAGTGATGGTGGCGTTCCAGATGAATGGCGCGGACCTGCCGTTCCTTAACGGATACCCGCTGCGACTGATCGTGCCGGGACACTACGGCACCTATTGGGTCAAGCATCTCGACGAGATCAACGTGGTGGACGCGCAGTTCGATGGATACTGGATGAAGACCGCCTATCGCATCCCGGATAACGACTGCAATTGCGTGGAACCGGGCCAGAAGCCCGATAAGACCAAGCCCATAGGGCGGTTCAACGTGCGCTCGTTCGTGACCAGCCATGCCGATGGTAGCAAGGTGAAAGCAGGTGGCATGACCGAATTGCGCGGTATCGCCTTTGCCGGGGGCGACCCTGTGCGACGGGTCATGGTTTCGGCGGACGAAGGGCGTAGTTGGCAGGAGGCGAGGCTGAGTGAGGATCTGGGGCGCTATTCCTTCCGCGAATGGCGGCTGGGGCTGACGCTTCCCGCCGGAAAGCACGCGGTAAAGGTGCGGGCCGAAACGCTGGGCGGTGAAATGCAGCCTTTGACCTCGCGCTGGCAGCCTGCGGGCTATATGCACAATCCGGTCGAAACGATCATGGTGGAGGCGGTTTGATGCGGCCGTTTGTTCTCTCTGCCGCACTGGCGATGTCTGCTGCCGCCGTCGCTGCGAAGCCGGTCACGTTCGAAATGCCGGAAGAGGCGGTGCCTGCCGAACTTGCCGACGAGGCGGGCGAGCCTGTGGTTGCGGCCTGTTCGACCTGTCATTCGCTGGAATACATCACCACCCAGCCACGCGGCAAAGGCGCGCAGTTCTGGCGCGATGCGGTGGCGAAGATGGTCAATGTCTACAAGGCCCCGATCGAGCCTGCGGATGCTGATGCGGTGGCGGAGGTTTTGACGAAGCGGTTTGGTTAACCGACCAGCATTGCCGCGCCGAGCGAGGCCGCGAAGCTGACCGCAGTGGCGATAGCCACCGGGATTGCGGGTTTGAGGCCGGTTTCCATCAGCAGGTCCAGACGGCTGCGCATGGCAGTGGCGATTACGGCGATCAGCAGCAGGCCCTTCGAACCGTTCAATGCGGCGTCTCTTGCAGGGGCGGGAATGCTGGTGAGCGAATTGAGCAGGACTACGCCGAAGAAGGCGACGATGAACCACGGCAGCGCGAGGCGCTTCCAGATCGGTCCGTCCTTGCTGTGTTCGACATTCCCGATGGCAAGGCCGGTGACGATGACCACCGGTGCGAGCAGGGCGACGCGCGATAGTTTGACGATGGTGGCATAGCTGCCCGCAGGCTCCGAGAAGGCATAGCCGCCGCCGATGGCCTGCGCGACGTCGTGGATCGAGGCACCGATGAGGAAGCCCGCCTGGCTGTCGGTCAGGTGCAGATATTCGGCAAGGATCGGATAGAGCGACATGGCCAGCGCGCTGGCGAGCGAAACGACGACCAGCGTGATTGCGAACTGCGCCTGGCTCAACCGTTCGCGACCGATCACGCCGTAGAGCGCCATTGCCGCGCTGGCCCCGCAGATCGCGGTGGCGCCGCCTGCCAGAATGCCGGTGTAGCGTGATTGGCCAACCATCTTTGCGCCCGCGATTCCGGCAAGGAAAGTTACTGTCATGATGGCCACCAGCGCGGCGAAGGGGGCCGGTCCCAGCGATCCGATCTGCGAGAAGGTGACTTGCAGGCCGAGCAGCACCACGCCGAAGCGCAGGCAGGTGCGTGAAGCGAAATCGAGGCCCATGTGGCTGCGCGGATCACGCGCGACGAAGCTGAGCGAAAGGCCGATCAGCAGGCCGAGCAGGATGATCGGAAAGTGGTAATGTTCCGAAAGCCACGCGGCGGCAGCGGCGGCAATGGCGCAGATGGCGAGGCCGTGAAACACGGTTTCGCGCGGTTCGGCAGCAGGCGGGGCCACTTCGGCAAGGTGCATTTCGCCGAAAAGATCAGCCGCAGAGGGGAGGGACTCCCAATCGATCTCCTGCCGTGCCACGCCAAACACTCCCTTGCTCACCCGTTCTATGTCCTACGGTGTCACATTGTGCTTTCCTTACGCGCGGGAGCGGCTATCGTGCAAGCAGGAAGCGCCAGTAGAGCGACCGGAGTTTGGGAGAATCTCGGATGACGCAGGGTAAGGGCATGGGCCAGGGGAATATGGGGCGCGGAGCAGCGATTGCGCTGGTGGCACTACTGTTCCTTGGCAATGCGCTGAACTATGTCGACCGGCAGGTGCTGGCGCTGCTCAAGCCCACGCTTGAGGCGGAATTCGGCTGGTCCGATGCGGATTATGCGCACCTTGGCTCCTCGTTCCAGATCGCTGCAGCGGGGACGTTACTGTTCGTCGGCTGGTTTGTTGACCGGCTGGGCGTGCGGGTGGCCTATGCCATTGCGGTAACCGTGTGGAGCGCGGCGGGCATGGCGCACGCGCTGGCGCAGACCGTGCAGCAGTTCGTGGCGGCGCGGATCGTGCTGGCGGCGGGCGAATCCGTTTCGACGCCGGCGGGGCTGAAAGCAGCGGCGACCTATCTTCCACCGGCCCAACGCAACATGGCCATTGGGCTGGTCAATACCGCGCCCAATATCGGGGCGATCCTCACGCCCCTGCTGATTCCGCCGTTTGCGCTGGCGTTCGGGTGGAAAGCGGCGTTCGTGGTGACGGGCGCGCTGGGCTTCCTGTGGCTGGCGGGCTGGTGGTTTGGCACGCGCAACCTGCAACCTGTGGGCAACGTGCCTGAACGCGCGCGGGTGCCGTGGGGTGAACTGCTGCGCGACCGGCGGACCTGGACCGTGATCGGGGCGAAGTTCTGTACCGATGCGGTGTGGTGGTTCGTGCTGTTCTGGATGCCCGATTTCTTCAACCGGCAGTTCGGACTGGGGCAGGGCGCGCTGGGCTGGCCCATCGCCATCATCTTCACGCTGGCCGCGCTGGGCGCGCTGACTTCGGGCGGGCTATACCCGATCCTGCTGGGCAAGGGCTTCAGCGTGAATCGTGCACGCAAGACGTCGATGCTGTTCTATGCGCTGGTCGTGCTGGCAATGCCGCTGGCGTTGCAGACGGACAGCCCGTGGATTGCGGCGATCCTGATCGGCGTGGGCCTGTTTGCGCATCAGGGCTTTTCCACCAACGTCTTCGGCATGACCGCCGACGTGATCCCCGCCACCCGCGTCGCCAGCGTGATCGCGCTCGGCTCTGTCGCGGGGAACCTGTCGGGGACCGGCATCATTGAGTTTGCGGGCTGGTCGCTGACCAATGGGCTGGGGTATGTGCCGTTGTTTGCGATTTGCGGGAGCGCCTATCTGGTGGCGCTGGGGTTCATTCAGGTGATGCTGCCGGAGCTGGAGTTGGCGGGGGAGTAGCGGCAGCTAAGCGACAGTTCCTGTCCCTGCACGAATAACGGGAAGCAGGCGATCCTCAAGCGCGGCAATAATTGAATCAACCGAGTCTGCAATTTCGTCTGGTTTATCGTGCGTAGGGATCGCCCAAAATTGTTGTTCCAAATCTCGTCTTAGAGTGCTTTCCTCTTCGCTAAGAGGGCGTCCAGTGTCACGGATATTCCCATAAACGACCGCCGCGCCGCTTATATTATGCTGGATTTTCCAAATATTTTCCAGTTTTTCCGAAATTTCATTCCCAAAAATTGCTTTAGAGCTTGGGGACAAATCAGTAAGATGGTCCCACATATTTTGATGTCGTAGAATTCTAGAAAAAACTATCTGCGCTGTGGTCAATGCTTCTGACCTGCCATCTTCTTGGCCATCGTGGATCATACCTGTATCCAGCAACTTGGTTTTTGCCGCAGAACGCTCGCCACCATAAGTCATCGGTGAGCGTATCGCTGCCAATATTTGCTTCGCTTTGTACGCCGCTGTAAGAATTTGCTCGGCTAGATTCATTCTTCGCTCTTCGCTTTTTTGGCGTTTCCACGCATCGAAGGTGTTCGCAGCGCGCTTTGCCGCAATGAGAACTGCGACGCCGCCAAAGGCAGTGGCTCCCGCACCTAGCAATGCTCCCCAGCCTGCCATTGCAGTCCCAGTGGTTGCCCAATCTATCGCCATGATCGTGCCCTTGTTGCGTGTACCGGACGGATGTGAGTCACTTGAAGCATCTTGTCAGTATCGTAATTGATTCGGAGGCGGACGGCGCTTTTCGAAGGCATAAAAGCCACATTTTTTTCGAGCTAGCGCAAAGAAAAGGCCCCGGGCCAACGCCCGGAGCCTCTCCTGCCGCCCGAGGGAGGGATGGGCGGTTACTGGAACTTGGCGCGCAGGCTCACGCCGAAGTAGCGGTCGGCGTCGCGCGGGATTTGCAGGCGTTGGCCGGCGCTGACGTTGAGCAGGGCGTAGGACTTGTCGGTGATGTTCCGGGCGTGGAACGTCAGGCGATAGAGGTCTTCCGCGTCCGAAAAGCCGATCCCGGCGTTCCAGATGCCATAGGCATCGATCGGGCCGCTCTCGCCAAGGTCGGAGAACTGCTTGCCGACATGGCGGAAATCGGTGTCGAGGTAGAGCTTGATGCCACCCAGATCCCGTTCGTAGCTGCCGCCCAGCGTGTAGGTGAACTTGGGCGCAAGCGGCAGGCGCGTGCCGTTGCGGGCGTCGGGCGCGTTGGTGGAAGGGTTCGGATTGAACTTCAGCACCTTGGCATCGGCATAGGCCGCGCTGGCGCGCAGGGTCAGCCCTTCGACCGGCACGGTGAGCAGGTCGGCTTCGAAGCCCTTGCTGCGCACCGAACCCGCGTTGGTCAGGTTCGAAACTACCGCGCCGTTGAGCAGCACGAAGTTGTTCGCCTGAAAGCCGTTGTAGGTGACGGTGAAGGCCGAGACGTTGAACTGCACGCGGTTGTCGAGGAACTGCGATTTGAGGCCGACTTCGAAAGCGTCGGAGGTTTCCTCGTCAATCGGCACGGCGTTGGTCGGCGCGGTGTGGTTGAAGAACACGTTGAACGCCGGGCCTTTGTAGCCACGGGTGTAGCTGCCGTAGAGCATCACGTCGTCGCTGGGCGTGATCTGCAGCACGGCGCGGCCCGAAAGGTTGCCGTTGCTACTTGATCCGGCAGAAGTGTTCGTGCCGTTTCCGCCCGAAGCCAGCGTGCCGCCAGCAGGGTTGCCGTTGGTGCCGGGGCCGGTGGCAGGAAGGCCGTTGGTGGCGTTGACCGCCGGTGCGCGGGTATGCGTGTAGTCCAGTTCATCCTTCGTGTAACGCAGGCCGCCCGTGAGCGAGATCATGTCGCTGAAGCGATAGGTGGCCTGGCCAAACACGGCGTAGTTGCGCGATTGCACATCGCTGAACGAGGTGGCGGTGGGGAACAGCGTGTTCACCGTATCCGCCGTGTTGCACGGACGCGCGCCGGATGCTGCGACGGGCAGGGTGGACGTGGCGCAGGTGATGTTGCGGCGGGTGAAGTCCTGCTGGTTATTCGATCCCCACGCAAATGCGCCAACCTGATAGAAGAACGGCTGCGTCTGGTCCGAGGCCAGGCGCACTTCGAGGCTGAGCTGCTGGGTGCGGACTTCGCCGGAGTCGTGCAGTTCGCCGGTGCCGACGATGGCACGGGGAAGGAAGTCACCCTCGCGCACTTCCACGTTCTTCCAGTTGCGATAGCCTGCGATGACGCTGAGCGTGTGGCTTTCGAACACATCGAAATCGCCCGACGCAGTGAGGCTCCACTGACGGTCCTTCGTCTGGGTGACGAGGTTGTGGTTCACGTAGCGCTGGTTCAGCCCTTGCGCGACGCCGCCCGGCAGGCCGAGTTCTGCATCCAGCACGGCACCACGGCTGACGGTGGTGACATCGGCGCAGCAGTCGTCGTTTGCCTTGAAATAGTCCGCGATCAGGCGGAACTTCGATCCATCGCCTTCGTAATCGAGGATGCCGCGTGCGCCGTAGTGTTCGTAGCCGTTGATCTTCTCGTTCTTGCCACCGAAGACATTGGTGATGTTGCCATCATAGCTGCCGTAGAAGCCGGTGACGCGGGCCGACAGGCCTTCACCCAGCGGGCCGGAAACCGATGCGCGCAGGCGGTACTCGTCGCCCTCATAGGCTTCGGCGCGAGCTTCGGCCTGCAACGTGTCGGTGCCGCCCTTGGATACGATGTTGACGAGGCCCGCGGAGGCGTTCTTGCCGAACAGCGTGCCCTGCGGGCCGCGCAGCACTTCGAGGCGTTGTGCGTCGACCAGATCCATGAAGGCCTGACCCGAACGGCTGAGGACGACGCCATCGACCACGGTGGACACGCTGGGTTCGGCCGCAACCGAGAAGGTGATGGTGCCGACGCCGCGCATCACGATGGCGCTGTTGGCGCTGGTCGTGCCTTTGCGGAAGGTGACCGAGGGAACAAGCTGGGTCAGCCCTTCAAGGCTGGTGGTGCCAGCGGCTTCGAGGCGGTCCGACGTAAGCGCGGTGATCGCAATCGGAACGTCCTGCACGTTCTCTGCCACCTTCTGTGCGGTGACCACGATTTCGCTGATGCCGCCCGTTTCCTCGGCAGCTTCCTGCGCGTGGGCCTGACCGGCGAAGGCCAGCGAAAGCGCGGTGGCGGACAGCGCCAATGCGCGAACGGATGGATTCTGGGTGAACTTCACGATGTCTCTCCCTGCAAAAAGCGGTCTTCCAAGGGTAGTCATGCTCCCTCGTCGATCGGCCGCGATTGGTGCTTGATCTGCTATGG
>NZ_JBMLSM010000237.1:0-30335 GCF_049240505.1 Novosphingobium sp.
AGCCGATGAACTGCCCGGCGCACGTGCTGATCTTCCGGCAGGGCATCAAGTCCTATCGCGACCTGCCGATGCGCCTGTATGAAAACGGCTGCTGCCACCGCAACGAACCGCACGGCGCGCTGCACGGGCTGATGCGCGTGCGCCAGTTCACGCAGGACGATGCGCATATCTTCTGCCGCGAAGACCAGATCGTGGATGAAGTGCAGGCCTTCTGCGAACTGGCCGATCGCGTGTACAAGCACTTCGGCTTTACCTATTCGATCAAGCTGGCGCTGCGCCCTGAAAAGCGGTTCGGCACCGAAGAAATGTGGGACAAGGCCGAAGCCGAACTGCGCGCCGCCGTGGTGCGCGCTGGCCTTGCGACCGAGGAATACGGCTGGGAAGAACTGCCCGGCGAAGGCGCGTTCTATGCGCCCAAGCTGGAATGGCACCTGACCGACGCGATTGGCCGCACCTGGCAGGTGGGCACGATCCAGTCTGACCGCGTGCTGCCCGACCGGCTTGATGCAAGCTATGTGGGCGAGGACGGCGACAAGCACCGCCCGGTCATGCTGCACCGCGCGATCTTCGGTTCCTATGAACGCTTCATCGGCATCCTGATCGAGCATTTTGCCGGGCGTCTTCCGGTGTGGCTCGCCCCGGTTCAGGCAGTGGTGGCGACCATCGTTTCGGATGCGGATGATTATGCGACCGAGGCACTGGCCAAGCTGAAGGCGGCGGGCATCCGCGCCGACAGCGACCTGCGCAACGAGAAGATCAACTACAAGGTGCGCGAACATTCGTTGCAGAAAGTCCCCTATCTGCTGGTGGTGGGCAAGCGCGAGGCCGAGGAAGGCACCGTGGCGATCCGCATTCTGGGCGAGCAGCACCAGAAGGTCATGCCGCTGGACGAGGCGATTGCCTTGTTGCGGGGTGAGGCCCAAGCTCCTGATCTGGCTTCGCCGGATCTGCGGTGATGCTTCGACAAGCTCAGCATGAGCGGATCTAGTGGGATCGTATGATCCAGAACCGCTCATGCTGAGCCTGTCCAAGGACGCTTGATGCTGCTCGGCCTGCCGCTCCTTTCCATTGCCCTGTGCGCCTTGGCGGCCTTCGTTGCCGCCTTTGTACGCGGGCTGGCGGGGTTTGGCATGGCAATCCTGCTGGTGCCGCTGATCGGGCTGGTGATCTCTCCGGGTGAGGCGGTGGTCGTCTCGAACATGCTGGGGCTGCTGATCGGGCTGGTCGGCGCGCGCAAGGTGTGGAACGCGGGCGAAACAAGCGCGGGCGTGATTGGCGGCGTGGCCATGCTGCTGACGCCGGTGGGGCTGCTGGTGCTGTTCGCCACGCCGCCGGGGTTGGCGCGGGTGCTGATCGCGGTGGTGGCAATTGCGGCTTTCGTGCTGGTGCTGTTGCCCGCAAAGCCCGGACACGCGCCGGGCCGGGTCGAGACGGGATTTACCGGTGCGGCGGCTGGGCTGTTGACGGGCTTTGCGGGAATGCCGGGGCCGCCGGTGGTGCCATATTATCTGCGCCGCCCGATCCCGCGCGAAGTGGCGCGGGCATCAATGCTGACCGTTTTTCTGCTGACCTCTGTTGCCAGCACGGTGGCGGCCTTGGCGCTGGGACTGGCTTCGTGGCGCGATGCGCTGTTTGCAGCGTTGCTGTTCGTGCCGGTGCTGGCGGGCAATCATCTCGGGGCCAAGGCATTCGGCAAAGTGAGCGATGCGGCGTGGCGGGGGTTTGTGGGGTTTCTGCTGGCGATGTCGGCGTTGATGGCGATGATGCGGCTGATAACGGCAAATTAAGCGATTTCCCCTATTTCAGCGTTCGATTGGACGCTTGGGGGACCGATACGCATGACCTTGCATTTCCGCGCTCTGGCCGCACAGGCCGCCGAGGACAGCGCGATCTCCGCACAGGAAATTCTGGCGCTGCGTCGTGCTGCGTGGCCCGATGGCAAGATCGATCCCGAAGAGGCCGAGGCGATCTTCATCCTCAACGACCAGATTGCCGAGCCGACGCGCGAATGGTCGGACTTCTTTGTGGAAGCGCTGGTGGAATTCGTGGTGAACGGCACCGAACCGCGCGGCCATGTCTCCGAAGAGAACGCGCGCTGGCTGACGGAGCGCGTTTCGCACGACGGCAAGGTCGGCAGCCTGACCGAGATGGAACTGATGGTGCGCGTGCTGGAAAAGGCGCTCTCGGCACCTGACGGCTTGCGTCTGTTCGTGCTGCAGCAGATTGAGCGCGAAGTGCTGACCGGCGAAGGGCCGACGCGCTGCGGCGGAGAATTGCAGGCGGGCGTGATCTCGGCCGCAGAATGCACGCTGATTCGCCGCGCGATCTTCGCTTCGGGTGGTGACCGTCCGGCAGGCGTGAGCCAGCGGGAAGCGGAAATGCTGTTCCGGCTGAAAGACGCCACGCTGGGCGCGGACAATGCCCCGGCGTGGGAGCGCCTGTTCGTGCAGGGCGTGGGCAATTACCTGCAGGGCTGGAACGGAGCCAAGGGCCTGAAGCGCGAACGTGCGGGTGAACTGGAAGCGTTCATGAACGACCGCAGCAGCCATCTGGGCCGCTTCTTCGGGCGCATGGCGAAGACCAATGCCACGAGCTTTGTGCAGGCGCTGCGAGACGTGGGCTTCGGTCGCAAGCAACCGGGGCGGGACATTGCCGGTGAAGCCGGGCGCGATCATGCGGTGACCGATGGGGAGAACCTGTGGTTGCAGGCGCGGATCGATGCCGATGGGCAGAGCGACCCGCTTGAGCAGGCGCTGCTGACCTTTCTGGCCGACGCTTAAACCGTAAAGCTCTCACCGCAGCCGCAGGCGCCCTTGGCGTTGGGGTTCTGGAATACGAAACCGGCGGTGAAATCATCTTCCTGCCAGTCCATCGTGCTGCCGATCAGGTAGAGCACCGATGCGCTGTCTATGAAGAACAGGCCGCCGGGCGTTTCGATCTTTTCGTCCAGCGGGTTGGCTTCGGTCACGTAATCGACCGAGTAGGCAAGGCCCGAGCAGCCCCGGCGCGGGGTGGAGAGCTTCACGCCGATGGCGCCTTCGGGAGCCGTGTCCATCAGATGCGCCACACGCGCTTCGGCGCTGGCCGTGAGGATCACGGCAGCGGGGGGCGGGCGGCGGGTTTTGACTTCGGTGGTCATGGCTTCACCTATATGGGGAGCTTTCAGAGCATTCCCAGTTCTAGCTTGGCTTCATCGCTCATCTTTTGCGGATCCCACGGCGGATCCCAGACGAGGTTCACTTCGGCATCGCGCACGCCGGGCACGGCGGAGACGCGCAGTTCGACCTCTCCGGGCATCGATTCAGCCACCGGGCAATGCGGCGTGGTCAGCGTCATGGTGACCATGACGTGGGCATCGTCCGAAACGTCTACGCCATAGATCAGGCCCAGATCATAGATGTTGACGGGAATCTCGGGGTCGAAGATTTCCTTCAGCGCATTGACAACCCCATCATAGATATCGCCACCGGGTTCGCCGGGGGTGACGCCTTCGGGCTTGGCGGCCAGGAAACCTTCCAGATAATCGCGCTTGCGATCGAGCTTCTGTGCCGCCGTCTCTTCGGGCGCGTCTTCGACGAAAGCGCGCTTGGGGGAAGACACGGCGTCCACTTCCTCGACTGCGAACTTGGGATCGTTCTCGCTCATCCGAAAATCCTCATGGTCCTTTCGATCCCGCGCACGAGCGCGGCGATATCGCTTTCATCGCTGTAGATGCCGAAGCTGGCGCGCGCGGTGGCGGGCACGCCGAGGTGTGCCATCAGCGGTTGGGCGCAGTGGTGGCCTGCACGGATGGCAACGCCTTCTTCGTCAAGGATCGTGCCCAGATCGTGCGGGTGCACGCCTTCGAGCGCAAAGCTGAGGATGCCTGCGCTTTCCGCCGGGCCGAACAGCTTGACCGAGTTCATCCGGCCCAGCGCTTCGCGTGCCTTGACAACGAGCGCACATTCGTGGGCGTGGATGCTGGCGAGGCCCTGAGCGGCCACGAAATCCACCGCCGCGCCAAAGCCGATGGCTTCGACGATAGCGGGCGTGCCGGCTTCGAACCGCTGCGGCGCGGGGGCATATGTGGTGACCTCGAACGTCACCTTGTCGATCATCGCACCGCCGCCCTGCCACGGCGGCATGGCATCGAGAATTTCAGCCTTCGCCCAGAGCGCACCGATGCCGGTGGGACCATAGAGCTTGTGGGCGGAGAAGACGTAGAAATCGGCGTCCAGCGCCTTCACATCGACGGAGAGGCGAGCAACCGACTGGCAGCCGTCGAGCAGGATCTTTGCGCCGACATTGTGCGCGAGCGCGACCGCGCGGGGGGCGTCGAGCACAGAGCCGAGGACGTTGGACACATGCGCGAAGGCGACCAGCTTGTGCGCAGGCGTGAGCATCCGCTCTGCCGCGTCAAGGTCGATCAACCCGTCTTCGGTGAGCGGGCACACGTCGATGGCCACGCCGGTCCGGTCCCGAAGCATCTGCCAGGGCACGATGTTGGCGTGGTGCTCAAGCGTGGAGATCAGGATGCGGTCGCCGACCTTGAGATTCTGCTGTCCCCACGTCTGCGCAACAAGGTTGATCGCCTCGGTCGCGCCGCGCGTGAAGACCAATTCGCTTTCTTCGCCGCCGATCAGACCTGCCACCTTGCGGCGCGCGGCTTCGAAGGCCAGCGTCATGTCGGCCGAGCGGGCATAGACGCCGCGATGGACGGTGGCGTAATCGCTGCCGAGCGCGCGCGTGATGGCATCGATCACCACTTGCGGCTTCTGCGCGGTGGCTGCGGTATCGAGGTAGTGCCAGCGGGTGCCGTCAGGGTTGATGAGGCCGGGCCAAGTTACTGAACCCTGCTCCCCCGCGAAAGCGGGGGCCTCAGTCGGTTTACGCTGGGGTTCCGTATCAACACCGAGGTCCCCGCCTTCGCGGGGACGCAGTTGGGTTTGATCCGTCACAACACGGCCTCCAGTGCCTTGAGCGCAGCCTCGGTCAAGGCTTCCTCATCGGCGGCCCCCACGAAAGCTTCCGCGATGAAGGCTTGCAGCATCAGCTTCTTGGCGAGGGCTGGCGGCAGACCGCGCTGTGCCAGATAGAACAGGCCCTGCGCATCGAGTTCGCCCACGGCGCAGCCGTGCGCGCACTTCACATCGTCGGCATAGATTTCCAGTTCGGGGCGGGCATTGGCGGTGGCGGTACGATCGAGCAGCATGGCGCGGATCGATTGCGAGCCATCGGTACCAATCGATCCGCGCGCTACCACGACGCGGCCAAGATAGGTGCCCGTGGCCTTGCCGCCCAGCACCGAGCGCACGACCTGGCTGGAAACCGCGTCAGGATCGGCATGGACGACTTCGGTGACAATCTCGACCGTCTGATCACCACCTGCGATCTGCGCCGCGCCAAGATGAAAATTCGCGCCCTTGCCCAGCGTGACCTTTACCGCGATGCGGCCATAGGCGGACCCCGCGTTCAGCAGGCGAAGATCGTATTCCGCACCATCTTCCAGCGTGATCGCAATGTCCTGCGCTGCATCGTTGGCACCATCAAGCACGACGGCGCTTGCGCCCCGTTCACCGGCGGCGATGCGGATTTCCTGCACCGGCAGCGGCCAGAGCGTTTGCAGCGCGGCAAGATCGGCATAACGATAGGCCTCCTCGCTGCGGGTTGGCAGGGCAAGCGCCTCGCTCATGCCGCGACGGCCTCGTAGCCCTGCTCTTCGAGTTCGAGCGCGAGTTCCGGCCCGCCCGTGCGCACGATGCGCCCACCGGCAAGGACGTGGACGAAATCCGGCTTCACGTAATCGAGCAGGCGCTGATAATGGGTGATCAGCAGCACGGCCTTATCGGCTTTCCGCATAATCGCGTTGATGCCTTCGCCGCAGATGCGCAGCGCGTCGATGTCGAGGCCGGAGTCCGTCTCGTCCAGAATGGCGATCTTGGGATCGAGAATGCCCATCTGGACCATTTCGGCGCGCTTCTTTTCGCCGCCCGAAAAGCCGACGTTCACGGGGCGCTTCAACATGTCCATGTCCATGCGCAGCAGGGCGGCCTTTTCCTTGGCCAGCTTGAGGAATTCACCACCCGAAAGCGGGGCTTCACCACGAGCCTTGCGCTGCGCATTGGCGGATTCGCGCAGGAACTGCACGAAAGACACGCCGGGAATTTCGACCGGGTACTGGAAGCCGAGAAACAGGCCAGCGGCGGCGCGTTCATGCGGTTCGAGTTCGAACAGGTCCGTGCCATCCAATGTGGCCGTGCCGCCGGTCACTTCATAACCGGGACGCCCGCCGAGCGTGTAGCCGAGCGTGGATTTGCCCGCGCCATTCGGCCCCATGATCGCGTGGATCTCGCCCGCGTTGATGGTGAGCGACAGACCCTTTAGGATCGGCTTGTCGGCAACGGTGGCCTGAAGGTTTTCGATCTTGAGCATCTTCGTTTCTTTCAGCCGCGTCCGCGGGGGGAAGAGGTGCGCTGCGGGCGAGCGCCGGAGCGCGAATAGGATGGGCGTTGCGGGCGCGATACGGCGCGCAGTTCTTCGTAGCGGGCCTTCATCGCAGCAAGGACCGCGCGGGCCGCGCCTTCGGGATCGGCGGCGACGTCTGCAGCATCGTAACGGATGACCTTGAGGCCCACGGCGGCGAGGCTGGCATCGCGGCGGCGTTCGATATCCGGGTTGTCATCGCGGTTGAGCGCGACGACCAGCTTGAGCGGCTGGCAGGCGAAATCAACGATGGCCGAACCGATCACGGCAAAGCGCTTGAACTTGTACTTGCCGAGGTCTTCCTTGGCCAATTCATCGGCCAGCGCTGTGTGCGCAGCGTCAGGATCGCGGCGCATTTCACGCGCGGTATCGTGAATGGCATCGAGCCGCGAGCCGGAAATGGCCCAGCCGCGCCCCTTCTTCTGGATATTCGGCGCCTCGGTACGCTCGCTGGCCGGGCGGATGGTGAGGGTCTTTTTCATTGTGGCAAGCCCAGTGCAAAAATACATTCGTCATGCTGAACTTGTTTCAGCATCCATTTTGCGACCGGAACGGACGGTGCAGGATGAGAGATGGACCCTGAAACAAGTTCAGGGTGACGGTTGTGGAGAAGTGGAGCCATCACCCCACGCTCCCTTCAAGACTGATGCCGAGCAGCTTCTGCGCCTCGACCGCAAATTCCATCGGCAATTGCTGCAGCACTTCGCGGGCGAATCCGTTGACGATCAGCGCGACGGCGCTTTCCTGATCGAGGCCGCGCTGCATTGCGTAATAAAGCTGATCGTCGCTGATCTTGCTGGTGGTAGCTTCGTGTTCGATCGTGGCGCTGGGATTGCGCACTTCGATGTAGGGCACGGTGTGCGCGCCGCAGTCTGCGCCCAGCAGCAGGCTGTCGCACTGGGTGAAGTTGCGCACGCCTTCGGCCTGCGGAGCGACGCGGACGAGGCCGCGATAGGTGTTGTTGCTCTTGCCCGCGCTGATCCCCTTCGACACGATGGTCGAGCGCGACCCCTTGCCGTTGTGGATCATCTTGGTGCCGGTATCGGCCTGCTGGTAGTTGTTGGTGACGGCGACCGAGTAGAACTCGCCCACCGAATCTTCGCCGTTCAGCACGCAGGACGGGTACTTCCAGGTGATCGCGGATCCGGTTTCCACCTGCGTCCACGAAACCTTGCTGCGCGCGCCCTGACACAGGGCACGCTTGGTAACGAAGTTGTAGATGCCGCCAAGCCCCTCGGCGTTGCCGGGATACCAGTTCTGGACAGTGGAGTACTTGATCTCGGCATCGTCGAGCGCAACCAGTTCCACCACAGCGGCGTGAAGCTGGTTTTCATCGCGCTGCGGCGCGGTGCAGCCTTCGAGGTAGGAGACGTAGGCCCCCTTGTCGGCCACGATCAGCGTGCGTTCGAACTGTCCGGTGTTTTCCGCGTTGATGCGGAAATAGGTGGACAGTTCCATCGGGCAGCGCACGCCTTCGGGAATGTAGACGAAGGTGCCATCTGAAAAGACCGCGCAATTCAGCGCCGCAAAGTAGTTGTCGTGCATGGGCACGACCTTGCCCAGCCACTTCTTGACGAGATCGGGGTATTCGCGGATCGCTTCGGAAATCGAGCGGAAGATCACGCCTGCGGCTTCCAGTTCCTTGCGGAACGTGGTGGCCACGGAAACGCTGTCGAACACGGCATCGACCGCAACCTTGCGCGCGCCTTCAACGCCTGCGAGCACTTTCTGCTCTTCCAGCGGAATGCCGAGCTTTTCGTAGACGCGCAGGATTTCGGGATCGACTTCATCAAGGCTGCCGAGCTTGGGCTTGGCCTTGGGCGCGGCCCAGTAATAGGCCTCCTGATAATCGATCGGCGGGATGTTCAGCTTGGCCCATTCGGGCGTGGGCATGGTCAGCCAGTGGCGATAGGCCTTCAGACGCCATTCGAGCATCCACTCCGGCTCGTCCTTCTTGGCCGAGATGAAGCGGACGGTATCTTCGGACAGGCCCTTCGGCCCGTACTCCTGCTCGATATCGGCAACCCAGCCGTGTTCGTATTCAGCAACTTTTGCTGCCGCATCACGCGCTGCCTGATCTTTTACGTCTACGTTCTCGGTCATGCCATAACCTCCGTCGCCAAAGCGGCAGGACGGGACAATTGGGTAAGCGGGATACCTGCGAGGGCACCGCGAAGCGCGGCATCGACAGCAGGCCAGTGCGGACGGACGGTGCACGCAGATTCAAGCGTGCAATCGTGGCGCCCATGCTCGCTGCAAGGCGTGAGCGCAATGGGGCCTTCGACAGCTTCGACGATATCGGCCAGCGTGATGGCGGCAGCCGGGCGTGCGAGCTTCAGCCCGCCGTGCGCGCCGCGCGCCGATTTGAGCAACCCGGCAGCCGACAGTTTGCTGACCAGTTTCTGCACGGTGGGCGCGGGAAGGCCGGTTTCATCCGCCAGTTGCTGCGCCGACACGCGCTCTCCGCCACAGTGCCGTGCGGCGGCGCTCATCGTGACGACGGCGTAGTCGGCCATGCTGGAAAGGCGCATCGGCGGGTGTCCCGGAATGACGATCTGCAAATCAGACCGAATCGTTCCGGTTACCTAGGCGCGGTTACCGCATGGTGCAAGGCATCCGCACCTGACGGGCGTGGCAACTGGCCAAAAAAAGGGCGGCCGCGCTCCACAAGGGATCATCGGCCGCCTTCAAAGTCGAGAACCCAGCACATCGCTGCACCGAGCCCTTCGGGTCGCACAGCCTTCCTAGGCAGAAGCCCTGATGATGAATTGTATGGATTCGACAATTTCGGTGGCATTCGGGCAACATTCGTCGATCATTCAATTACAAAAGCCGTCATATCCGACAGATTCGAACTTGGCCGCGCGCCATTATCGTCGCAAAGATGCCACACGAGGTACGCCGACGATCACCGATCGCAGGCTGGACTGGCCTCGATTCGATCCTATCCGTTCGCAGAACCGGAACCTTTCGCCCGTGACGCCTTATTCGCTGCTGCGCCCGTTCATTTTCCGCATCCCTGCAGAGCCTGCCCACCGTCTGACGATCAAGGCTTTGTCGTTGAACCAGCCCGGCGGCCCCAAAGCGCCGACCCCTGCTCTTTCGCAGCGTGTTGCTGGAATCGCGTTTCCCAACCCGGTTGGCATGGCACCGGGTTTCGACAAGAACGCCGAAGTGCCCGATGCTATGCTGGGCCTTGGTTACGGCTTTGTCGAAGTGGGCACGGTCACCCCGCTACCGCAGGAGGGCAATCCGAAGCCGCGTCTGTTCCGGCTGGTTGAAGACCGCGCGGTGATCAACCGCATGGGCTTCAACAACGAAGGCGCTCAGGCGGTGGCGAACAGGCTGGTGCGGCGACGCGAAACCGGTCTGCACGGTCTGCCGGGGATCGTGGGCGTGAATATCGGCGCGAACAAGGATTCGGTCGATCGTATTGCCGACTATGCGCAGATGACCCGGATGATGGCCCCGCTGGCATCGTACCTTACAGTCAATATCTCTTCGCCAAACACGCCGGGCTTGCGGGCCTTGCAGGATGAAGGTGCGCTTTCGGCGCTGCTGGATGCGGTGATCGAGGCGCGCGGCAACATCAACGTGCCGATCTTCCTCAAACTCGCGCCAGATCTTGAACCTTCTGACATCGACAGCATTTGCCGCATCGCGCTGGAAAAGCAGCTTGCAGCGCTGATCATATCGAACACCACGATCACGCGACCGGGACTGAAATCGCGCCATGCCGCCGAGGCAGGCGGCCTGTCGGGCGAACCTTTGCGCGAACTGGCGCTGCAGCGCTTGCGCGATTTTCGCAAGGCCAGCGGCGGGGCGATCCCGCTGATCGGCGTGGGCGGCATCGCCACGGTGGAAGACGCCTGGGCACGCATCCGTGCAGGAGCGAGCCTGATCCAGATTTACAGCGCAATGGTCTATGAAGGGCCGGGTTTGGCGGGCCGGATCGTGGCGGGGCTTGAAAAAAAGGTGCGCGAAGCGGGCATGACCTCCATTGCCGAGGCGGTTGGCAGCGAATAGCCTTGGGCGCATGACCATATTGCGCCAGTTTCGCTTCCTGCCGATTTCCGCCGTCCTGCTTGCCGGGGCCTGCGTGCCACCGCCGGGCGCTTCGGTGGCTCCCCCCAATCCAGCCCCCGTTACATCGGCGGCAGACGGTGTTTCCGTAGATGGGCCGGGCCTTGTTTCCGCAGCCGATGCCCGCGCGGCCGAAGCCGGGGTGCAGATGCTCCGGCTTGGCGGCAGCGCGACGGACGCGGCTATTGCCACGATGCTGGCGCTGACCGTGGTGGAACCGCAAAGCTCGGGCATCGGCGGGGGCGGCTTCCTTGTGCTGGGTGACGCAGCGGGCACGGTCGAAACGATCGACGGACGCGAAACTGCACCCAAGGCAGCGACACCGCAGTGGTTCTATGTCGATGGCAAGCCTCTGGTATGGCCCGATTCCGTGATCGGCGGGCGCAGCGTTGGCGTGCCAGGCAACCTGCGACTGGCGGCGATGGCGCACAACGAAAAGGGCCGGATCGCGTGGCGCACGCTGTTCCAACCCGCGATCAAACTTGCGCGCGATGGCTTCGAAATCACGCCGCGCCTGCGATCGATGCTGGCAGCAGCCAACCGCACCGGCGCATTCGACCCCGCAGCACGCGCGCTGTTCTATGACGCAGCCGGAGAGCCGCTGCCGGTGGGCACAATCGTGCGCAATCCAGCGCTGGCCGCCACGCTGGAAAGCATCGCCGCGCGTGGGGCGGACAGCTTCTACACCGGTGACAATGCGGTGCTGCTGGCCAGCAAGGTTGGCACATCCCCGCGCAACCCATCCCCGCTGACCACCGCCGATCTTGCCGCCTACAAGGCCGTGAAGCGCGATGCGGTGTGCGGCCAGTATCGCCAGTATCGCGTGTGCGGGATGGGGCCGCCCAGTTCCGGCGGAACCACCGTTTTCACGATCCTGAAGCAGCTTGAGCGCTTCGACATGAAAGCGCTTGGCCCTGCCAGTCCTGTAGCGTGGCACCTGATCGCCGAATCGCAGCGACTGGCCTATGCTGACCGCGAGCAATATCTGGCCGATAGCGATTTTGTGCCCGTGCCGCTGGCCGGGCTGATGGACCCGGCCTATATCTCCGGGCGGTCTGCCCTGATATCCGACAGTGCAACGATGGTCAGCGCGATGCCGGGCAAACCTGCGGGTGCGAAACTGGCGTTCGCGCGGGCCTTGCCGCAGGAAGAGCACGGCACCACCCATTTCGTGACGGTGGACCGCTGGGGCAATTCCACCAGCTATACCTCGACCATCGAAGGGCCGTTCGGATCGGGCCTGATGGTGGGCGGATACTATCTCAACAACGAATTGACCGATTTCAACATCGTGCCCGACAAGGACGGCAAGCCCACCGCCAACCGCGTGGAAGGCGGCAAGCGCCCGCGCAGTTCAATGGCGCCGACGCTGGTCTATGGTCCTGATGGCACCCTGCGGCTTGCCGTAGGCGCGGCGGGCGGCACGACGATCCCCGCGCAAGTGGCCAAAGCGATCATCGGCGTGCTGGACTGGAACCTGTCGGCGCGCGATGCGATTGCCCTGCCGGTGATCTACGCGCCGGGCGGCAGTGCGGTCTTCGTGGAAAAGGGCACCAGTCTGGAAGGCATGATCCCGGCGCTGCAGGCGCTGGGCCATGCGCAGATTTCAGCGCGAGGGCCATCGTTCAAGGCCAATGCGATCGAGCGGGTGTCTGTGGGCGGGAAATGGGTGTGGCGCGGCGCTGCCGATCCGCGAAGCGAAGGGGCGGCAGTCGCGCCCTGACGCGGACCTGACATCACGCAACACCGGTTGCCGTAAGGGCAGTGCGGCACTAGGTTCCGATGAAACCAACGCGAACGGTCATCCACGACCGTTCGACAAGCTATTGGGCCGAGGAACCAGACGTGCAGCTTTCAGACTTCGCAGGCTTTCCCAATCTTGTTGCGATGTTCCTTGATCGTGCCGAGCAGCGCGGCGACAGCCCGTTCCTGTGGGCCAAGAAAGGCGGAAGCTGGCAATCAATAAGCTGGGCGGAAGCGGCGCGGCAGGTTTGCGTACTGGCCGAAGCCTTGCGCGGGCTTGGCCTGAACCCCGGAGATCGGGTGGCGCTGGTTTCGGAAAACCGGCCGGAATGGTGCATTGCCGACCACGCGATCATGGCAGCGGGGCTGGTCACGGTGCCCACCTACATCACCAATACCGAACGCGACCACCTGCACATTCTGGAAAATTCAGGCGCGCGGGCTGTGATCGTGTCGACCTCGAAGCTGTCACAACCGTTGCTGCCCGCCGCGCTTTCCGCTCCGGGGGTGGAACATGTGATCGGCATGGAGCCGCTGCGCCAGATGCAGGCGGGCAAGCTTTCGTTCCACGACTGGAGCGTAATGACGGCAGGCGATGGCGCAGCGGCGCGACGGGCAGTGGATGCGCGCATGGCGGGCGTGGGGCGCAAAGACCTTGCCTGCCTGATCTACACCAGCGGCACCGGCGGCAGCCCGCGTGGCGTGCGGCTGCACCACGGATCGATCCTGTGCAACGTTGAAGGCGCGGCGTTTATCCTTGCCGAGGATTTCGGGTGGGATGAGGAAGTGTTCCTCTCTTTCCTGCCGCTCAGCCACGCTTATGAACATACCGGCGGGCAATATCTGCCCATCGGCATGGGCGCGCAGATCTACTACTCGGAGGGCCTCGAAAAGCTCGCCTCGAACATCGAGGAAGTGCGCCCGACGCTGATGGTCGTCGTCCCGCGCCTGTTCGAAGTGCTGCGCACGCGCATCATGAAGCAGGTGGAAAAGCAGGGCAAGGTTGCCAACTACCTGATGGATCGCGCGCTGGGCATCGGCGGGCGCAAGGCGGCGGGCAAGGGCCGCATCATCGATCTGCCGATGAGCCTGATTCTTGATCGCACGCTGCGGCCAAAGATCAAGGCGCGCTTTGGCGGGCGGATGAAAGCGATGGTGTCAGGCGGCGCGCCGCTCAATCCCGATGTCGGCGTGTTTTTCGACGCGATGGGGCTGACCATGCTGCAAGGTTATGGCCAGACCGAAGCGGGGCCGGTGATATCGTGCAATCGCCCCAAGGCCGGACTGAAGATGGATACGGTCGGCCCGCCGATGAAAGGCGTGAATGTGAAGATTGCCGAGGATGGCGAAATCCTTGTGCAAGGGGAACTGGTGATGCACGGCTATTGGCAGAACGAGGCCGAAACCGCCCGCGCCATTCCCAGAGAAGGGCCAAACGCGGGCTGGCTGCACACCGGCGATATCGGACATGTGGATGACCGGGGCCGCATCGTCATCACCGATCGCAAGAAGGACATGATCGTCAACGACAAGGGCGACAACGTATCTCCGCAGAAGATCGAGGGGATGTTGACGCTGCAACCCGAGATCGCTCAGGCGATGGTGAGCGGGGACAAGCGGCCCTATATCGTCGGCCTGATCGTGCCTGATCCCGAATGGGCGCTGGAATGGGCGCGCGCGCAAGGCGAGACGTTCGATTTCAAGGCGCTGCAAGACCTGCCCGCCTTCCGCAACGCCGTGCGCACCGCAGTGGATCGCGTAAACAAGGACCTGTCGGTGATCGAAAAGGTCCGCCAGTTCGCTTTTGCGGACGAGGCGTTCAGCATCGACAACGAGGAAATGACACCGAGCCTGAAGATCCGGCGCCACAAGATCAAGGAACGCTACGGCGCGCGGGTGGATGCGTTGTACAAGAGCTGAAATAAGTTCTTCCCCCCCCCCCGCTCATCCTGAGCCTGTCGAAGGATGCCAGCCCAGCGCCTGCCGTCTGGGGCCTTCGACAAGCTCAGGCTGAGCGGGTCCAGGGGCAGGGGTAGCAGGGGGAAGGCTACCTTCCCGCCATCGCCTTGACCCGCGCCAGATAGGTGCGCCCGATGCGCTGCATCGAGCCATTCGCCAGTTCGGCGGACCATACGCCAAGACCATCGTGCTTCAGCCCGGCGATGCGGTCGCGCCTTACGATCGTCGAGCGGTGGAGGCGGATGAAGCGTTCGGGATCGAGCCGCGCCTCAAGCCCGGCGATGGTGTGAAGCATCAGGTAGGACCGGCTGCCGACATGCAGCCGCACGTAATCGCGTTCGGCATCGATGCGCTCAAGATCGCCCGCCCCAACGCGGATAAGTTCCGAGCGGTGCGGCACCCAGAACTCTTCGATCCATTCGCTTTCGGGCTTTTCCGGGGTAAGCGGCGTTTCGGCAGCGGCGGCGCTGCGGCGGGCCTGTGCGCGTTCGACCGCGCGTTCCAACCGGTCCTGCGCCACGGGCTTCAACACGTAGTCCACGGCATCGCAATCGAACGCTTCGACCGCAAAATCGTCGTGCGCGGTGACGAACACCACTGCCGGGCGGTTGACCTGCCCGGCCAGCGCGCGGGCAACGCCCAGGCCATCCACTTCGGGCATCGTCATGTCGAGCAGGACGAGATCGGGCGTCAGCGCGGAAATGAGGCGCAGCGCTGCCGCGCCATCGCTGGCCGTGCCCACCACCTGCAACGCCGGGATGCGAGCGCAGAGAATCTGCATCCGCTCTACCGCCAGCGGTTCATCGTCGACAATCAACGTGCGCACTATCGCCCCCTCAACATTCGTTCCGAACCACCGGCATGGTCAGCACCGTGGCATAGCCTCCCGCCGGCAGCGGGCCGCTTTCGACCTTCGCCTCATCCCCGAAGCGGGCGATCAGGCGGCTCTTGACGTTCTCCAGACCGATGCCGGTGCTGCCGCTGTCCAGCCCTTCACCCGGCCCGTCGTCCGAAACGCTGAGGATCAGGAAGCCACCCGCCTCACGCGCCGAAATGCGGATGGTGACCGGGCGAATTGTGGTGGATACGCCGTACTTGATCGAGTTTTCGACCAGCGGTTGCAGGATCATGCCAGGCACGCAGGCGCTCATCAGATCGTCCGGCACATCGAAATCGCAGCGCAGACGTTCGGGAAAGCGCACTGCCTCGATTTCCAGATAGTGTCGTTGCAGTGCGATCTCATCCTCCAGCGGCATGTCGGTGGTCGGGTCACCGGCAAGGCTGTGGCGATAGAAACGGGAGATCGACTGAATCATCTTCTCGGCCTGTTCAGCACGACCGACCATGACCAAGGCGGACAAGGAATTCAATGTGTTGAACAGGAAATGCGGGTTCACCTGATAGCGCAACGACCGCAGTTCGGCAGCCTTGGCCGCGCGGCGATATTCGCCTTCGCGGTATTCCGCCGCGCGCAACTGTTCGCCATTGCCGAGCGCTAGATAGAGCGCAGCCCAGGCGATCAGCAGAAAGTAACGACCCAGCGCAACATCGGTAAGCTGCCGCCACAGGCCCTCCTTCTCCACCAACTGGCGAATGATCGTGACCTTGCTGGTGGATGTGGCGGCTTCGGTAGCGGCGGCTTGCGGGGGTGCCGCTTCGGAAGGCGAAGGGCTTGCTGTCGGGGCAGTTGCAGGCTTCTTTGGCGTGGCGGTTTCAGACCGCGTTGCGACCTTTGACGGCGCAGGCGTTGGGGCAGGTTGCGCGGCGCGCTGTCTTGCTTGCCGCACTTCTGCGCGCGCGCGTTCCGCCTCGGCGCGGGCTTGCGCCAGCGCGGCACGGCGCGCGGCTTCTGCCTGGCGCAAAGCCGCCTGAGCCTCGCGCCGGGCTGATTCGCGAATGGCCGCAGGAGGCGCGGGCGGAGCGGGTGGGGCCGCGCTGGCACCGGGCTGCGGCGGCGCAGGAGGTGCGGGAATCGCCATGTCCGGGGCTGTCAGTTCGCCGTCGCCATCATCACGATAGACCTTGTTGCCGATGCGCACTTCCGAACGACCATCGGCATATTGGCGAATCACCACGCCGGGCTGGCTGATCACGGTGCTGCCATCGGCGTTGCGCACGATCCCGGCCATGCGCAGGGCGCTGGTGGCGCGCGCCTCGGCCAGCTTCTCGATCTCGGCAATGTCATCCTCGTCGAGCAGCGGCTCTGGCGGTGGCGACACTTTGGGCGCAGGCGGTGGGCTGGGCACGACGCGCGGAGCAGGTTCCGGCGGCTCTGGCGGGACGGGAATGACCGGGGCGACGATTCCTTCATCCAGCACATCGACCAGCACGTTTCCGGCCATGTCCCGGCGGATCTTCACGGCGGGATTCTTGGTGCCGTCCTCGACCGTTACCTTGTCAGGCGCTGCATCAGGAGCGGCATCTTCATCGTGCGTCAGGCGTTCAAGCATCCGCTTTTCAACCGGAGCGAAAGCCCACTGGTTGACCGCTGCCAGTGCCAGCGCGGCGGGCAGCATGATGACCAGCGCCGCACCGACACGCACTGCCAATGAACGCGCATCGAAGCGGCGCAGCAGCGGCCAGCACGCCACGGTCACGATAATGCCAGCAAGCGTAACCAGCCCGCGCCGCCACAGCAGATCGGTGAAATCACCCAGTTCCACCACCAGCCCGCGCACGGTGATGAGCAGAAAATAGCACAACCACAGCGCCGCAGCCGACAGGATCACCTGCCGGGCCGGTACGCGCGGAATTCCGGGATCGATTTGCGGCGACGTCATTGCCCGAACCCTAAACGCGAACCGCCCGACACACCAGAACGGTGGTCGGGCGGCATGTGCTGTTCATCGAAGCGAAAGGTTACGCGGGGAGGAGTTTCTCTTCCGCGATCTTCTTCTTCCACACCAGCGGCGCGGTCTTGTGGACGTTTTCGCCTGCGCTATCCACGGCGACGGTCACCGGCATGTCCTCTACGGTGAATTCGTAGATCGCTTCCATGCCCAGATCGCCGAACCCGACGACCTTGGCTTCCTTGATCGCGCGCGCCACCAAATAGGCCGCGCCGCCGACCGCCATCAGATAGGCGCTCTTATGATTGGCGATGGATTGCGTTGCCGCAGGGCCGCGCTCTGCCTTGCCCACGCTGGCCAGCAGGCCGAGGTCGAGCATGGTGTCGGAAAAGCTGTCCATGCGCGTGGCGGTGGTGGGACCGGCGGGGCCGACAACTTCTGCGCCTACCGGATCGACCGGGCCGACGTAGTAGATCACGCGGCCCTTGAAATCGACGGGCAGTTCCTCGCCCTTGGCCAGCATGTCCTTGATGCGCTTGTGCGCGGCATCGCGACCTGTGAGCATCTTGCCATTGAGCAGCAGCCGATCGCCCGCTTTCCAGCCTTCGACCTCTGCCTGCGTCAACGTATCGAGGTTGACGCGCTTGGCAGCCGAATCGGGCGCCCAGTGAACTTGCGGCCATTCATCGAGCTTGGGACGTTCCAGATAGGTCGGTCCCGATCCATCGAGCACGAAATGCGCGTGGCGGGTGGCGGCGCAGTTGGGGATCATCGCCACCGGCTTGCCCGCAGCATGGCACGGCGCATCCATGATCTTCACGTCGAGAATGGTCGAAAGACCGCCAAGGCCCTGCGCACCGATGCCAAGCGCATTCACCTTGTCGAAGATTTCGATGCGCAGACGCTCGATATCCGTTTGCGGCCCGCGCTCTTTCAACTGCGCCATGTCGATCGGCTCCATCAGCGCCTTCTTGGCCAGCAGCACGCAATGCTCTGCCGTGCCGCCGATGCCGATGCCCAGCATACCCGGCGGGCACCAGCCTGCACCCATCTGCGGCAGCATCTCGATCACCCAATCGGCAATCGAATCGCTGGGGTTCATCATCTTGAACTTGGACTTGTTTTCCGAGCCACCGCCCTTGGCCGCAACATCGACGACGATCCGGTTGCCCTTCACCATCTCGACGTGAAGCACGCAGGGCGTGTTGTCGCGTGTGTTGCGGCGGGTAAAGGCCGGGTCGGCCAGAACCGAAGCCCGGAGCTTGTTGTCGGGGTGATTGTAGGCGCGGCGCACGCCTTCATCGACCACATCCTGCAGGGAAAGGTCGGATTCGAGGCGGCAGTCCTGTCCCCACTTGATGAAAACGTTGACGATGCCGGTGTCCTGACAGATGGGACGATGGCCTTCGGCACACATCCGGCTGTTGGTGAGGATCTGCGCAATCGCGTCCTTTGCGGCCGGTCCCTGCTCCGCCTTGTAGGCTTCGCCCAGCGCGCGGATATAGTCCATCGGGTGGAAATAGCTGATGTATTGCAGCGCATCGGCCACGCTCTCGATCAGGTCCGCTTCCTTGATCGTCACCATTTCGGCCATCTGTGGATTCCCTCCAAAGCCTGAGAAACTGCGAACGCCCCTTACGCCTCGATAATCGACATGCAAATCCCTTGGAAACGGCAGGTCGATAATCTACAGGCACTTGCGAGTTACCAATTGCGGGATGCACGGGCTGACCGATGCCCCCGTTCGGACATGAGGGTTGCAATGACCGTGGTTGAAGATCGCCCGGCAGCGGACGAACTGCAGATTGCGCGCCGCGCGATGATTGATAGCCAATTGCGCGTAAGCGGCGTCAATTCGCCCGGCATTCTTGCGGCCTTCGCATCGATCCCGCGTGAAGATTTCGTGCCTGCAGAACGCCGTGCGCTCGCCTATATCGATCGGGCTGTACCGCTGGGCGAAGGCAAGTGGCTCTCGCCCGCGCTGACTTATGGCCAGATGCTCGAAGCGGCAGCGGTAACTGCCGATGACACCGTGCTGGTGCTGTCTGGCAACGGCTATCTCGCTGCGCTGGCAGGCAAGCTTGCCGGAAGCGCCGCTTGCGTCGATTCGCTGGCCAATGCGCAAGGCGGCCCCTTCTCGCTGATCCTGATCGACGGCGCCGCGGAAGTCCTGCCCGAAGCGCTGGCCGGAGTGCTGGCGGATGACGGCCGCATCGTAACCGGAATCGCCGATCGCGGCGTTACGCGCCTTGCCATCGCGCGCAAGGCGCTGGGCAAAGTCGTGGCCACACCGCTGGGTGAGGCGGATTTTGCGATCCTGCCGGAATTCGCCGCCGCGAAGACGTGGAGCTTCTGAACTTTATGGCGAACCGCAAGGCGCTCCGCCTGCTGCTGGCGGCCAGCGCTGCCTCTCTGGCCGCCACACCCGCTCTGGCTGACGACCTGCGCGAGGCGCTGACCAGCGCCTATAACACCAACCCGACATTGCAGGCCGCGCGCGCCACGCAGCGCGCAACTGACGAAGGTGTGCCGCTCGCCCGCGCCCGTGCGCTGCCAAGCCTTGCAGGGCAAGCCAACTACACCCGCATCCTGAAGGCGAACCCGACCTCGTTCCTTGTCACCGACTGGTCGGGCAACGTCGATCTGAACCTTGGCGTGCCGGTCTATTCGGGCGGTTCGGTCAAGAATTCGATCCGTGCAGCCAAGACCCGTGTCGAAGCCGGGCAGGAAGATCTGCGCGCAACCGAATCGGGCGTGTTCAGCGAAGTTGTCGCGGCCTACATGGACGTGATCCGCGATTCCGCGATCGTGGGCCTCAACCGAAACAACGTCGAAGTGCTGCAGGTCAACCTAACGGCAACCAGCGATCGTTTCGAGATCGGCGATGTGACCCGCACCGACGTGGCGCAATCGAACTCCCGCCTTGCACTGGCGCGGGGCGATCAGCGCACCGCCGAAGTGAACCTGATGTCCAGCCGCGAACGCTACATTCAGGTCGTAGGCAAAGTGCCGGTCGATCTGGCACCGCCGCCGCCCCTGCCGGGCTTGCCGGGCACCGCAGACGACGCGGTCGATTTTGCGCTGGAAAACAACCCTGATCTGATTGCCGCGCGCGAACGCAGTAAGGCCGCCGGGTTCGACGTGAAAGTTGCCGATGCGGCCAAGAAGCCCACGGTTTCTCTCAGCACCACGGGCAGCTATCAGGCCTTTCAGGGTACGTTTCCGGCAACCGGCCAGTCGCTGCGCCAGGGCGTGACCACGGCGCAGGCCGGCGTGAATGTTTCCGTGCCGCTGTTTCAGGGCGGTGGCCCCGCCGCTCAGACTCGGCAGGCCCAAGCGCGCGAAACCGCCGCGCTGGAACAGGAAATCGGCATTGAACGGCAGGTCATCGCCTCGGTCCGTTCGGCCTATGCCTCGTGGCAGGGTGCGAACGAGATCATCACGATGAACCAGACAGCGGTGGATGCCGCTGCACTGAGCCTGGAAGGCGTGCGTGCGGAAAACACTGTGGGCAATCGCACGATCCTCAACATCCTTGATGCCGAACAGGAACTGTTGCGTGCGCAGGTGCAACTCGTCGCCGCGCGTCGCAATGCCTATGTCGCGGGTTTCAACCTGCTGGCAGCGATGGGCAAGGCCGATGCCAGCGACCTTGGGCTTGATGGCGGCGCGCTCTACGATCCGCAGGTCAATTATGATCGCGTGAAAGACCGCATCTGGGACTGGGACCGCGATCCCGATCCAAAGGCCGTTTCCACGCGCACCGTTGACACGCCTGCGCAGGATGCGACAATCCCGCCTGCACCGCGTCCATAAGGGAATCGGTGCCGCAGGGGCATTTTGGGGGTCAAAGTTTCGATGCGTCAGGCCGGTGAACCGTCCGTCGAGGAAATTCTCGAATCGATCAAGAAAGTGATCGCGCGCGACAATCGCGCCGATTCGCTTGCCCGCGCCCGTCCCGAACCGGTGCGCGCAGAAACTGTGGTTGCCGCACCCCCGCGTGCCGAAGTTCTCGAACTGACCGAACCTGCAGAAGAGGAAGATGCTGCAACGGGCGGGTTGATCGCGGATGCCGCAGCAGCGTCGATGCGCGAATCGCTGGCCGCGCTCTCCATGCTGGCCCAGCCCGGCGCTGCGCCGCAGATCGTCCGTTCGGGCGAAACCTCGCTCGAAGGTCTGGTTCGTGACCTGTTGAAGCCGATGCTGGCCGAGTGGCTGGACAAGAATCTGCCGGCAATGGTCGAAAAGATGGTGGCTGCCGAAATCGCCCGGATCGCGGGGAAACGCGGCTGATTTTACGGTTTGCGCTGAAGAGTTACGGCGCTAATCCGGTTTCCATGAAAACCAACTCGCTGTTGTCGGCGGCAGCCTCGCTCGCCGTCGCATTCGCCGCACCTGCTATCGCCCAACAGGCCGCACCGTTCTCGCCACAGGATCTGGTCACCCTTGCCCGCCTTGGCGGCAGTGCCATATCGCCCGATGGAAAGCTGGTTGCCTATATCGTCACCACGACCGATCCGGTCAGCTACAAGCGCACGCCTGCGCTATGGATCCGCAGCGCCGATGGCAAAGGTGAAGCTCGCCGCATCGATACCGGCGGCAGTGCCAGCGATCCCGCTTTCGGCCCGGACGGCGCGCTCTATTACCTGTCAGACCGCAAAGTGGGTGAAGCGGAAACCACACAGGTCTGGAAAGTCGATCCGGCAAGCGGCGTGACCACCCAGGTCACCGCCTTCAAGGTGGATGTTGCAGGCTTCGAACTGTCTCCCAACGGAAAGCGTATTGCCGTGTGGGGCGATATCGCCCGCACATGCACCACGTTCGGCTGCGATAGCGACGGCAACACCGCCCTGCCCGGCCCCGGCACAGGGCGGCACTATACCGATGGCGCTGGCTTCGTGCGGCACTGGGATGCGTGGGAAACACCGGGCAACTACAGCCGCGTCTTCGCGTTCGATCTGGGTGCGGATGGCAAGACGACAGGGGAAGGCAAGGCGGCAGACGGTCCCGTCGGCACGCTGACTGGCGACAGCCCCGGAAAGCCCTTCGGCGGTGGGGAGGACGTGGCATGGGCTGCGGATTCACAGTCCCTGTTCTTCGTCGCCCGTCAGGCTGACCGGCACGAGCCAACCTCGACCAATCTCGACATCTGGCATTCTGCGCTGGACGGCGCGGCCCCGAAGAACCTGACCGAGGCCAACAAGGCTACCGACAATACGCCCGTGCCTTCGCCCGATGGCAAATGGCTGGCCTATGCAGCAATGGCGCGGCCCGGCTACGAGGCGGACAGACTGGTGGTGAACCTGATCGACCTGAAGACCGGCGCGCGGCGCGAACTGACCGGCGCATGGGACCGCTCGGTCGCCTCGCTGGCATGGACGCCCGATGGCAAGGCGCTGATCGCCACGGCGGAAGATGTGCTGGATACGCCTGCGTTCCGCATTGATCCGGTCAGCGGCAAGGTCACTCGTCTGGCGCTCAATCCGGGGCGCGAAGGGCATATCGGCGGGGTCGTGCCGCTCAAGGACGGGCGGCTGCTTTACACCCGCGATTCGATCGATGCGCCTGCGGAACTCTTCCTCGGCAAACCCGGCAAAGCCGGAACCCGCCTGACCGATGTGGCCGCAAGCGCCCTTTCGCAGCGCGCGCCCGTCGTTACCCAGCGCTTCAGCTTCAAGGGCGCCGATGGCGATACGGTGTGGGGCCAGATCACCAGGCCATCATGGTTGAAGGGCAAGATGCCTTCCATCCTTTTCGTCCACGGTGGACCGCAGGGTTCCTACAATGATAGCTGGTCGAACCGCTGGAACCCGCGCGCCTGGGCGAGCCAAGGCTATGCCATCGTCTCGATCGATTTCCACGGCTCCACCGGATACGGGCAGGCCTTCACCGATGCGATCAATCGCCAGTGGGGTGGGAAGCCACTGGAAGACCTGCAGAAAGGCTTCGCCGCCGCCATCGCGCTGGATAGCCAGATCGATGGCGACAATGCCTGCGCGGCGGGGGCCTCCTACGGCGGCTACATGATGAACTGGATCGCCGGGGTTTGGCCTGACCGCTTCAAGTGCCTTGTCCAACATGACGGCGTGTTCGATGCGCGCGCAATGGCCTATGAAACCGAAGAACTGTGGTTCGACGAATGGGAGCACGGCGGCCATCCCTACTACGAAGCGCCGGAAGAATTCGAGAAGTGGAATCCGGTGAACCACGTTGCCAAATGGAAGACACCGATGCTGGTCATCACCGGCGAAAAGGACTTCCGCATCCCCTATACGCAGGGCCTTGCTGCCTTCACGGCATTGCAGCGCCGGGGCATCCCTTCGGAATTGCTGGTGTTCCCGGATGAGAACCACTGGGTGTTGAAGGCCAAGAACTCGTTGCAGTGGCACCAGACCTCGTTCAACTGGCTGGAACGGTGGCTGAAGAAAGACGGTAAGTGAGCTTTACTCCCGAAGAAATCCTACAGGCAGAAGTGGCGCTGGAAAAGCTGGGTGGCTTCAACCCCCAGCGCCACATCCTGCTGTGCGCTGGGCCTGACAAGGACAAGTGCGCCCCGCGCGAAGTGGGCGACGAGGCGTGGAACTACCTCAAGAAGCGCCTCGGCGAATTGAAACTGGGTGGAGCGCAAGGGGTGCTGCGCAACAAGGTGGGATGCCTGCGCGTCTGTCTCGTCGGGCCAGTCGCGGTCGTCTACCCGGACAACGTATGGTATCACTCCTGCACGCCGCCGGTGCTGGAACGGATCCTTCAGGAACACGTGATCGGCGGCGTTCCGGTGGAGGACTACCGGCTGAAGCAGCCTTCTTTCAGCCCATCCGTTCCATTACCCGCGGAATGAAGCCAAGCAACTCGCTGGCCAGATAGCCGATTGGTCCGATCGCCTCTGCACAGCGCCGCCCTGCTTCGCCATGCAGCCACACAGACCACAGCGCTGCCTGCAAAGGCTGGGCGCCCCGTGCCAGCAGCGCCCCGGCCACGCCAGCAAGGACATCGCCAGAACCACCGGTTGCCAAGCCTACATTGCCGCCGCTGTAAGCATATACCAGGCCTTCGGGCACCGCAGTGAGCGTGATCGCGCCTTTCAACACAACGACGGAGCCGAATCTCTGCGCGCAGCGAGCGACGGCACTTTCCCGGTCTTGATCGATCTCAGCGGCATCACATTGCAACAACGCGGCCATTTCACCGATATGCGGGGTCAGAATTGCACGCTGTGATCTCGATCCGAGCACTCGCGCCTGATCGGTAATCGCCATCAATGCCGCAGCATCCAGCACCAGCGCGTTTCGGCTCGCGACAGCCAATAGTGCGCTGACAAGTGACGATGCCTGCCGCGAGCAGGACATGGCTGGCCCGATCACCAGTGCGTCACATTTTTCCACATGCTGCGTCAGGATGGCGGCCGCAGCATCGATTTCGCCTGCTTCGTCGCTGTGTAGTGGCACAACGGCAACTTCCGGTAAAAATGCACCCAGCAGCGGGGCAACTTCTGCCACCGTAGCGATACGAACCTTGCCCGCGCCTGCCCGCAATGCGGCTTCCGCCGTCAGTCGCACCCCACCAGGAACAGCTGAGCACCCGCCAACGACCAGAACGCGGCCCCGCGCATTTTTGTCACTCTCTTCGTGCGGCAAAGGCAAAGGGTGGTCGCGCAGCCACTGTCCATCGAGAACGATCTTTTGAATCGCAGTCTTCTCAACCACGAGCTGCCACCATGCGATCAGGAGCGCGCGTCGCTTCCGTGCCTTCGCGAACCATCGGCGCTACTGTGTTGTAATGCTCCAGCACCAGATTGCCGTCACCCTTGCCGGAGCGATCCAGACGATATTCGGTGACCGCGCAATTGGCGACATCGCCAGCCTTGTCGATCGCCAGTATCTCAGCTTCCGTCATGTGCTCGATTACATAGCGCATACACAGGACCACCACCTGATGTGCCACGATCATCACGCGCTTGCCCGCGTAGTGCAACGAGATGGTATCCAGCACAGCGCGGAGCCGGAAAATCACGTCAACCCAGCTCTCACCGCCCGGCGGACGGTGGTAGAATTTGCCCAAAACACGGCGGAACTCTGCCTGTTCGGGTTGAGAGTGGCGAATGCCGAGCGTTGTCAGCCCATCAAGGATGCCAAACTCCTTTTCGCGCAGCCGCTCGTCTACGCAAATGCGCAGATCAGCCGCGCATCCACCGGTATCCCGGAATATTTCTGCTGTCTGGACCGCGCGCACATAGGGACTGGCCAGGATGATTTCGGGTCGACCATGTTCCTCACCTTTCGCGAACCAGTGGCCGAGAGCGCGCGCCTGGCGCGTCCCGAGTTCAGAGAGGGGCACGTCGACATCACGATGATCGAGCGCGATCCTGAGGTCTCCGGCAGCGTCGGCAGCATCGCGCGCAACGTTGCCTGCGCTTTGGCCATGCCGGATCAGCCAGAGCACTTCGGGCCAACGCTCACGACCTTGTGTGTGCAGTTTGGTGCCGTTCATGCCCCTTGAAGCGCAAAGATTGCGCTAAGGTTCCAGCACGCTTGCGCAGTTCAGCCGACCGACGTTTCGCTTTGCTGCCGCATCGCCCGATAAACGGCCGCCGCGCGGCGGATGTGCGTGGTGGCCAGCGCGCGCGCCCAGTCGATATCGTGCCTCTCGAAGGCGCTCACCAGATCGCGATGGTCGCGCTGGCTCTGCTCCATGTCGGCGCGTGAATATTGCTCTGCCGTGCGGTGGACAACGATCTGGCTGACCACGAACTTCATCAGCTGCGAAAGCCGTTCGGACTGCGCGGCGGCAAGGATTACCGCATGGAAATGGCGATTGCCCTCGACAAAGCCGGGAACGTCAGGGCCATCGGATGCGGCGATCGCGCGGTCGATGTAATCGCAATGGGTGCGGAGCTGCGCGATCTGCTCATCGCTGATCAGCCGCGCCGCGCGCGCCGCGCAGTGGCTTTCCAGCATGGCGCGCAGCGAGAAGAGTTCGTCGTCGTCATCGTCGGACCAGACAGGCACGAACACGCGATTGGTATCGGACCGTTGGAGCAGCATTTCCGCCACGAGTTCGGCAATCGCTTCACGCACCGGAGTGCGCGACATCTCGCAAAACTGCGCGAACTCGTCTTCGGGCACGAACTGCCCGGCCGGGAAGTGCCCCGAAAGAATCCCGGCGCGAATCTTGCGATAGGCTTCCTGCGAGGCTTTTGACACGATAACTCCCGTGGGGTCAGGGAGGCGACGACGCCGCCTCCCCTGCGCTCTGATCAGAACGACGCGCCGACTTCAACCCCGATTAGGCGGCGCGCGCCCGGCGTGATGAAGGATCCGCCGAACTCGATGGCGGGAATCGCTTCGGAGATATAGCGGCGATCGAGCAGGTTCTCGGCAAAGACCGCAATGCGATAGCGGTCGGTGGTGATTCCGGCCCGCACGTTCAGCACGCCAAACGCATCGCGCTTTGCCACATCGTAGCGGGCGTTACCCACGAAACCCGGCAGCCCCAGCGCCGATATCGGCAGCAGCGCCGAAAAGATCGTCGGGCGTTCCTGATCCTGCACCGAATGGAACCACGTTGGCCCGGTAATGCGATAGTCTGCGCGGAACAGCAGCTTGGCGCTGTCGGTCAGCGGCGCGTTGATTTCCGAACCGAGGTTCAGCGTCCAGTCGGCAGTATAGGGCGATTTGTTGCCTACCGTGTACGGACGCGAAGCGTTCTTCTTGATCTCGCTGTCGGTCACGTTGAACGATCCGAACACTTTCCAGCCGTCCACGATCTTGCCCGTCAGGTTGATCTCAGCCCCCTTGATGTCCACCCGATCGATGTTCGAAACCACGCGGAGCAGGCCGAAGCTGCCCACGAAGAACTCGAAGAACTGCATGTCGGTGACGCGGGTGTAATACCCTGCAAGGTCGAAGGTGATCCGTCCGTCCCAAAGCTGGCCCTTCATCCCGCCTTCGAACGCGCTGGAGCGCTCCTTGCGATAGAGGTCGTTGATGGTCACGTCGGCGTCGATGGTGCCCGGCGTCACGCCATCGTTGAAGCTGGCGTTAACGACTGCGGAGGAACCCTGGTTGTTGAAGCCGCCCGATTTGAAGCCGATACCCCAGTTGGCATAGATGTTCAGATCAGGCGTGGGCCGGTAGCTGAGCGTGATCTTGGGCTGGAGCTGCTTGAACGTGGCGTTCTTGGGCACGAAAGCCCCGAAGGCAAGGCCCGGATTGATCGGACCGCCGGTGAACGGGTCGCGCGCATTCGGCACCAGCGAACTGGCTGCGCGATCCTCGATATCATAGCGCAGCGCCACGCCGCCGGTGAACTGGTCCGAAGGCTTCCACTCTGCCGAACCGAAAGCGGCGTAGACATTGGTCTTGAATTTGTCTGCCAGAAGCAGCGAGGTGGGGTTGGCCGAATTGGGCGCGTTGTAGAGTTGCTTGATCGTGCCCTGCCCGGTGTCCGCTCCCAGGCTGACCCCGGTCTTGCGGTCGATATGCAGGAAGTAGGCACCCAACTGCCAGGTAAGCGGGCCGGCCGCATTCGACAGCAGGCGCACTTCGGCGCTGACGTCTTCCTGCTGACGCAACTGGTACTGCGTGCCATCGCAGGTCGTGGGGCTGTAAGGCCCGAACGTGGAGCCATTGGCAGGCGCAAAGATGAACGGCACGGGGATCTGCCCGATGGCACCGGGCTGGTTTACCGGAAAGCCCGTCAGCGCCGCCGTGCTCGCAAAGCAGCTGTTCACCGAACTGGCCACCGCCGGATCAGCCGCGCTGATGAAGCGGGCGAAATCCGCTGAAGTGCCATCGGCCACCAGATCCTGATCGACATCGGAATAGAGGCCCCAGGCCACCACTTTCATGCCATTGCCGAATTCGTGGTCCAGCTTGATCGAAGCGTCGATGCTCTTCTGGTCGTTGGTGGCGCGGATGTTGTTGTAGAAACTGAAGGGGTGCTTGTTCACGTCCTCGTAGAACGCCGGGTTCACCGCACCGAACAGCGGCAGGTGGAACGCGGCGTTGAACGGCAGTGAAGCGCCCTTGAACTCGGCGTAGCGGGCCTTGACGTCAAGCTGGGTGGCGGTCCCCTGCCCGATTATCACGCGCCCATCGACGGCCCAGTTTTCCTTGTCGTCCACCGTCTTGGTGTTGTTCAGGAAGGCGTTGCGCCACCATCCGTCGGTGGTGAAATAGTAGCCGGAAAGCACGAAGCCTGCATTGCTGCCCAGCGGCCCGGCAATGTGCGCGGTGGCCTCGTAAGTCGCCTCGTTGGCATAAGATGCGCGCAAGCCTCCGGTCAGCGTGTCGGTGGGCTTCATCGTTTGCAGCACGATCGCGCCCGCCGCCGCGTTCCGGCCATAGAGCGCGCCCTGCGGCCCTTTCAGCACTTCGACCTGCGTGAGCGTGCCCTGAGGCTGGTTCAACTGCGCGGTGTTGGTCTTGAGAATGCCATCCACGACCAGCGCGACCGAGCTTTCCGCATCGCGCGCGCCATTGATACCGCGAATATTGATCTGGGTGTCACCCGCCTCTGCCGTGCCCGTCACGATCGTCACGCCGGGCGTGAGCTGGGTGAAGTCTTCGGCCTTTACAGCGCCAGTGTTCTGAAGCGCACTTGCGGTCAGGACCGAAACGGATGCCGGAACATCTTGCAGTCGTTCGTTCTGCCGGCGCGCCGTAACGATGATGGCATCACCACCATCTTCGGCGGCCGCCGTGTCTTGCGGAATGTCCTGCGCAAAGGCCGGTGCGGCAGACACCATCAGGCCCATCGCTGCGGTGTTCAAAAGGAAACGGGTGGCACGCATGTCTCAAACCTCCCTGTTGGCCGCGCACATTGCCCAAAGGCAATGCGATCACCGGCAATCTGGCTTGCGAACGTCTGGACCGAAGCCCACCCTCTTGACGCTCGCTTGTCTGACAGGCAGCTTATTGTATACAAACTCGATTGGTCAAGGTGGTTGAAAACCTGTTCTTATGGGAAGGTTTCACCTCTTGCATGATCGATTGCATGTCTATTTGCATACGAATGGGATGAGCGCGTGATGGGACCGAACCTGCAGACACACCTTGCCGGAGGCACAGTATGAGCGCGCACGAGATCACTTTCGTCGAGGTCGGCCCGCGCGACGGTTTGCAGAACGAGAAGACGCTGATTTCGACGGCGGACAAGCTTGAACTGGTACGCCGCAGCATTGCCGCAGGCGCCCGGCGAATCGAGGTGACCAGCTTCGTCAACCCCAAGCGCGTGCCGCAGATGGCCGACGCGGAAGACGTTTGTTCAGGTCTGCCCGGTGCGGCAGGGGTCAGCTACATCGGCCTTGTCCTCAACGCCAAAGGTGCAGAGCGCGCGATTGCCACCGGGCGCTTGCACGAACTGGGCGCGGTCTGCGTTTCGACCGATGGCTTTGCCATCGCCAACCAGGGCCAGACCAGCGACGAATCCGTGGTCGCCGCCAAAGCCATTGTCGCAATGGCCAAAACCGCAGGGCTGAAAGGGCAGGTCACCATCGGCGCCGCGTTCGGCTGTCCGTTCGAAGGCGAAGTCAGCGAAGATCGTGTGGTCGCAATGGCAACAGCGCTGGCTGAAGCAGAGCCGATCGAGGTGGGACTGGCCGATACCATCGGCGTGGCCGATCCGGCCCATGTCAGCCGTCTCGTCCGCCGCGTGGTTGCAGCCGTGGCTCCGCTGCCGGTGCGGGTCCATTTCCACAACACGCGCGGCACCGGCATCGCCAATGTCTGGGCGGCCGTAGAAGCTGGCGCAACCGTGGTGGACGCCGCGCTGGGCGGCCTTGGCGGATGCCCCTTTGCCCCCGGTGCGGCAGGCAACGTGGCGAGCGAGGATGTGGTTTACATGCTGCACCGCGCGGGCGTGCGGACCGGCACGGATCTTTCACAATTGATCGCGGCCAATCACTGGCTGGCATCGGTCATGGATCGCAAGCTTCCGGCGATGGTGGCGCAGGCCCCCGCCTTCCCCAAACCCGTTCAGGAGAACTGAGAGCATGGGATATCGCCTTGGCGTGGACGTGGGCGGCACTTTCACCGACCTGCTCCTGTTCGACACAGCATCGAGCGCGTTCTGGCGGCACAAGACGCCATCGACCCCTCACGACAGTTCGGAAGGCATCCTCAACGGGGTGACTGCGATCTGCGAAAAGGCCGGAATAACGCCGGGGGATGTCGATTACTTCCTGCATGGCACCACCGTGGCCACCAATGCCGTGCTGGAAGGCAAAGGCGCGCGCGTCGGCCTCGTCACCACCGAGGGGTATCGCCATGTCATGCAGATCGCGCGCAGCTTTGTGCCGGG
>NZ_JBMLSM010000238.1:0-23577 GCF_049240505.1 Novosphingobium sp.
GTTCGGCATGGCGGCGCAGCATCTTGGCGGCGATGGAATGGAACGTGCCGAGCCAGGGCATCCCTTCGACCGCCGGGCCGATCAGGTTGCCCACCCGCTCGCGCATCTCGCGCGCCGCCTTGTTGGTGAAGGTGACGCAGAGAATTTCGCTTGGCCATGCCAGACGCTGACGTAGCAGATTGGCGAGGCGGGCGGTTAGGGCAGCGGTCTTTCCGGTGCCCGCGCCTGCCAGCATCAGCACCGGCCCTTCGGTGGTGATCACCGCCTCGCGCTGCGGCGGGTTCAGGCCATCCAGCCAGCTCTGATCTTGATTCGCAATTTGGGACACTCAGGAACGGTTAGAGAACATTGGCGGGCGCGGCAAGGGCGCGCCGCCACTATCAGTCCTCGTAATTCTCGTAATAGTCAGCCTGATAATCGGAATGTTCGTGGTAGGCTGCAGCCTTGTTGTCGGCCTCGTTGTGCCACTTCAATTCTTCCTTGTCGTACTTCTCACCCACCTTGTTGGCGGCGCTGCCGACAACCGCGACGGTGGTTGCACCCATGATCGCGCACGAACTGATCCAGAGAAGCGAAAGGCAGCCAAGGCCCATCAATACATTGCGAAGGAGATCGGTCATATCAGCCCCTGTTTCCCGATTTTTTCCGAAGTCGCACGCTCTGGTTAAATTCTCGATAATTACTCGGCTCGTCGCACGAGATCAGACTGCCTGTCGCATCTGGGGGAACTGGTTGACGGTTGAAAGCTTCGAAATTCGATTTGATGCCGAATGGCTCAGTTGACCGATCATAGGAGCTTAACATGCGATATCTTCTTGCTGCGAGCGCCATGTCGCTTGCTCTTGCTTCCACGCCTGCGCTGATTGTGGCGCAGACGGCAACAACGACCACACCGCCTGCGACCAGCACCATGCCAGATTCGACCGCGCCCGCCGCGCCGCAGGACACGACTGCGCCGGTTGAAGCAGCACCATTTGCGCCCGCGGCCGATCAACAGGCGCAGATCGACGCTTGGCCCGCAGAACAGAAAACGAAGTATGCAGCTTGGCCTTCAACCTATCAGGAGTACTTCTGGACGCTTGATGCAGAGCAGCAGAAGGGCTGGTGGGCACTGACCGACGAACAGAAAGGTCAGGTCTATGCGATGACGCCAGATCAGCGGACGCAGGTGTGGCCTTCGATCATCGCGCAGGTGAACGGACAATCCGCATCGGCAGCGACAATGCCTCCGGCAAACGGCGCACAACCAGCGCCAAGCAGCATGGCTGAGAACCGCGCGGTAGAAGCACCAAAGGACGCAATGACCGCTGATGCAGGGGCTGCGGCCACCGCCACGGGTAACGCGCCGGCATCGGACACGGTCGGCACTATGATGGCAAGCAATGCTGCCCCAAGCGCAGCAGCCAAAGAATATCCAATTTGCAGCAAGACCGTACAAGACAGCTGCCGGAATCGCGGCGGCGTTTAACCAACGGCAGGGCGATGGAAAGGGCGCGGCATTCCTGTCGCGCCCTTTTCGTGTCTGAGGCAAATTCGTGATACGCTTGCTGTTGGCTCCGGTGCGCTTTATCGGCCTCACTCGCCAGCTTTGGAAACGCGCTTTATCAAAGAAGCGGGTGGTGAAGTTGGCGGGAGAACAGAGCCTTGCATCCCTTGAAGCGACACGCGCGAGTCCTCACCGCCAGTCTGGTCGGGACGGCAGTGGAATTCTACGATTTCTACATTTATGCCACCGCCGCGGCGCTGGTGATCGGGCCACTGTTCTTTCCGAGCGAGTCCGAAACCGCGCAAACCTTGCTGGCGTTCATGACCTTCGGCCTCGCTTTCTTTGCGCGGCCAGTGGGTGCCATCGCATTCGGGCACTTTGGAGATCGCATCGGGCGGAAGTCCACGCTGGTCGCTTCGCTGATGCTGATGGGTGGATCTACGCTTTTGATTGCGTTCCTGCCAACTTACGCGATGGCCGGATGGATTGCCCCCGCCTTGTTATGCCTGCTCCGTTTCGGGCAAGGTTTCGGCCTGGGTGGAGAGTGGGGCGGTGCGTCACTCCTGGCAGTGGAAAATGCGCCCAAGGGCTGGGAAGCGCGCTTTGGCAGCGCACCACAACTTGGCGCGCCTTTAGGCTTCCTTTTCGCCAACGGCCTGTTTCTGCTGCTCGGTCGGTCGCTTTCCGAGGCTGATTTCGCAAGCTGGGGCTGGCGCGTGCCGTTTCTGGCAAGTGCGCTGCTGGTCGGCCTTGGCCTGTGGGTGCGGTTGAAGATTGGCGAGACGCCCGCGTTCCGCGAAGCGCTGGAGAAAGCGCCGCCGCCCCCAGTGCCGGTCGGCGTGCTGTTTCGCAATCACACGGGCGCGGTGGTGGCAGGTATCGGCGGGGTCGTGGCCTGTTTTGCGATTTTCTATCTGGCGACGACTTTCGCACTGTCGTTTGCCACCACCAAGCTGGGTTATGCCAAGCAGGAGTTCCTTGCGGTGCAGCTTGGCGCGAACACGTTTCTCGCCTTGGGCATCGTGGTCGCCGGCTATTGGGCGGACAAGGCTTCGGTCAAGGTGGTTCTTGGCACCGGCGCAGCGCTGACGGTGATCGTCGGGCTGGTGTTCGGGGTGGGGCTTGGATCGGCTTCGCTTCCGGTGGTGTTCATGACGCTAGCCGCTGCGCTGTTTGTCATGGGTCTAGCTTACGGGCCGCTCGGTGCGTGGTTGCCGACGTTATACCCCGTTTCTGTGCGTTACACCGGCATCTCTGTGGCGTTCAACATGGGTGGCATCATCGGCGGCGCGCTGGCCCCGTTCGCCGCTGCCTGGCTCGCTGGCGTGGGGGGCACGGCCTATGTCGGCCTGTTCCTTACGCTGGCTGGCGCAATGACGCTGGCAGGGGTGCTGCTTGCTCCCCGCCTGCCAGCCACGCCTTCCGCAACTATGCCTTGAGCCGCATCAGCGTGAGCAAGGCCTTGCCGACCTTGCGTTCGGCGTCGACGGTGCATCTGCGCACGTCCGGTATTTCACCTGCTGCCGTTTCAAGGCTGATCCACGTCGCTTCGCCAATCCAGCCAAGCCGCACGAGCCGGTCGATCGCCACGGCACCCGCGCCGGTCTTGTAGGGCGGGTCCAGCATCACAAGGTCGAGTGGCTGCTTGATCGGGCCGAGCGACAGCACCGAACCTGCGCGCACGTCGCATTGCGGAGCGCAGCGCAAGGCGGCGATGTTGGCGCGGATGCTGCGCACTGCGCCAGCGTCCTGCTCCACGAATACTGCAGAGGCTGCGCCGCGCGACAGGGCTTCAAGGCCCAGCGCGCCCGATCCGGCGAAAAGATCGGCAACGGCCAATCCTTCAAAGCTGCCAAGGCGGCTGGCCAGCATCGAGAACAGGGTTTCGCGCGTGCGATCAGCAGTGGGGCGCGTGGTATCGCCTTCAGGCGCACGCAAGGGGCGCCCACGCCATTCTCCGGCAATTATCCTCATCGTTTGATCCTCAGGCCGTCTTCAACGTCTTGCGAAACCGCTCAACCATGACTTGCGGGATCTCTTCGACCGATCCGCGCTGAAGGTCGGCCAGTTCGAACGGGCCATAGCTGGTGCGCAACAGGCGCGAAACTTCCAGCCCGAGATGTTCCAGCACGCGGCGCACCTCGCGGTTCTTGCCTTCGGTCAGCGTCAGTTCGATCCACTTGTTGCGATTGGCGCTGCGTTCGAGATTGGCGTTGATCGGGCCATAGCGCACGCCGTCGATCTCGATGCCCTCGATCAGTTCTTCGAGCCGGGCCTGGCTGATGTCGCCAAACGTGCGGGCGCGATAGGTGCGCGGAATGCCGGTGGAAGGCAGTTCCAGCGCTCGCTTCAGTTCGCCATCGTTGGTCATCAGCAACAGCCCCTCGGTGTTCACGTCGAGGCGGCCCACCGGCATGACGCGCGGGGCGTCCTTGGGCATCGCGTTGCGCAGCGCGGTGTAGATTGTCGGGCGTCCGGTAGGGTCGCGCTCAGCCGTGATCAGGCCTGCAGGCTTGTGGAAGCGGAACAGACGCGGGGCCGCAATCGGGCCGACCATCTTGCCATCGACGCTGACGCCCTTGAGGTTCTTGAGCAGCGTTGCCGGAGTGGTGACCACTTCGTCCCCGATTTTTACGCGGCCTTCCTCGATCATCCGCTCAACCTCGCGTCGGCTGGCGATTCCCGCGCGGGCCAACAGCTTGGCGATGCGGTCACCCTCGCGCTCGGAACCATCCTCGGCCAGCGCGCGCTTGGCGGGCACCACGGGTTGTGACGTGCGCGGCGCACCGCTGCGCATGGAGAACGGCTTCTTGTCAGGGGTTGTCGTCCGGGGGCTGAACCGTTTTGGGCGGTCGCCGCCGTTTCTTGGGGGAAAAGTCATTCGCCGCCCTTACGCGCAAACGCGCAATCCGTCACCCCTAGCCGCTGGCGAAAAGGCCGCTAGTCTGGCGCGTCGTGACAAGGGAGCTTTCGGGTCTATGAGCGCAGACACCTCCAGCCCGCGTGGTTTGATGGATTCGGTGCGCCCCTATCTCGAGAAGGAATCGCTCGCGGCGTTCTTCCTCGGCATGTCGTCGGGCTTTCCCTATGCGATGATCGGCGCAACGCTGACGACGCGACTGGCGCAGGATGGTATCGACAAGAAGACGGTAACGGCCTTCACGCTCGCTTTCCTTGTCTACAATCTCAAGGTGTTCTGGGCCTGGTTGGTGGACGGCGTGCACCTGCCGCTGCTGGGGCGACTGGGACAGCGCGTTTCATGGATGCTGCTGGCTGGCTCGCTCGTCATGGCGGCGGTTGCCAATCTGGCTCTGGTCGATCCTGCGGCGGATATCGGAGCAACGGTGCTGGCGGCCGTACTGGTCGGCGTGGCCGGGGCAACGTTCGACATTGTGATCGACGCCTATCGCATCGAAACGTTGAAGCCGTATCAGCTCGGCACTGGATCAGGCATGAGCCAGTATGGCTGGCGCATCGGATCGGCGGGCGCGGGGGCATTGGCGCTGGTGGTGTCGGCCCGGTATGGCTGGACATCCGCCTACCTTTTCTGTGCCTTGTTTGCGGTTCCTGCCATGCTCACCGCACTTGTGCTGGGCGAACCCGCACGCCATCGCGATCCGGTGGGCAAGAAGGGCGTGGGCGAAGTTGTCGCCTCGATCATCGGCCCGTTCGGTGAATTCTTCCGCCGCAATGGCGCGTGGCTGGTCCTGCTGTTCATCCTTGTCCACAAGGTTGGCGATACTCTGGCAAACCTCACTTTTCGCCTGCTCTTCAACGATCTTGGCTTCACCAACGACGAAATTGCGATCTGGGACGTGGGCGTTGGTTTCTGGGCCTACCTGATCGGCATTTTCATCGGGGGCGTGGCGTATACGCGAATGGGCCTCAAGCGCTCGGTGCTGCTGGCGCTGGTCCTGATGGCCATTTCGAACCTGTCATTCGCCGCGCTGGCGGCGGCGGGCCATTCGAACCTTGGCATGGCAGGCGCGATCGGATTCGAGAATATGGCTTCAGGCTTTGGCGGGGTTGTCGTCGTCGCCTATTTCTCGGCGCTGTGCGACCTGCGGTATACCGCCGCACAATATGCGTTGATTTCAGCCAGCGCCAGCGTGGTAGGACGTTTCGCCACCGGGACCACGGCGGGCGGACTGATCGAAAGCATGGGCTATGTGAACTTCTATCTGCTCACCACCGTACTGGCCTTGCCGGGCGTAGCGCTATTCTGGTGGATGGGGCGCAGCGGTCTGGTTGATGCGGCGATGGGAACTGCGGGCGAGGATAAGCCGGACGCTGATCCTTTCGCCTGATCAATCCGGCACTTCCTCGTTCAGCCGAAGGACTTCGCCCGCCAGATAGAGCGAGCCGGCGATCAGCACGTCACCTTCGGTCGGCAGTGCAGCCAGCGCTTCCGGCACGGTGCCGAAACTGTGCACTGGCAGCGTGGTGAAAGGCGCGAAGTCTTCCGGGCGGTGCGCGTCATGCCCCGGTGCGGGGACGACCGAGATCGACAGGGCGCGGTCCGCCAGTGGCGCAAGGATCGCCGAAGGATCTTTGTTGGCAAGCATACCCATGATCAGGTGCACGGGCGGTTGCGATGCCAGATGCCGCGCGATGGCGCGGCCTGCGTCAGGATTGTGTCCGCCATCCAGCCATACGGTCCGGTTGCCTGCCAGTTCCGTGAGCGGTCCAGCGCCAAGCCGCTGCAACCGCGCAGGCCAGCGCGCTGCAACGATTCCCTTGCGCATCGCGTCTGGAGATATCGCCAGCGCAGACTGATGCCGGATCATCGCCACGGCCAGCGCAGCATTCTCGGCCTGATGCTCACCCGGCAGCGCAGGAAGGGGAAGCGTCAGTTCGCCCGCTGTATCGCTATAATGGATGGCATCCGCGATATGGGCGTCCCAATCCTGCTGGCGCATGTTTAGCGGCGCGCCGATACGCGCAGCGGTTTCCGCCACTGAATCAGCCGCCACCGGCGGATAGGCCATCGTTACCAGCGGCACGCCCGGTTTTGCGATACAGGCTTTCTCGAAGGCAATTCGCGCCAGTGGATCAGTCGGTACGTCTTCTTCGGGGGCCAGCAGGAAGGCTTCATGATCAAGCCCCAGTGTCGCGATGCCGCAGACCGCAGCCGTGGGCATGACGTTGGTCGCATCGAGCCTGCCGCCAAGCCCCGTTTCGATCACGCAGGCATCTGCCGGAGTGCGTGCATAGGCGAGGAACGTGGCGACGGTCGTCACCTCGAAGAAGCTTGGCTCAAGCCCTTCACCAGCGTCGAGCACTTCCTTGAGCAGTGCCGCGAGAAGATCATCCTCGATCAGCTTTCCCGAAATGCGGATGCGCTCATTATACCGCACCAAATGCGGTTTTGTGGCGGAGTGGACCGTGAGGCCCTGCGCTTCCAGAATGTAGCGCAGGTAAGTGCAGGTCGAGCCTTTGCCGTTCGTCCCCGCTACATGGAAAACGGGTGGCAGTCGATCTTGCGGGTTGCCCAACCGCGCGCAAAGTTCACGCACGGTATCGAGGCCAAGGCGGCCCGATGGCAGCGACAGCGCGCCCAAACGGTCAAGCTGGGCCTGCACCGCCGGGCTTTCCGAGATCGCGAAGTCCTTCAACCAACCCCTCCGTCATTGGCTTTGCCAATGCCACCTCCCCATTTGCACTTCGTGAAAACGGGGAGGAATTTTGCTGTATCCTCCCCGTTTTGGCGAAGCCCAAATGGGGAAGGGGACCGCCGCAGTCAGGCGTTTGTGGCGGGGCTTTACGCCGCCGCCTTTGCCGCCATCAGATAGTCGATCAGCTGCGCCAACGTACCTTTGAGATCGCGGCGATGCGTGACCATATCCACCATGCCGTGCGCGTGAAGGTATTCGGCCCGCTGGAAGCCTTCAGGCAGCTTTTCGCGGATCGTATCCTGAATCACGCGCTGTCCGGCAAAACCGATAAGCGCGCCGGGTTCGGCAATCTGGACATCGCCCAACATGGCATAGCTGGCGGTAACGCCACCGGTGGTGGGATCGGTCAGCACCACGATATAGGGCAGCCCTGCCGCGCGCAGGCGGGCGATTGCCACCGTCGAGCGCGGCATCTGCATCAGGCTGAGAATGCCTTCTTGCATACGCGCGCCGCCAGCAGCAGTCACGGCGATGTAGGGGCACTTTTCACGCACGGCACGTTCGCAACCGGCAACGAAGGCATTGCCCACGGCCATACCCATCGATCCGCCCATGAAGGCGAATTCCTGCACGCCGACGACGGCTTTTTGCCCTTCGATCCTGCCGAAGGCGTTGGTCAGGGCGTCGGGGTGCGGGTTGGCAGCGCGGGCGGCCTTGATCCGGTCGACATACTTCTTGCTGTCGCGGAACTTGAGCGGGTCTTCCTTGACCTTGGGTGCGGGAAGCAGTTCGTAGCCCGCGTCGAGCAACTGGTCGAGCCGCGCGTCGGCGCCGATGCGGCCGTGATGATCGCAATGCGGGCAGACCGAGAGGTTGTCTTCGTACTCCTTGGTGAACAGCATTTCGCTGCACGAAGGGCACTTGATCCACAGGTTGTCCGGGGTGTCCCGCTTCGGCGTGAAGGGGAGGGCGTTGCGGACCTTATTCAGCCAGCTCATGCGATTTCCTTGCGGGCAGAGTGGACGGCAGCGGCGAGCGCGGCGGTGAGCTCCTTCACCGGCCCGGCGGCATCCGCACCATGCTTTGCGACGAGATCGACCAATGCCGATCCCACGACGACACCATCGGCCACCCGGGCGATGGAGGCCGCCTGTTCGGGCGTGCGCACGCCGAAGCCTACCGCGACGGGGATAGTGGCCGAAGCCTTGATTCGCGCCACCGCCTCGTCGATCGAGGCTTGCGCGGCCTGTTGCATCCCGGTGATGCCCGCGACCGACACGTAATAGAGGAAGCCCGAAGAGCCTTCGAGCACGGCAGGCAACCGCGCATGGTCTGTCGTCGGCGTGGCGAGGCGGATCAGCGAAACGCCCGCTTCGCGCAGCGCGGGGCCAAGTTCAGGGTCTTCCTCCGGCGGAATGTCCACGCAGATTACGCCATCGACGCCCGCCTTCACGCATTCGGCGGCGAACCAGTCCGCGCCGCGAATGGTCATCGGATTGGCATAACCCATCAGCACCAGCGGTACTTCGGGATGGCGTGAGCGGAATGCGGCGGCGATGCTGAAAATAGCAGCGGTGGTGGTACCCGCACCCAGCGAACGCAGGTTGGCCAACTGGATCGCGGGGCCATCAGCCATCGGATCGGTGAACGGCATCCCCAATTCGATCACATCCGCACCCCCTTCGACGAGCGCGTCCAGAACGGAAGCGGTAGCGTCAGGCGTGGGATCGCCACCGGTGACGAACGTGACGAGGGCGGGGCGGCCCTTGGCGAAGGCGTTGGACAAACGGCTCACAACGATACCCCCAGATGCTCCGCCACGGAAAAGATGTCCTTGTCGCCGCGACCGCAGAGGTTGGCGAGGATGATCTGGTCTTTGCCCATCGTCGGCGCGACCTTCTTGACCGCTGCGATGGCGTGGGCAGGTTCGAGCGCGGGGATGATGCCTTCGGTGCGGCAGAGCAGTTGGAAGCCGTCCAAGGCTTCCTTGTCGGTCACCGAGGTATAGTCCACGCGGCCTATTTCCTTGAGCCATGAATGCTCAGGTCCGATGCCGGGATAATCGAGGCCTGCGCTGATCGAGTGGCCTTCGAGAATCTGGCCGTCATCGTCCTGCAGCAGGTAGGTCTTGTTGCCGTGGAGGATGCCGGGGCGTCCGCCTGCGAGGGATGCGGCGTGTTCCTTGTCCAGTCCATGCCCTGCCGCTTCAACGCCGAGCATCCTGACCGATTCATCGTCGAGAAATGGGTGGAACAGACCGATGGCATTGCTGCCGCCGCCGATGGCCGCGACCAGCAGGTCCGGCAGGCGACCGATGCGCGAAAGCATCTGCGCGCGGGCTTCCTTGCCGATCACGCTCTGGAAATCACGGACCAGTTCGGGGTAGGGGTGCGGCCCGGCAGCGGTGCCGATGATGTAGAACGTGTTGTGCACATTCGCCACCCAATCGCGCAGCGCCTCGTTCATTGCATCCTTCAGCGTGCCCGCGCCTGCCGTGACGGGCACGACTTCCGCGCCCAGCAGCTTCATGCGGAACACGTTGGGCTTCTGCCGTTCAACGTCGGTTGCGCCCATGAAGATCACGCAGGGCAGGCCGAAGCGCGCGCAGACTGTGGCGGTGGCGACGCCGTGCTGCCCCGCGCCGGTTTCCGCGATGATCCGCGTCTTGCCCATGCGCATGGCGAGCAGAATCTGGCCTATGCAGTTGTTGATCTTGTGGGCGCCGGTGTGGTTCAGTTCGTCGCGCTTGAACCAGACCTGCGCGCCGCCCAGTTCTTCGGTCAGCCGGGGTGCGAAATAGAGTGGGCTTGGACGGCCGACATAATGCTCCAGCAGATCGTCGAACTCTGCCTGAAACGCGGGGTCAGCCTTGGCCTTGCGGTATTCGGCTTCCAGATCGAGGATCAGCGGCATCAGCGTTTCGGCAACATAGCGACCGCCGAACTGGCCAAAATGGCCGCGATCGTCGGGCTGGTTGCGGAAGCTGTTGGGAGTCTGCGCGTTCATGCCCCGGCGCTTGGCAGAGGGCGCGGCGCTTGTCCAGATTTGCAAAGCGCCAGCCTTTGGGGCAGGGGGCGGATGCTGCATTGCGGAAAGCTGCACGCACCGTTCATCTTGCGGCAATCTCGCTCAGTCTAGGGCGGTCTGGCAACGTCGTGAAGGCGGCTCCGAAAGGGGTCGCCTTTTTGCGTTATAATAATGGCCAAATAAAAATCGGATTTTGTCGAATTTGTTAGTTTGGCTAATGTTGCAGCTATGTCACAATTTCGCATTGATGTGCTTCTGTAGTGATTTTCGTCATTGTCACAGGCTAAGGCCGAACCTACCTGACCCCTGCCTACTTCGCAAAGAAGGGGCCAAAAAGTCAGGAGTACAATAATATGCGTCTGGTTCTTATCTCGCTCGCCGCTTCGCTCGTTGCGGCTACCCCGGCTCTTGCCAACGAAGCGCGCGTCGAAGCACGCGGTGGCATCGTGTGGAACAGCACCGACAGCGAAGAAATCGCTGGTGTGGCCGCTGGCTACGATTTCGACCTCGGTGAAACCGCATTTGCCGGTGGCGAAGTTTCGGCTGACAAGCTGCTGACCGATGGCACCAAGGTTACCTTCGGCTTTGCAGCACGCGCTGGTGCGAAGATCGGCGAAGCTGGCAAGCTCTATGGCATCGGCGGCTACAACACCGAAAACTGCGACGGCTGCGAAGGCGCATGGTCGCTCGGCGCTGGCTACCAGCACTCGTTCGGCAAGTTCTACGCGAAGGCCGAATATCGCCACTTCTTCAACGACAACGCGCTGTTCACCGACAACGACGCGGCTGTGGTTGGTCTCGGCGTGAAGTTCTGATCTATCGCGTCTCCAGACACGATTGGAACTTATGGACGGGCGGTCTCCTTCGGGAGGCCGCCCGTTTCCGTTTTGATTCAGGCGTTGCGGGCGTTGAAGCAGAACGTGCGGATACGGTCGGCATCCTTAACGCCCGGCGCGCTTTCCACGCCAGAGGATACATCGATCAGGGCAGCACCCGTGCCGCGCACAGCTTCTGCTACGTTTTCCGGCGAAAGTCCGCCCGCAAGGCCCCAGCCAAGCGGTCCGTTGTAGGACCGAAGCAGCGTCCAGTCGAAAGCCAGCCCCAGTCCACCGGGAAGAGCGGCACCCTTGGGTGTCTTGGCATCGAACAGCAGGAAATCGGCGGCGGTGGCATAGGCGTCTGCCTTGGCCACATCGCTTGGCCCAGCAACGGAAATCACCTTCCACACAGGTTTGCCAAAGCGTGCGCGCAATGCTGCCACGCGCGCCGGATCTTCCTTGCCGTGAAGTTGGATCGCATCGAGGCGTGCTGCCGCAACGGCGTCGGCCATGAAGGCATCGTCCGCGTCCACAAACACACCGACCCGTGTAAGCCTGCCTCCCGCCTGCTCTGCCAGTGCCGGTGCATAATCCAGCTTCAGAAAACGGGGCGAGGGCGGGAAGAAATTGAACCCTACGTGCGTCGCCTGCGCATGAATCGTTGCGTCGAGCGCGTCGCGCGTAGTCACTCCGCAGATCTTGATCATCGGTCCGGGCATGGGCGGCGCGTTAGAAGACACGCGCCGCACCTGTCAATTCAGCCTCACGGCGCCAATTCGTAGCTGACGTTGACCGTCACCGTCATTTCCAGTTCGCCCGCAGCAACTGGGGACGCCTTGGGCGCAGAGGCCATTTCGGCTCGTGCAAACAGGACCGGCGGCTGCGGCGGTGCCCACCCGGCGTTTTCACTGATCGAAAGAATACGCACCACCCGCAGGCCTGCAGCCTTGGCATAGAGGTCCGCCCGCGCCCGCGCCTTCTTCATCGCTTCGATTCGCGCTTCATCCAGCGCGCCATCGGGCGAATCGATCTGGAAGGCCGGCCCATTCACCTGATTGGCGCCTGCCGCAACCAGCGTGTCGATCACCTTGCCATACTGGTCGAGTTTGCGCTGACGGACCGAAACCTGATTGCTGGCCTGATAGCCGATGATCACCGGGTCCTGCTGTTCATAGGAGCCATCGGGCAGGCGTTTGGGCTGGCCATAGACCGGATTGACCGAAAGGTTGCTTGTCTGGATATCGCGTTCCGCAATGCCTGTCTTGCGCAGCGCTGCGATGACCGACGTCATGCGCTGTGCGTTCTCGCCCAGCGCTTCGCCCGCCGTCTTGCCCTGCGTGGTGACTCCTGCGGTGAACACGGCAAGGTCCGGGGTGCGGGCCGATTTGCCTTCTGCGGCAATGCTCAGCAGCGTGTTTCCAGCGCTGACGACCGGGCTATTCGACATGACCTGTGCCTGTGCTGCAAGAGGAACAAGCGCCGCAGCGGCGGCGGCGAAAAGAAACATGCGCTTCATGTGGAGGTATCTCCCGTAAGTGTCCCTGTTATGGGCAATGCCGCCGATCTGCGCGCAGCGACGTTACGGGGCGATGAACCGTTCAGCGCAGCCTTCGTTCCAGCACGACCATGCGATAACGATTGCCATCACCATAGGGAAAGGGGCGCATTTCGCCCGTTCGCATATAGCCGCGCCGCTCATAATACGCGATAAGATCGGTCCGCGCGTCGATCACGGTCATTTCCATGACGTCTGCGTCGAACGCTTCGACCGCCATATCCTCTGCATCCGCAATAAGCGCGCGGCCAAGCCCGGAGGCCTGCAGGGCTGGATCGACGCAAAGCATACCGAGGTAGGCACGACCAGAGCCAAGGTTGCGGATCGTAACTGTGCCTGCCAGATCGCGGTCAATCCGGGCAAGCAGGACGCGCGCGTTCTTGTCAGCAATGGCATCTGCGATTTCAGCATCGCTGGTGCGCTCATCGTCCAGCAGATCGGCCTCGTGCGTCCAGCCCCGTTTCGCGCTTTCTCCGCGATAGGCGCTTTCTACCAAGGCACGCAGCGCAGGCACATCGCCAGCTTCGGCAAGCCTGAAGTGGATCATCGGATCAGAGCGTGCCTTCGATAGCGCGCGCTGCAGCCACCGGGTCTTCCGCGCGGCTGATCGGGCGACCGATGACGAGGACGCTGGCCCCGGCATCGCGCGCGGCGCGGGGGGTGACAGAACGCTTCTGGTCACCCAGCTTTCCATCGGCAGGGCGCAGGCCCGGCACCACGAAGTAGCCGTTCTTCCACCGCTTGTGAATTGCGCCGACTTCGTGTCCCGAACAGACGATACCATCCAGCCCGGCTTCCTGCGCCAGATCTGCCAGGCGCAGGGCCTGATTGTGGGCCGAACCGCCTACGCCCATCGTGGCCATGTCGGCATCGTCGAGGCTGGTGAGGACGGTGACGGCCACAACCTTGCAATGCTCGCCCGCAGCAGCCTTGGCATCTTCCATCATCGCACGACCGCCTGATGCGTGAACCGTTACGATGGCCGGTTCCAGCACATGGATGGATTGCATCGCGCCCGCCACCGTGTTCGGAATGTCGTGCAGTTTGAGGTCGAGGAAAATCGGCAGGCCGACCTTGGCCACTTCATGCACGCCGTGGTGTCCGTGCGCGCAAAAGAATTCCAGCCCCAGCTTCAAGCCGCCGACATGGCCCTTTACTTTGTGGGCAAGGGCAATCGCGGCGTCGAGGCGCGGCAGGTCGAGGGCAAGGTAGATCGGGTTGCTCACGGGGTCTCGCTCTTGGTTTCGGCTGCTTGTGCGGTTTCGAGGTTGGTGGAGGTCAGCGATGGCGCGGTTTTGACGGTCAGTTGCGTTTCAAGATTGGCGATCCGCCGCAGCAGTCGCCAGCGCGTGGCGCGATAAAGCAGCCAGGTTGGAACCAGTCCCAGCAGGAACGCCAGAATGACCAACGCAGGCAGCCGCGTTTCGAGCAGCAGCCCCTCCCAGATTCGCACTTCGACCGGTTGCCAGTTGGCCGCCGTGAAAGCTGCCAGCACGGCAATCACGAGAACCCAGAAAATCGTGCGCAGCATTGCCGTGCCTTTCGCTTCGTGAGCCACCCGCCCTTGCCGCGATGCTTAAGGCAGGTTGGCCCGCTTGGCGAGTCCCCCGCCTGCGCGGGGGCGCAAGCCGTGTGGATCAGGCCTCGCCAAACACCCGCGCAAAGATCGTGTCGATGGCTTTGAAGTGGTAGTCGAGGTTGAACTTGTCCTCGATCTGCTCAACCGTCAGCGCGGCAGCCACTTCCTCGTCTGCCTTGAGCAGTTCCATCAGGTTCAACTGGCCGTCCGATTCCCACACCTTCATCGCATTCCGCTGCACCAGACGGTACGCCGTATCGCGCTCAAGCCCGGCCTGCGTCAGTGCCAGCAGCACGCGCTGCGAGTGGACAAGGCCACCCATCTTGTCGAGGTTCTTCTGCATCCGCTCGGGATAGATGACCAGCTTGTCGACCACCGAGGTCAAACGCGCCAGCGCAAAGTCGAGCGTGATCGTTGCATCAGGCCCGATGAAGCGTTCGACCGAAGAGTGGGAAATATCGCGCTCATGCCAAAGCGCAACGTTTTCCAGGGCCGGCGTCAGGGCAGAGCGAACCATGCGGGCAAGGCCGGTAAGGTTCTCGGTCAGCACCGGGTTGCGCTTGTGCGGCATGGCTGACGAGCCCTTCTGGCCAGGCGAGAAGTATTCTTCCGCTTCCAGAACTTCGGTGCGCTGCAGATGGCGCACTTCCACGGCAAGGCGTTCGATGCTGCTGGCGATCACGCCCAGCGTTGCAAAGAACATCGCATGGCGATCGCGCGGGATGACCTGCGTCGATACCGGCTCAACCGCCAGCCCCAGCTTGTCGGCCACATATTCTTCGACCGAAGGATCGATGTTTGCAAACGTGCCTACCGCGCCGGAAATCGCGCAAGTCGCCACTTCCGCGCGTGCGGCAACAAGGCGCGCCTTGCAGCGGGTGAATTCGGCATAGGCTTCGGCGAGCTTCTTGCCGAATGTGGTCGGTTCGGCGTGAATGCCGTGGCTGCGGCCGATGGTAGGCGTGTACTTATGTTCGAAAGCGCGACGCTTGATTGCTTCCAGCAGCGCATCAAGATCGGCCAGCAACAGGTCCGACGCGCGTGCAAGCTGCACACTCAGCGTCGTGTCGAGCACGTCCGAACTGGTCATGCCCTGGTGCATGAAACGCGCTTCGGGACCGACCTGCTGCGCTACCCAATCAAGGAACGCGATCACGTCATGCTTGGTCACCGCTTCGATTGCGTCGATGGCGGCCACGTCGATGGCGGGATTGGTTGCCCACCAGTCCCACAATGCTTTTGCGCCGCTTGGCGGCACTACGCCCAGTTCGCCCAGCTTCTCGGTGGCGTGGGCTTCGATCTCGAACCAGATGCGGTAGCGGGCTTCGGGTTCCCAGATCGCGGTCATCGCGGGGCGGGCATAACGGGGGACCATGTTCGACTCCGATGCAGTTCGTGCGCGTGGCTTATGCCGGGGCCGCTAGGGAAGGGGGCGCATGATGGCAAGGGGCAAGACGTTTCGAGCCTTGATCACGTTGCCATCACAGCACGGGATTTTCCTCCGCGAAGCGCCTGATCACAGCTTGCGCGCTCCATTCGGTCAGGTGGGTCCAGTCGTGATAGACCGCTTTGCCTTGCCGCATCAGCGCGCACCCCTTGGCATCGCACAGCACTTGCGCCGGATCGAAATAGAGGGTGCCAGGCAGGCGCGAAGCTTTTGCAGCAAGCAAGGGGTTGATGCGATGGCCTTCCGCACGATCAATTCGATAGGAAGTCGGGCAGACGACGTTAATGTAGGCTAGGCACCGCAGGTAGCCACCTTCCATCGCATCACCCGCCGCGGCTGCGGTTGGTGCGTTGGCGATGATGATCAGGCGTGTGTCCGGGGGCAGGGCAGTCCGCACCCTTTCGATACCTTGTGCTACTGTGGTCCAACCGGTTCCCGATGATCTGCCCACGCTTTGCAGCGTGGCCGTATCGAACATCTCGCGTTCCCAACGCTGCGCCCAGATGACCGTCTTGATGTTTCGGTCCCGGACGAGCCGGGCGAGCCGATCGGGGCGGCTGGCGCAGTCCCGCGCCGCGTCGGAACGGTCGCGAAAGTTGGTCAGTCCCGGCAGGCCGAGGCAGCCGGGCGAAGTTAGCAGAGCACCTTCGCCATAATGTTCGGTCAGCGCCGGAAAGTACTGCCGCGCAAAGCTGTCGCCATAGACAATATAGCGCAATGGAGCGTTGCCCGGTGGAATGATTTGCCACACGCGCTCTTTCGGGGGGGCGTGATTGCCCAATTCGGCACTCACAGGCGCACTGCGCGGCTCCAGCTTGCGCCAGTGCCCGGCCAGCCCGGGCAACAGCACCAAAGTCAGCAGTGCGCCGCATCCTGTTATGAGGGCCACCGGTCTACCCAGCACACTCCGATTTCGCACGGGACGCTCGATCAGATAGAGCGAAGCGAAGCCGAGCAGCACTGCCAGCATGATCGTTGCACCCACGATCCACGATGGAGGCTCGCCCAGCCACACATAATCCAGCATACCCAGTAGCGGATTGTGCCACAGATAGATGCCATAGGATGCTGCGCCGATCGCAGTTAACGGTGCAATGCCGAGCAGCTTGCCCACAAGGTTTTCCGGTGCGGCATAGCGCAGCACCAGCGCCGTACCGATTACCGGTAACAGCAGTGCCGATCCCGGTATTGCGGAAGGATCGCAAACTACATAGCCCGCCAGAATCATTGCCACGCCTGCAAGCGCACCCCATCCGCGTTCGCGTGCCGCAGGCAGAACCGCGCAGACTGCTCCGACCAGCAATTCCCAGGCCCGCGTTGGTAGCACGAAAAAGGCCAGTGCCGGATCGTTCGTCCGCAAAAACAGCCCTGCCGCAAATGATGCGGTTGCCAACAGGCTGAATGTCACAAGCATCAACCGGCCAGACTGCGCTGGAGCGCTGCTGCGGAGCTTTACGAGCGCCAGCACCAGCAGCGGAAATACGATGTAGAACTGCTCTTCCACAGAAAGCGTCCACAAGTGCAGCAAAGGACCGTAGCCTTCGTCATCGTCGAAATAGCCGGTTTTGCGGGCGAACAGCATGTTCGCCACGAACATGGTGCTTGCTACGGTCGCTTGCGCAAACTTGCGAAAGTCCGGTGGGGTCATCAATGCCCACGCCAACGTTATGCTGGTCAGGAGCATGGGAAACAGTGCGGGAAGAATTCGCCTTGCACGGCGCTCGTAGAATTCGCGCAGCGTGAACGTGCGTTGCGCGATATTTTCCAGAATTGAGCGGGTGATCAGGTAGCCGGTGATAACGAAGAATACGTCTACCCCCGCAAAGCCCCCGCGAAATCCCGGAACCCATGCGTGGAATAAAACGACCGGAACAACTGCGAGCGCGCGCAATCCTTCGATTTCGCTGCGATGTCGCAAAACTGACCCCGGCCCCTGATTGTCCTTCGATAGCAATGGTTCCTGAACGTCAGTTTGGCAATGCCCCGCTTTTTGTCAGTGCGGTCGACATGCTTTGGGAAATGCAATTTATAACTTTAGATCAGGCCTTTGGCTTTCAGCGATGTGTGCCCTTCACGGCCAATAATTATGTGATCGTGCACCGTCATGCCCATCAGTCGGGCCGCTTCCATGATCTTCTGCGTGACCTGAATGTCTGCCCGACTCGGTTGCGGAGATCCTGACGGATGGTTGTGGACAAGGATCATCGCGGCCGCCCCCACGTCCAGCCCCTTCTTGATCACTTCGCGTGTGTAGATCGGACTTTCATCCAGCGTCCCGTCGCCCACCAGATGATCAAGGATGAGCAAGTTCTGCGAATTGAGATAGAGCACGCGCACCCGTTCCACATTCAGGTGCGCCATGTCGATGTGCAGGTAATCCAGCAGCGCCTGCCAGTTTGATAGAACTGGCTGTTCGCGCACCGTAGTCCGCGCAAGGCGTCGTGCCGCCAGTGCCACGATGTGCAGCGCCGCCGCGCTCGTTTCGCCCATGTTGGGATGCAGCGCCAGCGCTTGCGGATCGGCATTCAACACGCCTGCCAGACTGCCGAACCGTTGCACCAGCGATCGGGCAATCGGTTTGGTGTCTATGCGCGGGCGCGCCACCATCAGCAGGTATTCGATCACCTCGTGATCAGCCAGAGCATCGTCTCCGCCCGACATCAGCCGTTTGCGCAACCGCGCGCGATGGCCGCTGGGGTCTGCACCATCGAACGACGATTTTCCGCCATTTGCGGCGGTCTGTTCAGGAAAGAGTCGGGTCTGGTCGGCCATTCAACTCCTCGCGGGCACCGAAACGGAGCCAGTGCGTTCAACGCCGTGCATTGCCCAACCTGCGGGAGTGCGCAAGAAGGGGGCAGATGGCAGATCGTTTCGAAATGGCGGAAGTCGGCGCCGCGCCCGTAGTCGAGGGCGCTGTCGATCCTGCGCCAAAACCTGCGCGCAAATGGCGGCGCGCAGGCATGTCGGTGCTTGCCGTCGTCGCCGTGGCCGGGGGAGGTCTGTGGCTTTCGAAGGAACGGCTGGCTGATCGAATCATCCTCAGCCAGCTTAAGGCTTATGGCCTGCCTGCCACTTATGAGATCGAAAGCATCGGTCCCGGCCAGCAGGTGCTGAAAAACCTGGTGGTGGGTGATCCCAAGCGACCAGACCTGACCGTCGAGCGCGTGCTGGTCACGATCCGCTATCGCTGGGGCACGCCCGTCGTGGGCGGAGTTACGTTAGTCCGACCAAGGGTTTACGGGCAGTATCTGGACGGAAAGTTGAGCTTCGGCTCGCTCGACAAAGTGCTTTTTGCACCAAAGGCAGATGAAACACCTTTCACGCTGCCCAAGCTTGATCTCGTGATTGAGGACGGGCGCGGTCTGATGCTCACCGACTATGGCAAGATCGGCCTTTCGCTTGAAGGTCAGGGAGCGCTGCAGAACGGCTTTGCTGGAACGCTCGCGGCAACGGCGCCAAATATTGCTGTTTCCGGCTGCCGTGCCGGGAAAATCGACCTGTTCGGCAAGGTTGCGATCCGCGAGGCGCGCCCCTCGCTCTCAGGTCCGCTTCGCATGGCGGGTTTGAACTGCGATGGCGGGGCCAGCAGTGGGCCGCTCGTCGCTCAGGTTAAGGCGATTGCCGACAAGGATTTTGCAGGACTGACCGGCAATGTTGCCCTGCGTGGACAAAAGCTGGCGTTTCCCGGCATGTCGGCGCAATCGCTGGCACTCGACACGCGTCTTGCCTTGCGTGACGGGGCGCTGACCGGGCGGATCCAGGCCAATGCCGGCGGCGTTTCCAGCGATGGCGTTCGCTTCGGCCTGCTTGGCGTGGACGGCGCCATCCGTGCCCGCGATGGATTGGACAGGGCGGAGTTCCGGGGGGCATTGCAGGGTGAGGGGTTGAGGCAGGGTGCAGCCCTCGTCAGCGCTTTCGATGCCGCTCAGCGCAGTGCCAGTGGTACGCTGCTGGCACCGATGCTGGCGCAGATGCGCCGCAGCCTTGTGCGCGAGGAACGCGGTAGCCGCCTGACGGGCGAAGTCACCCTGCGGCGCAATGGCGATGCGCTCTCGGTGGTGATCCCGCAGGCACAAATGACCGGCGGTAGCGGGCAGGCGCTGCTCACGCTCTCGCGCTTCCAGCTTGCCAGTGGCAGCAAAGGCGGCGCACCGTTGCTTGCAGGGAACATCACCACCGGCGGGGCAGGGCTTCCCCGCATCACAGGGCGGATGGAACGTGGCCGCGCCGGGCAGGCCCTGTTCCGCCTGGCGATGGCACCGTGGCGCGCAGAGGGTGGCGCTCTCGCCATCCCTGAAATGATGATCGCGCAGGTGCCGGATGGTTCGCTCGGCTTTTCTGGCAGTGCGCAGGTTTCTGGCGCGATTCCCGGGGGTTCAGTGCAGAACCTCGTTCTGCCCGTCAGCGGCAGCTACGGCGCGCGGGGTGATCTTGCGTTATGGAAGCATTGCGTCAATGCCCGCTTCGATCGCCTTGTCCTCGGCAGTGTCGCGGTTGACGGCAACACGCTGGTGCTTTGCCCGCCTGGCGGTTCCGCCATCGTCCGCAATGGGCGCGCTGGCCTGCGTCTTGCAGCCGGAACGCCGGGCCTTGAGCTCACCGGAAGCCTTGCCGATACGCCGCTCCGCGTTAAGACCGGTGCGGTTGGCTTTGCGTGGCCCGGGGCGCTCGCCGCCAAGGCCGTCGAAGTCACGCTTGGCCCTCCAGAAACCGCTTCCCGTTTCCGCCTTGCTGATCTCGATGCAAAGCTGGGCAAGGACTTCACTGGCAATTTCGCAGGCGTCGAAGCCAGCCTCGCTGCTGTTCCGCTCAACCTTGCCAATGCGTCGGGCCAATGGCGCTTTGCGAATGGCGCCCTCACGCTCACTGGTGCAGGCTTCGATCTGACCGATCGCCTCGACCCGGCCCGGTTTGAAATGCTGCGCAGCGACGGCGCGACGCTGACGCTCGCCGATAATCGCATTACCGCCAACACATTGCTGCGTGAAGCAAAGTCCCTGCGCGAAGTTGGCTCTGCTGTGATCCGGCACGATCTTTCAACAGGCACTGGCCATGCTGACCTGTCCGTGCCGAACCTCGTGTTCGACAAGGGCTTCCAGCCCGCGCAACTCACGCGGCTGGCGTTGGGCGTCGTCGCCAATGTCGAAGGCAAGGTTACCGGCACCGGCCGTATCGACTGGAACCAGCGTGCCGTTACCAGCACTGGCAATTTCGGCACCGACAATATGGATCTTGCCGCCGCTTTCGGCCCGGCCAAGGGCTTGAAAGGCCGGATCGAATTCACCGATCTGCTCGGCATGGTCAGTGCACCGCACCAGAAGGTCACTGTCGCTTCGATCAACCCGGGCATCGAAGTGAGCGAAGGCGTGATCGATCTGACGCTTCTGCCAGATCAGGTGCTGCGTCTCCACGATGCGCGTTGGCCTTTCCTCGGTGGCACTCTGATACTCGAACCCACCGATCTGCGCCTTGGTATAGCCGAAGCGCGGCGCTACACGCTCACCGTCAATGGTATCGATGCGGCCAAGTTCATCGAGAAGATGGAACTGGGCAACCTTGCCGCCACCGGCACGTTCGATGGCCAGTTCCCGCTGGTGTTCGATGCAAATGGCGGCCGGATTGAAGAAGGCACGCTTGTTTCCCGCGCGCCCGGTGGCAACGTCTCCTATGTCGGTGCGCTGACCTATGAGAACATGGGCGCGATGGCCAACTTCGCCTTCGATGCGCTCAAATCGCTCGACTACCAGACGATGACCATCGCCATGCGCGGCGATCTGGAGGGCGAAATCGTGACGAACGTGAAGTTCGGCGGCGTGAAACAGGGTGTAGGCACGAAAAGCAACTTCATCACAAAGCAGGTCGCCAATCTGCCGATCCAGTTCAACGTCAATATCCGCGCGCCATTCTACCAGCTCATCACCTCGTTCAAGGCGATGTATGATCCTGCCTTCGTCAAAGACCCGCGCACGCTGGGCCTTGTCGATGCGCAGGGCCGCGCGCTTCAGCGCTTCGGAAACGGTGTGCGCGCTGGCGGCACGCCCGTCATCGTCCTGCCCGGATCAAAGCCAGATATTCAGCCTGCAGAAAGCGGAAAAATGCCATGAGGAACCCGGAATTGACCCGATCCGCGAACCCTGCGACGAGAAACAGCATGGGGAACGGATCACACTACAGGCGTCGCGCCCTGCTCGCGCTGCCGTTGATGGGGGCTTTGGCCATGATTGGTGCAACGACCGGTTGCATTTCGGTGAACGCACCGGACAAGCCGATCGTGATCGAGCTGAACATCAACATCAAGCAGGAGGTCGTGTATCGGCTCGCGCAGGATGCAAACGCCACGATCGAGAGCAACCCGGACATCTTTTGATGAGGCCGGAAGGTTTGAGGATGGAAACGATGACCAAGGTTTCAATGCGCAAGAGCCTGACCATGCTGGCCGCAGCAGGCCTAATGCTTGGCGTGGTTACCGCGCCCGTTGCTGCGCAGAACCGCGATCCCGCCTATTCCGCCGCCCGCGCCGCCGGTCAGGTGGGCGAGAAGATGGACGGCTATCTCGGCTACGTTACCCCGCCCGCGCCTGCGCTTCGTGCCGTGGTTGAAGACATCAACATCAAGCGCAAGGCTGTTTATGCCGAAAAGGCGCAGGCAAACAAGGCAACGGTCGAGGAATACGCGCTCACGTCTGGCTGCTTGCTGATTGCGCAGACGAAGCCGGGCGAGAAGTATCAGGCGCCTGATGGTTCGTGGCAGACGCGCGGAGCGGGTGCGCCCTTGCGTGATTCGCGTTGCCCTTGATTCTGATTTGATGCGCCACTGACATCCGTCATTGGCTTGCGGCACCGGCCCGCTCCCCCGCCCGCCCCCCCCCTATCTAACCGTCATGGGGGGGCGGGGGGGGGGCGCGGGCCGGTGCCGCAACTGTCGCGCTTCGCGACAAAAAGCGCATACGAATCGCTGGCCGGAAACGCTGGCTTTTGCGCCCTTCCTCGCATCTGCGCGGAAGGGCGTTTGCTTTTGCACTCATACCTTGGATCAGCCACGGTCTGTTACGGTTGACTCAGGGATACCCCCCGCCTAAGGGGACCGCGCCCTCGGCGGTCATCCGTCGTTTGTGCTGCACTTTCGGTCGGGCAACTGATCAGGGGAATTGGCATGAATGATGAACCGTCCGGGATGGAGCCTATCGGTGAGGATGCGCGGATCGATGCGCTCGACAAGCGGCTGAAAGCCCTTCGAGAGCGTGAAGAGGAGCGCAACCGGCCAAAGGCAGGCGGTGAAACCGATGCGAATTATCGCATGGGCAACCGCGTGCTGGCGGAACTGATCGGGGGTCTTGTGGGTGGCGCGTTCATCGGCTGGGTCATTGACCAGTTTGCCGGAACAAGCCCCTGGGGGTTGCTGGTGATGTTGTTCATGGGCGTCGTCGTGGCGTTCCGCAACATCATCCGAATTTCGAGCCGGCGCCCCGAATAGGGCGCTGTTGTTGTATTCGAGTGATACGGGGTTTTGCGCGTGGCCGAAGGCAAGGTCGATCCGGTTCACCAGTTCACCATCGAATCCCTGTTCGGGACCGAGAACTGGGCTATCGGTGGTTACAACATCGCGTTCACCAATTCGGCGTTGTGGATGGCGATCACCACCGTCGTTCTCGTGGCTTTCGTTGCGGGCGGTGCAAAGCGCCAGCTCGTTCCGGGCCGCTGGCAGATGGCGGTCGAAGGGCTGACCGGCTTCGTCGACAGCCTGCTTCAGGCGAACATTGGCAAGGCCGGACGCAAGTACCTGCCTTATGTCTTCTCGTTGTTCGGGTTCATCCTGTTCGCAAACATGCTCGGCCTGCTGCCGCTGGCGCTGTTTGGTCTGCATCCCTTCACACCCACCAGCCACTTCACCGTCACTGGTGTTCTGGCGGTGATGAGCTTTGCGATCGTGCTGGGCGTCGGCTTTGCCAAGCATGGTCTGCACTTCTTCTCTCTTTTCGTGCCGCACGGCACGCCCGTTCCGATGATCCCGATCATTTTCCCGATCGAGCTGATCTCGTTCATGGTGCGTC